>JBDKRR010000001.1:0-4405 GCA_039683315.1 Sulfuricella sp.
GATCGATGCTGGCGCATGAAAGATTGAAACTTTAGACTGTCTACCGTAGTCTTATTCGCCTGAGTTGTCTGTTTTTCACCAAGGAGAGTGTCTGATGCAACCCGAATTACAAATGAGCACCCAAACGGCGGGATTATCGCTATCCACCCACAAGGTGTTGCGCAATACCTACATGTTGCTCGGCCTGACCATGATTCCTACGGTTATCGGCGCGCTGATCGGGATGAGCATGAATTTTTCTTTCATGGCGCAAAGCCCGATTCTGGGCATGGTGGTCATGCTTGCGGTCATGTTCGGCTTGTTCTGGGGCATTTCCAAAAACCGTGACAGCGGGGTGGGCGTGGCCTTGCTGCTGGCGCTGACTTTCTTCATGGGGATGATGCTCGGTCCGATCCTGCAGGTAGCCCTGCACCTGAAGAATGGTGCACAGCTGGTGGGTCTGGCGGCAGGTGGTACGGGTGTGATTTTCTTCTCGCTGGCTTCCTATGCCACGGTTTCCAAGAAGGATTTCAGCTTCCTCGGCAATTTCCTATTCGTCGGCCTGATCCTGTTGATCCTCGCTTCCCTGGCCAATATGTTCTTCCAGGTTCCAGCGGCTGCGCTGGCAATCTCCTCGGTTGCCGTACTGATCTTTTCCGGCTTTATCCTGTTTGATGTGAGCCGCATCGTGCAAGGCGGCGAGACCAACTACATCATGGCTACGCTGGCGCTTTATCTGGATATCTACAACCTGTTCGTCAACCTGCTGCAACTGCTGATGGCGTTGAGCGGCGAGCGGGATTAACCGGGTTTTCTCGAATGAAAAAAGGGCAGCCTAGGCTGCCCTTTTTAATTTTAACGTGCCTACGGATTTGAGCTAAAGTAAAACCAGATTGTGGTTCCGGCATAACATTGACTGCGTCAATGTGAGCCTGCACCGCAATCTAGTCCTGCTAAAGCAGGACTAGATTGTCACGGTGAATGAGTTCTGGTTCGTCCACGTAACCCAGAATGGGTTCGATCTCGACACTGGCGTGGCGCATGATTTTCCGCGCTTCTCCCGCTGCGTAATTGATCAGGCCGCGCGCAATTTCCCGTCCGTCCCGGTCGATGCAGGTCACGACTTCACCGCGTTCGAAATCACCGCTTACCTCGCATACGCCGATGGGCAGCAGACTTTTCCCTTCCGTACATAGTGCCTTGGCGGCGCCTTCGTCCAGCATGACCCTGCCGCGCACCTGCAAGTGATCGGCCAGCCATTGCTTGCGCGCGGCGATCGGCATGGTCTGCGCGATAAGCTGGGTGCCGATTGCCTCGCCCTGGGCGAGGCGCACCAGCACATCCCGCTCGCGTCCGGAGGCGATGATGGTGTGGGCACCGCTGCGCATGGCGCGTTTGGCGGCCAGGATCTTGGTTAGCATGCCGCCGCGTCCGATATCGCTGCCTGCGCCACCGGCCATTTTCTCCAGTTTCGCTTCGCCGGCGGTGGCTTCCTGTATCAGGGTGGCCGTCGGGTCTTTGCGCGGATCGGCACTGTACAGGCCGGATTGGTCGGTGAGAATGACCAGCGTGTCGGCTTCGATCAGGTTGGTCACCAGGGCGCCCAGCGTGTCGTTGTCGCCAAAGCGAATTTCGTCGGTCACGACGGTGTCGTTTTCGTTGATGATCGGGATGACGTTCAGTTCGAGCAGGGTGCGCAGCGTGGTGCGTGCATTGAGGTAGCGTTTGCGGTCCGACAGGTCGTCGTGGGTCAGCAATATCTGCGCGGTGTGGAGCTCGTGTTTGCGGAAACAGCTTTCATACACCTGCACCAGTCCCATCTGGCCGACTGCGGCTGCTGCTTGCAGTTCATGTACCGCGCTGGGGCGTTTTTTCCAGCCCAGGCGCTGCATGCCTTCGGCTACCGCGCCGGAGGAGACCAGAACCACTTCCCGCCCCATTTTCTTGAGTTGGGCGATCTGCGCCGCCCAGTTGGCGATGGCGGCATGATCCAGCCCGGCACCGCTGTTGGTTACCAGGCTGCTGCCGACCTTGACGACCAGGCGTTTGGAATTCGCGAGTATGGATTTCATGGTTTGTTGGGATGCGTGATTGCCTATTCCACGGTAGGGTCGGTTTGCTCGGCTGCGCTTTCTTCCGGACTTTCTTCCGGTGCGCGGTTCTGTTCCAGGTATTCCATGATGGCGTAAGTGAGTGCTTTGCAACCTTCCCCCGTCAGGGCGGAAATTATAAAGCTTCTGCCTTCCCAGCCAAAATCCTGCAGGAACTGTTGCAGTTGTCCGGCGCGCTCGTCCTCCGACACCATGTCCATCTTGTTCAGCACCAGCCAGCGCGGCTTCTGATAAAGGCCTTCGTCATATTTGCGCAAGTCCTCGACGATGGCGCGTGCGTCGTGTACCGGGTTCACGGCTTCGTCGCAGGGCGCCATGTCTACCAGGTGCAATAGCAGACGGGTGCGTGCCAGATGGCGCAGGAACTGGTGACCCAGTCCGGCGCCTTCGGCGGCGCCTTCGATCAGGCCTGGAATGTCAGCGATTACAAAGCTGCGCTCGTCGTCGACACGGACTACGCCCAGATTGGGATGCAGGGTGGTGAAGGGGTAGTCCGCAACTTTCGGCTTGGCGGCTGAGACCGCGCGAATGAAAGTCGATTTTCCGGCATTGGGCATGCCCAACAGGCCGACATCTGCCAGCACCTTCAATTCCAGCGCCAGTTCCAGTTCCTCGCCTTCCTCGCCCGGAGTGCACTGGCGCGGGGCGCGGTTAGTGCTGGATTTGAAGTGCAGGTTGCCGAGGCCGCCCTTGCCGCCTTTGGCGATCAGGGTCTTCTGGCCGTCGATGGCGAGGTCGGCAATAATCTTGCCCGTGGTGAGGTCGGTGATGACCGTGCCGACCGGCATGCGCAATACCATATCCTCGCCACCCTTGCCGTAGCGGTCGCTGCCGTGGCCATTTTCGCCGCGCTGGGCGCGATGCATGCGGGCAAAACGATAATCGATCAGGGTGTTGATATTGCGGTCCGCCACGGCGTAGATGCTGGCGCCGCGCCCGCCGTCGCCGCCATCCGGGCCGCCTCTGGGGATGTATTTTTCACGTCTGAAGCTGGCGGCGCCGTTGCCGCCGTCGCCGGCTTTGACATGGATTTTTGCTTCGTCTATAAATTTCATGTGATAGTTTTCAGTGATCAGCTTTCAGTGATCAGCTTGCTGATGGCTGACATCTGAGAACTATAAAATAAAAAGGCCCTATCGTGCGATAGGGCCGGGGTCGCATCGCCAGGAGCCTAAATCAGGCGGCCGGGATGATGCTGACCATAGTGCGTTGCAGTGCGCCTTTGACGGAGAATTGCACAGTGCCGTCGATCTTCGCGAACAGTGTGTGATCCTTGCCAATGCCGACGTTGTCGCCGGGGTGCATCTGGGTGCCGCGCTGGCGAACGATGATGCTGCCGCCGGAAACCAGTTCGCCGCCGAAGCGTTTTACGCCCAGACGTTTGGAATGCGAGTCGCGGCCGTTACGTGAACTACCGCCTGCTTTTTTATGTGCCATGGTATTTCTCCTTGCTCAGACTTACTTGGCGATCAGATCGATACGGATCTCGGTGTAGTTCTGCCGATGACCCTGTGTCTTGCGGTAGTGCTTGCGGCGACGCATTTTGAAAATCATCACCTTCTTGGCACGCCCTTGGCTCATCACAGTGGCTTTCACCGTTGCGCCTGCTACCAGGGGGGCGCCTACCGTTACCGCTTCGTCGTCCGCTATCATCAGTACTTCGTCCAGTACGATTTCGCTGCCGATGTCTGCCGGTATCTGTTCTATTTTAAGTTTTTCGCCAGGGACAACGCGATACTGCTTGCCACCGGTTTTTATGACCGCATACATGTTTAGCTCCATTGCTTCACTTTTAAATGAACCGCGAAGTATACCTAAGTGCATAAGTCGGGTCAAAAAAACTTTGGCGCTAAACTTTGTGCCGGGGCGGATAATTGCGCTTGTCCCTTGACACTGCCTTGTGATCGTTTCTACCATTGATCTTTTTCGGATTATCACGTGTCAATCGAAGCCATTCGCAGCTGTATCGAGGCGGACATGCATGCCGTCGATGCGGTCATTCGCCGGCGTCTCCACTCCGAAGTCGTTCTGATCGGCCAGGTCAGCGAATATATCATCAATAGCGGCGGCAAGCGCTTGCGCCCGGCGCTGGTGCTGCTGTCGGCCGGGGCGTTTGGCTTTAGCGGCACGCATCACCACGAACTCGCGGCGGTGGTGGAGTTCATTCACACCGCGACTCTGCTCCACGATGACGTGGTCGATGAATCCAGCCTGCGCCGCGGCAAGGCTACGGCCAATGCCATGTTCGGCAATGCGGCCAGTGTGCTGGTGGGCGATTTTCTCTATTCCCGTGCTTTCCAGATGATGGTGGGAGT
>JBDKRR010000002.1:0-6046 GCA_039683315.1 Sulfuricella sp.
TCAAGTTGTTCTGACCTATTCAGCATCGCACCAAGCCGCCCAGCATAGGGTTATGAGTTTCAGGCGCCCGTTTTGACACTGGTTGCACCGGTCCCGGAGAGATCAACAGGAGCAACCCGAGTGAGCAAAGAAGCGCAAGCACTGCTGGACGCGGCATTCGCCGGAACGCTGGACCTGAACGCGCCGGATGGCGACAACGGAACCAGCAACCAGGCAATTCCCGCCAGCGCGCCAACAGGCCAAGAGGCCAACACCAACCCACCCGCCACTGCGGCAGGTGCCACGGCTCAGGATGACGAGCAAGCAGGCGCCCCGATCGCAAGCAAGTCGGGCGGGTACACGATCCCCTACGAGAAGCTGACCGAGGCACGCACTCAGCGCGACCAGTTCAAGGCCGAGAACGAACAGCTCAAGGCCCAGCTGGAACAACTGAGCGCAGCCCAGGCTGCCAACTTCGCAAATGCCCAGGCAGATGCACAGGCCCGAGCGGACGCCGGCCAAGCACCCACGCAGGCAGACCAAAACCTGGCCATCGCGCAAGCGGCAGCCAGTCAAGGTGTCGACATCGCCGTTTTCGGTGATTTCAGCGAAGAGGCCCTTGCCAACGGCATTGCAACCCTCGTGGAGCAACGCGCCAGCGCACTGGTGGACGCAAAGCTGAGTCAGGTGCTCGCACCGATCAAGCAGCGCGAAGCCCAAAACGCAGCCGATGCCCACAGCCAGGCCATCTACACCGCCCACCCGGATGCCGATGAGGTTTTCGAGTCGACGGAGTTCAAGGACTGGATGGGAAATCAGCCCAGCTTTGCGCGTACCGCCATCGAGCAAACGCTCAAGGCCGGCACGACTCAACAGGTGATCGAGGTGTTTGACGCCTTCAAGGGCGCCACAGGCAAGGCAAGTGGGAACCCCGCAGCCAAGGCCGTGCAAGACGCCCTCGCCAAAGCCCAAGACAACACCCCCGTCAGCCTCTCGGCACTGCCCGGTGTGGCGCCGACCGGAAACGGGGATGCGGAACGGGCAGCGGCATTGGCTGGTGATCCCGCTGCGATGCTGGAGTTCATGGCGACCTTGTCGCCTGAAAAACAGCTGCGGCTCATGAACAGCGTGGTCTGACACAGGCCACGTACCCGAGCAAATACCGGCCGCCCATGAGGTGGCCACACCGATAGGAGGACACACCATGTCCAAGACCAATGTGGGCGCCGGTTCCCCGAACGCCCAATTCGTTCAGGCCGCAGGCCTCTTTGCGCAGTCGATGCAGCGCAACTCGACCCTCAACCGCCTGGTTGGCAAAATGCCTTCCGGCGAAGGTGAGGTGGCCAACACCCTGCGCAAGCAGACCAGCACCGACATGCCCATCGTTCGCACGGTGGATCTGTCCCGCGGCAAGGGCGATGAGGTGGAATTCCACTTCGTTCAGCCCGTGGGCGCCTACCCGATCATGGGCAGCCGCCAAGCCGAAGGCAAGGGCACCGGCATCTCGCTGGACAAGGCTCGCGTTCGTGTCAATCAAGCCCGCTTCCCGGTGGACGTGGGTGACACCATGACCGATCTGCGCTCCCCCGTCGAGTTCCGCAAGATCGGCCGACCCATCGCCCAGTCGCTGATGGACGCCTACCAAGACCAGTCGATGCTGGTGCACATGGCCGGCGCCCGTGGCTACCACAACAACATCGAATGGCGCCTGCCCACCGCAGACCATGCCGATTTTGCGGAAATGGCCATCAACCCGGTCAAGGCCCCCACCAAAAACCGCCACTTCGTCGCTGACGGCACCGCCATCAAGCCGTTCGCTGTGTCGTCTGGTGAGATTGACCTGGCCACGACCGACACGCTGGACATGGATGTGGTGGACAGCATCCGCACCGTCATCGAGTCGATCGCCCTGCCTCCCCCCGCCATCAAGATCCCTGGCGACAAGGTGGCCGAAGACTCTCCGCTGCGCATGCTGCTGGTGTCCCCTGCACAGTACCACTCGTTCGCCCAGGACCCCAACTTCCGCCAGTTCCAGGCCAACGCGATCGCCCGCGCCTCGAAGGCTGAAAACCACCCGTTGTTCCTGGGTGAGGTGGGTCTGTGGAACGGTGTGCTGATCGGCAAGATGCCTCGCCCCATCCGCTTCTACGCCGGTGACGCGATCAGCTACTCCACCGCCTACGACAGCGAGACTGAAGCCGCCTGCGTGGTGCCGGCCTCCTTCGGTACGACGTTTGCGGTGGACCGCGCCATCCTGCTGGGTGGCCAGGCTCTGGCCCAGGCTTTCGCCTCGTCCAAGCACGGCGGCATGCCCTTCTTCTGGAAGGAAAAGGGCTTCGACCACGACGACAAGATGGAGCTGCTGATCGGCGCCATCCAAGGTCTGGCCAAAGTCCGCTGGGCCGTGGATCAAGGCAACGGCGCCAAGCACTTCACCGACCATGGCGTCATCGCCATTGACACGGCCGTGCCCATCATCGGCGCCCGCCAGTAAGGCATGAGTGACGGGCGGCCCACGCTGCCCGTCCAACGCTTCCCACATATCCGAGAAGGAGCCACATCATGGCAACCATCACCAAGGGCCCGAATCCGGCCCACAACGTCGGCGCAACGCCTTGGGGCAACACCCAGACCCTGCGCTATACCCTCACCACCAACGCCTCTGGCGCAGTCGAGGGGTCCAACTCGTCGGCCGCAGTCGGCATTGGCGACAAGGTGCGTATCGGTGTCATTCCCGCCGGTATGTCCCTGCTGGACTTCGCCATGGTCATTTCTGATGCCTTCACCGCCTCCAGTACCGCGAAGTTGGGCTTCGAGTACGTCGACGGCGAAGACGTGACCGCTGTGCCGCAGGACGACGACTATTTTGTCGCCGCATCCACCTCGCTGGCATCGACAGCCGTGATGCGCAAGTCGACCACCACCGCGCCGGTTGTGCTGCCCAAGCCCGCGTGGCTGATCCTGACGAACGCTGGCGCTGCCCAAGCCGCAGTCGGCCGCCTCGATGTCCTGCTGACCCTCGGCGCCGAAGGCATCGCCTGATCTCTGGCCTGAACCAGTGATTCCACACGCTGGGCCGGCTCTGCTGGCCCAGCTCAAGGGGACATCCCATGAATTTGACACGCATCACCTACAACGGCCGCAAGCCCTACAAGGACAAGCTCAGCCGCAACACCTGGGAGCCTGGCTCCACCAAGCTGGTGGCCGCTGAGCATGCCATCAAGCTGTTGCGCTTTGCCGAGTTCTCCGCCGCAGACGGCGAGGCAACCGAGTCCGAAACCGAAGCCGCAGCCATCGCCGCCACCACTCAAGCCGTCGAGAAAGAAACCGACCGCACACAGCTGGAGCACATGCTGCTGACCGTCGAGAGCATGGACAAGAGCGCGCTGGAAGCTTACGCGGCCAAGTACGAGGTGCAGCTCGATAAGCGTTTGGCAGTCGGCAAGCTGCGCGCCGAGGTGGCCAACCTCGTCGAGCAATTCGGCGTGCGCTGATCATGAACGTGGAGAAACTGATCGCCGCATTCCGCATCGCTTCTGGCGATGTGGCGGAGCCCAACTTCTGGAGCGACGAGCAGGTCATGGACTGGCTCAGCGAGGCCCAGAACGAGGCATGCGTGCGCGGACGACTGTTGCATGAGGACGCCCGGCCGGAGGTGTGCCGCATCACGCTGGTGGCAGGCCAGTTCTCCTACGCTCTGCACAAGTCGCTCTACGAGATCACCCACCTGCGACTGCAGCCGATCGCTGGAGGCCCATCTCGCCCCATCGTGCTCAAGTCGCGCGAATGGCTCGATGCTGAAATGCCTGACTGGCGCGAAAGCACCCGGCCTGCCTGCATGGCCATCCAGCGCGACACATCGCTGCGCCTGGTCGGTGCTTTTGCCAGTGACGACGTGCTGCACCTCGAAGGCTACCGGCTGCCGCTCAAGGCCCTGGCCAGCGAAGCCGACAAGCCCGAGATCCACGAGGCCCACCACGAGCACCTGGTCGAATGGGCCCTGCACAAGGCCTTCTCGGTGCCGGATGCGGAAACCATCGACCCGGCCCGCGCCAAGGCCGCCGAGCAGGAGTTCACGCGCTATTTCGGCCCCATGCCAGACGCCGACCTGCGCAGATCCACCCGCCAAGACATCGAGCACCGCAACGTGCCATTCATCCTATGACCGAGAAAAGCACCATGCACATGGATGTGCGCCAAGGCGAGCGCATCTCGATCGGTGATGTTGTCGTCGTGGTGGCATCCAAGTCTGGGCAGCGCGCACGCCTAACCATCCAGGCTCCCAGATCCACGCCCATTAAGCGACTGGCCAACGATGAAGAGCCAAGCAAAGCACAACCAGCGCCAGCACACGGATGACCCTGTATAGGGTTCGACTCCAAGCCCGCCCGCAGCAAAACTGGCTGCATGGCGGGCTTTTTTGCGTCCGCAGAGCACCAACACCTACATGGCCAGCAACACCATCGCGTCATTTGCGCCGGGCCTGAACAACCGGCGACCGTCTGACCAGCTCGACACGAGCTTGCCAGATCGCACGCCCGCGACGTTCTTGCGCGATGCCGTGAACTGCGACATCAGTGCAAAGGGCGCGATTCGGCGTCGACCTGGCTATGCCCTGTCAACTGTTGGCGTGGTGCACTCAGTCTGGGGCGACGGGAAGGACCAGGGCTATGCCGTCATCGACGGTGTGCTCAGTGGCGTGAAGGTCCCCTACGGTGGCCAGCCCATCGTGACACCCATCACCTTTGTCGGGCACCGCCGCGTTTCGTTCTCGCGCGGCGCCCAGGGCGAGGTTTACTGGTCGAATGGCACGCTGTCTGGCCGGCTTGTGGGCGAGGTCAACACCCCAGCAAGCACGCCGGCCCCAACGGTTCCAACAGTCGAGGTCACGGGTGGCGCGCTGCCAGCCGGGCGCTACCTGCTGGCGTTCACCCGCATGGGCGCCGCCGGGGAATCCGCGTCCACGGCCATGACGGCAGCGGAGGTGCCCGTCAACACTGGGCTCCAGTTGACCGGGTGCCAGCCCGGCACAGAGGTGTTCATGTCCGGCCCGAACGGCGAGATCCTGCAGCACGTGGGCACCGCCTGGGGGTCGAGCTTCACGATTGCGCTGCCGCCCACGGATGGCCGCCAGTGCGAGACGCTGGGCCTTGCGCCCATGCCCCCCGGCACCATCGTTCGTCATGCCCTGGGTCGCCTCGTGGTTGCGGCCGGCAACATGCTGGTGTTCTCCGAGCCGTACCGCTACGGGCTGTGCAACCCAGCCGAGAACTACATCCCTTTCTCCGCACCGATCACAGTCGTGGCGCCAACCCAGAACGGGCTCTACGTCTGCGCGGACCAAACCTATTGGCTGCCATCCCTGCCGCCGGCTGACATCAGCACGGTCCTGCCGTTTGGCGCCCTGGCGCACAGCGACGTGTTTCTGGACGCCCAGAGCGACAGCACCCAGCACTGCGCGTGGATGAGTCAGCGCGGCCTGGTCGTGGCAACGATTGATGGCGCCGCCTCCCTGGTTCAGGACCAGAACCTGAATTTCTCAGGCGCCGAGCGTGGCTCGGTGCTGCTGCGCCACCACCTCGGCGACCGCAGCCTCGTCATCACCCGCTCCGGCGTTCAGCCTGGAACATCGAAAGCCCGCGACGCGGGCACCTAAGAAAGGATCAGCACCATGGTGCCCATCGAAGGACTCAACCACATGCTGGGCGTGACCGTCAAGAACGGCACGCCCGTGCCCCAGTGGTACATCGGATTGTTCGAGGGGGACTACACCCCAGACCCTTCCGTGACTGCTGCCACCCTGCCGGCCCTGGCCACGGAATGCACCGCATACAGTGAGACGACCCGAGTCCCGCTGACCACGGGCGCGGTCAGCGGCGGGGCTACCTCCAACGCAGCAAACATCGCCGAGTTCACGTTCCCCGTCGCCAAGACCGTGTACGGGGCGTTCATCGCCTCGGCCCCCGCCAAAGGTGCAGCGACCGGCACCTTGCTCTCAGTCGTCCGTTTTCCGTCCCCCCGCGTCATGGGCGCTGGGTCTGTTCTTCGCGTGTTCGCCGGCCCGACC
>JBDKRR010000003.1:0-2715 GCA_039683315.1 Sulfuricella sp.
GGCGGCCACGGGTGATGGCGGTCTTCATCAGGGCCGGCGGCGTGGAGTCGTTGCCGGCGGTGGCGAGCAGCAGGGTCAGCCAGCGGTACAGTTGCTGATAGCCGAGAATGGCCAAGGCGTGACGTATCGACTGAATCTCGCACGACAACCCGAAACCCACCGAATTGATGTAGCGCAGCAGCTTGAAAGAGAGCGCAACGTCGGCCTTGAAGCCGTTCTCGATCTCCTTCACGTCCTCGTTGTTGCGTACCTTGTTGAGCAGGGTCAGCACGGTGGCGTGGGCCGGGTTGATGATCTTGGCGGTGAGCGTTTCGGGATGGGCGAAGTAATAGCCCTGGAAATAATGAAAGCCCAATTCCTTGCAGAATTTGTGTTCGGTGCGTGTTTCCACTTTTTCCGCAATTAGCTTTGCAGAGACGCCCTGTAAGGAGCGCACCAGCGTGGCGGTCCGGTCCAGGCCGAGCTCGTGAATATCCACCTTGATGAAATCGGCGATCGGCAACAGATCCGTATTGATCGGGCGATGGTCGAAGTCGTCGAGCGCGAAGCGGAAACCCAGTTGACGCAGGCTCTGGATGCGCGCCATCAACTCGGGGGTCGCTTCCACGGTTTCGACCAATTCCAGCACGACGCGCTTGGCGGGCAGCAGTTCGAGGAAATCGCTTTCCAGCATGGGGGCGGCGATATTGATGAAAGCCAGTTTGTCGCCCAGCAGCCAGTTGGCGTCCATGTTGCTGAAGGTGTTGACCAGGACTTGTGTGCCCGCGGACAGGTCATCCGTGATCTGGGCTTCGGAAGCCTCGGCGCTATGGCGGAACAGCAGCTCATAGGCAATGATTTTTTGCTGTAGGTCGACAATTGGTTGGCGACCGATAAATGCGTGGTTCTGCATGATTAGGACTCGTTAGTGAACTGAATGGCTGAAAAGCGACGCACGGGTACTGTCGGGATTCATTCTGAGCAGTTCTTCCATGTCGAGCACCAAAACCACCGAGCCATCGCCGGAAAGCGTGGCGCCGGCAATGCCCTTGGGCTTGATGTCGAGCAGGGGCTTGATGACGACGTCGTCACGCCCGACGAAGCCGTCGATCGCCAGGACGAAAGTGGTGTCCGCGCTCTGCATCAAAACACCGAAGGCGGGCGCATTGTTCTCCGGCCATCCGATCATGCTCGCCAGGGAACGCACCGGCAGGACTTCCTCGCGGACCACCATCGTGGCGCGGCCCGAAACCTGCTTCACGTCGCGTGCGTCGATCGGGGTGATTTCACGCACCATGGACAAAGGTACCGCGAAAGGTTGTTCGCCTACTCGTACCAGCAGCACCGGCAGAATGGCCAGGGTGAGTGGCAGGGAAATGGTGATGGTTGTGCCCAGGCCGACCGCGGAACTGATCTCGATGCGGCCGTTGAGCTTGCCGATGTTGGTTTTGACCACGTCCATGCCGACGCCGCGTCCGGAGACGTCGGAAATCTGGTCCTTGGTGGAGAAGCCTGGCAGGAAGATGAGCTGCAGGCTCTGCCGGTCATCCAGGGTGTTGGCTGTTTCCAGGTCGATCAGGCCTTTTTCGACCGCTTTGTGGCGGATCGTGTCCGGGCGCATGCCCCGTCCGTCGTCGGCAATTTCGATAATGATGTGGTCGCCGACTTGTGATGCGGACAAGCGCACGATGCTCTTCAGCGATTTGCCTGCGGCGGCGCGTTCTTCTGGGCTATCCACACCGTGGTCGACAGCGTTGCGGACCAGGTGGACCAGGGGGTCGTTGAGATCTTCGATCATGGTCTTGTCGATCTCGGTGTCCTCGCCGGATAGCAGCAGTTCCACGTCCTTGCCGAGTTGCCGTGCCAAGTCGCGCGCCAGGCGCGGATATTTCTGGAACAGCCGGCCGATAGGCTGCATGCGTGTTTTCATCACCGCGTTCTGCAGGTCGCCCACCAGCAGATCAAGCTGGCTCACGGCTTCATCGAGCGCCTTGAGCGTGCTTGCATCCTGTTTGCCGGCAAGGATGTCGGCGCGCAGGCTCGTGAGACGGTTCTTGGTGAGGCCGATTTCGCCGGTGTAGGTCAGCACCTGATCGAGACGTGTGGTGTCGACGCGGATGGTGGTTTCTTTCGCGGCGGAGACCTGCTGCGTTGCCGCGACCGGCTTGGCGGGCGCGGCGACAGCGGGGTGCTGAATTTCCGGGTGCGGAGCAGGCTGCGCTGCAGTAAGGGCCGTGGCTGGCGGTATGTGGTGGACGGCGGGTGGAGTCTCGCCAAGCAGGGAATGATACATACCGTCCCAGTCTGGGGCGTCGCCGTTGCTCGCCGGGGCTGCGGGTGCGACCGGCGCCGCCTCTGGCTGTGCCGGGGCAGCGTGCAGGTTGTAGTGTCCGCCTGCGATGACGGTATCCAGCGCGTCCAGCAACACTTTCTCTGCGGGAGGCGGGACCTGTGACTGGGCAAGCTGACCGAACATGTCTCGCACCACGCCAGTGGCGGCCATGATGACGTCCATGATGTCAGGGGTCAACGTGAGCTCGGCGGTGCGCAGTTTGTCGAACAGGTTTTCGGTACGGTGGCACAATTCAACCAGTTCGTTGACATTGAGGAAGCCCGCGCCGCCCTTGATGGTGTGGAAACCGCGAAAAATGTCGTTGAGCAGGGATTTGTCACCCGGCCGCTTTTCCAGTTCGACCAGCTTGTTGTCCACATCGGACAAGAGCTCCCCGGCTTCCG
>JBDKRR010000004.1:0-3222 GCA_039683315.1 Sulfuricella sp.
CAGCGCGCCTAGCCTCTTAGCATTGCTCCGTATGGCTGTGTGCGCTTCGCGCAATGTTTTGATTGCCGGGGGCAGCCCGGCGGCTGGTTACCTTTCTTGCTTCGCCAAGAAAGCGTAACCCAAAGAAGGCGACCCCCATCCACCGCCCCTTCGGGGTTCCCTGCGCTGCTCGTCGAGCCGGGCGGCTGCGGAACTCGCGCTTCGCGCTCAGACAGTCCTCGCCGAAGGCCCCCGGCTCGCCTCCGCTGCTCGGCGATGGACCGAGGGGAATTCGTCGTAGCGCCACGCTCGCGAACTCAAGCATTCGGTCGTGGCGCTCCACCGGTTTCCCCTTCTGCGCCGCTTCGGTTTGGTCAGTAAATTGGGGGCAGTCGGCTGCGCCTTGTCTGAGCTCCGCGACAGCCCACGTTTTGTGTGGGCTGTTAGGGCGAGTTGCGCAGACGCCCAATTTGCTGACCAAACCGGAGGTACCCGTAGGGCGGCGCAGGGGGTCGCCTTTTCTTGGTTATCTTCTTTTGGCGAAGCAAAAGAAGTAACCCGCTCGCCGGGCGGCCCCGGCACCCAATCATCCATGCGCAAAGCGCATGCCAAAACCAACCAAAAAGGCGTGCCACAGCAACGCTACGCTCATTCACCAAAAATCGGCTAAACTGAAAAACGACATCGGCACCCCATCAAACAGGATTCCCCATGGCTCCCCCCACCCTGGTCATCGGCAACAAAAACTACTCCTCCTGGTCCCTTCGTCCCTGGCTGTTCATGAAAAAGAGTGGCGTGCCTTTCGAGGAAATCCGCATCCCGCTGTACCAGCCGGGCTCGGTCGAGAAGCAGCGCCAATATTCACCCACCGGCCTGGTCCCCCTGCTGGTGGATGGGGACTTGAAAGTGTGGGATTCCCTGGCGATCTGCGAATACGTTTCGGAAAGATTTCTCGACGGCAAGGGCTGGCCCGCCGACCTTCAGGCCCGCGCCGTGGCCCGCGCCGTCAGCGCCGAGATGCACGCCGGTTTCCAGGCGGTGCGCGCCAACCTGCCCATGAATCTGAGGGCCGAATTCCCCTGGAAATTCATCAGCGAAGAGGTGGACGCAGGCATCCGTCGCATCGCCGAAATCTGGACTCAGTGCCGCGAGCGATATGGCGCGTCCGGTCCTTGGCTGTTCGGCGAATTCTCCATCACCGACGCCATGTATGCACCGGTGGCCTGGCGCTTCAAAAGCTACGGCGTGCAACTGGAGGGCGCGGCGGAGCGCTACCTGAACACGCTGCTGGCAATGGAGGAAATGCAGGCATGGCATGCCGACGCCTTGGGAGAAACCGAGGTACTGCCCCAATGCGAGGCACGGGATATCTGGCCGCGATAAACAGCCAGGACCAACCGTCATGCCGCCACGAATCCATCCCCGCTTCGAACGCTTCAAGGAAATCCAGCGCCTGCGCCAAAAGCTGGAGCGGAACGGCTTCCCCCGCCTGCAAATGTTCCTGCTGGTCTCAATCACCGGCGGGGCGGGATTTTTCGCTTCCTATCTGTTGCTCAGCTTTGGCTTCGACACCATGTGGCTGCGCTATCTGGCCACCCTTGGCTGCGCCTACGCCGTGTTCCTGTTCCTGCTCTGGCTGTGGCTGCGCACCAGGGCTGAGGACTATGCCGATTTTCCGGACATCTCCAACCTGCCCTCCGGGCGCTGCGGGTCGAGTCCTGAGTACAACGGCAAGGGCGGCGACTTCGGCGGCGGTGGCGCCTCGGGACGCTTCGACGGCGCCCATGAAGCCGTATCCTCCAGCCCCGACTTCGACGCTCCCGTGGGGGAAGCCCTCGACGTCGTCTCCGGTGCCGACGAATTCGCCTTACCCTTGGCCGCCCTCGCCTTGCTCGCGGCCCTGGTGCTCTCCTCCTTCTGGGTGGTCTACACTGCCCCGGTGCTGTTTGCCGAACTGCTGGTGGACGGGGTCCTCGCCGCCAGCCTCTACCGTCGCCTGCGCGGCCTGGAAACCCGCCACTGGCTCGAAACCGCCCTACGCCGCACCTTCTGGCCTTTTGCCCTCACCGCACTGATGGTTTCAAGCTGCGGCTGGGCCATGCAACTCTACGCCCCCGAAGCCCATGCCATCGGGCAGGTTATCGCGCACTGGAAGAATGGGCAGTAAGGACAGCCAACCGCAAGGTATAACCCGCTTTACTTAACTGACAACATGACCCCGCCCCCGAAACGCCGCTAACCATAACTAAAACTTGGCTGAGAACCGTAATCGCGCCATCATGCCGATAGTTATAAAATAATCGCTACAAACCGCAAGGATAGGGGGAGATATCAGTGACGGGTGAATCAGGCGGGAACAGGAATTCGTACGACAAGAACCACTTCCCCCAGCAAGCGGACGTTCTGAATATCGTCCTCGATCACATCACGCAGGGCATGGTCGTGGTTGGGCCGGACTACCGCACGTTGGCGTTCAACCGGCATTTCGAGGAGATGTTTCAGCTTCCGCCCGGGACGGTCGAGGTGGGTGCCGATTTCCGGGACATCCTCAGGACATGGGCCGCGACGACCGGGCAGGACCAGCAAATGCTGGACTACGCCATCTATCAGCTCGACGAGCCCGCCACTTTCGAATTCGAGTTTCCCCAGCTCATCAACGGCGACCCGCGCTGGTGCCTGCTGACCCACAACCCCTTGCCGGGCAAAGGTTTTGTCCGGACCTTCACCGACATCACCAAGCGGAAGGCGCTGGAGGCCAGCCTGATGAAGCTTTCCCGGGAGGATCCGCTGACCGGGCTGTATAACCGGCGCACCATCCTGGATTTGCTGGAAGAGGAAATCCAGCGCGGGCAGCGCTACAAGCATCCGCTGTCGTTCCTGATGATGGACATCGACCACTTCAAAAAGATCAACGACCAGTGGGGCCACCCGACCGGCGACGAGGTGCTCAAGTCTTTTGCGGCGGAATGCCGCTCGGTGATGCGGGAAAACGACAAGATGGGGCGTTTCGGCGGAGAGGAGTTCGTGATGCTGCTGCCGGAGACCGGCAAGACGGACGCCGTACTGGTGGCTGAACGCATCAGGAAAATCACGGCGGAAATGGCCGTCAGGCCCAAGCGCAGTTCAACACCCATTCCTGTGACCGTCAGCATCGGCGTGACCACCACAGGCGAAGGCGACGATGCCGAGGCCGTCATTACCCGTGCGGACGAAGCGATGTACGAAGCCAAGGATGCCGGCAGA
>JBDKRR010000005.1:0-5207 GCA_039683315.1 Sulfuricella sp.
CCGCGCAGGCCAGCGGCTGCAGCGAAGTGTTATGGCTATGGCAAGCGGGCTTCGACATTGACTGCACGAGGCGTAAGCAATGCCAGCACAGCCGCTACGACGAACAGGGCTAAATCGTCACCCATGAGGTGCCCCATGTTATGGGTGCCGTCAAACGACTGCACCGTCATGATCCCGCCGTGCACGATGCTGGACCAGACGGTGAACCAGATGAGGCTCAGGTGAGCGAGAGGGTTACGGGAGGCGAGCATGAGGAAGACCCCGAGTGTTGCGTAAATTCCGATGATCATCTCAAGGTAGTACGAACGGCCCTCGGTATGCCACGACCAGCCGGAAGGCCAGACGATGGTGAGCGGCCAGATGCCGAAAGTGAAGGTTAGCCCTACGAGCAGCAGAGCGATACGTAGATATTTGATGCGATCAGCTTCAATCATGTTTTTCTCCTTCAGATCACAAAATTCCGCGCACTTCAGGAATTTCCTCTCGTGTGCGCTGGAAAACGAGAGTTCTTGAGGCATAACGCCGCTTTGGGCGCGTTTTACACGCCTAATGCGCCAGCCCTTCGGCTTTGAGCGCAGCCTGGACCGCTGGCCGCGCGGCGACGCGCTCGAGATAGGCCGCAAGTTTCGGCCAAGGCGAGATGTCGATACCCACGTACTTGTGCCACCGGAGTACGGTGAAAAAGTAGGCATCGGCCACCGTGAACTCGTCGCCCATGAGATACGGCTTGTCGCCCAGTCGCCTGCTGGCGACAGCGATACGCCGCTCCAGCAGCTCCTTGAGCAGCGTTTTAACTTCCTCCGACGCCGAAACCTGCGGCCTGAACAGCATGCCGAAAGACTTGTGCAGTTCGGAGGTGGTGAAGTTGAGCCACTCCAGCAGGCGGTAGCGCTCCATCGTGCCGGCCGGCGGGACGAGCCGTTTTTGCGGCACCTTGTCCGCAAGATATTGAACGATGGCGGGGCCTTCGGTGAGGATCTGGCCGTCGTCCAACAGAAGGGCGGGCACGTAGCCGTTGGGGTTCACGGCAAAGTAATCCGCGCCGGTTTCGGTTTTCTTGGTGGAGAGGTCTACCTTTTCCAGTTCATAGCTGAATCCGCCTTCGTAGAGCACGATGTGGGGAGACAAGGAGCATGCACCGGGGCTGTAATAGAGTTTCATGTTGAACGCCTCCTGCTCTGGGTGATTCGCCGCGACGGGCTATTCGAGGGTCAGATGTTCCTCCCTGACCGGCAATTCTTCATACCCGAAGAAATAGGGGTAAACCCTCATGGTCGTCAGGAGACCTCCTTCGGCGGGCGACGTGCTTAAACGCTCAATATCCTGGGGAGTCAACGGCTTTGTCCTGGCAAAATCACGGGACCGACTGAAAACGCCATTTCTCCATTGGTACACTTCACTTAGTTTCTCTTGATACGTGTAGAAGTGATTGTTGTCGTTGTAATAATCATCGAATCTGTTTCGTCCGAGATAAATCGCGTTGGACCCTTCATAGCCGATTTTATGGTACGAAACAGGGTCAGTATTAAGGAAGTAAACCCAGTCGCCGGGAACGAAGTTCCTTGGTTCCGCGCCGTATTCGAGCTTAACCAGCTTGCCCGGATTGTTCAGTTCCTGCGGATCGAAGTCCTTTTCGAAGTCCCACATTTTTCCGGGCTCTATGGCCACAAGGGGGTCTCCATCGGCGGAAAGACGGCGCACCACGCGTTTCAGCTGAGCAGGATCTTTCTTGATGCGGCGATAGTAGTCGAGCACCCCCTGGACAACGACGAGCTTGGTCGCCGTGTAGCAGCCGATCGAATACTGCGCTTGGTTGATGAACACATCGTTGAAGGCTTCGTGCAGGGGGTACGCTGGCTTCGGCGTGCCATCCTTCCAGAACTTCTCGTTCCACTGAGCCGACTCGCCGTCCGGCCAGACCCACGCCAGGTCTTCGGCCCAGGCGACAGTGTTCTGACGGATTCCGACGTGGTCCTTGAGCGCTTGGATATTGCATGCGCGGCCCTTGAACTCGGTGGTACGGCCGCGTTGCATGAGCGCAAGCAGGATCTCCTTTTTCGACACGGTGCGAATCTTTTTCGTCCTGCCATGTCCCTTCGGCAGCGTGACGAATTCGTCCTTGATCTGCATCTCCGGGCGCTCCTGAAGATTGAGCGTGTCGGTATCTTCCTCAGGCGTATTCAAGGTGTAGAACATGATGCCGTTCTTTCTGTCCATTTTCTTCACCACCAGACCATCCGCAACACCCAGGGAAGACAGGTAGCGCGTCATGCCGGATTCGATCTTTACCAGTTGTCCGGGTCGGCAGGAAAAACGGATACCTTCGCCGCTCGGCGTCGGAATCCGTTCCGCATTCGGTAACGGCAGGCCAACGTCTGCGAAGCACCTGTTGCCCAGAAAAATGGCGAACAGCATCGCAAGAATGATGTTTCGTAATGGCATTTGACTGCGCCTGCCCATGTTATTAGACGAGATTAGAGAGAAAGGACAGGTCGTTCGATGGGGTGAGGCATGTATTTCCTGCTCAACCATCACCTTATAACCGCTCAGGGCGGAGTGGTCGAGATGGGGGTTTTGGCTTATTGACTGGCGGTTCCATTATCACGAAGCTTGCTTCCAGCACATATTGAGGAGTATAGCCATGCGATTCATGATACTGATGATCCCCAAAGGCTACGAGCACGCTGCGCCGGGCACCATGCCGGATGCCCAGGCTGTGGCTGCCATGATGAAATACAACGAAGCCATGAAGGAAGCCGGCGTGCTGCTCACCCTTGACGGTCTTCACCCGCCGTCCATGGGTGCGCGGATCACCTTTTCCGGCGGAAAGCCCAGTGTGACAGACGGTTCCCTTGTCGATGCGAAAGAGGTGCTGGGCGGCTACTGGATGATCCAGGTGAACTCGAAGGAAGAAGCGGTTGGATGGGCGTCGCGCTGCCCGGCTTCGGACAACGAAATCATCGAGGTCCGGCAGGTGCAGGAATTCTCCGATTTTCCGCCCGAAGTGCAGGCGGCCGCGGCCGGATTTTCAGAGCTGCAGGCGCAGTCGGGGCAGCTTGCGAAGGCGTAATGCAACGATTGGCGTGCTTGTACAGATACGCTGGATCATGCGAAATTTTGGAGGCTTTCCTGTATTTATTTGCTTCGAACACCGGTGTAATTTGACCTCACCATCGTTGCGGGGCTGAGCTGATCTCAGCGAGCGCAACACCGGAAACCTTCCAAATACAAGGAGGTCGAAAAATGCAAGACATCAACGTAAGCCTTTCGGGGATAGCCATGAACTACAAGATGGCCAGCCAGATTGCCCATGCCATCGCCCATGAAATCAACGGCAAGGAACCCATCGTCGTCGCCTGGCACGACAAGCCGCAGGCGCGCATGTCCCCGGTCATTGAAGGAGGGGATATCCACACGCGCTGGCACGATTACGGTGCAAGCCATGGCGGAAAACTGGAGGTCGACATCAACGGCGACTACGATTTTATTTTCGCCGACCCCGGCGAATACGAGAGCGGCTTTCCCAGCCCATACGTCAGCGTTCACGATGCAAAAGGCCAGGAATTCCTGTGCCAGATCAACGCCCTCAAGGACCCGCAAAAACCCAGCGAGGACGCGTGCGTCAAGCTCGACGAATCGGGCAAGGAGCTTTAGCGAACCACTCGGGGTAGTTCGGGGCAGGGCAGGCGCAATGGGCCGGGCGTAGTACCGGCGAAGCAGATCGCGCATGGCCCGGTCCTGAAACGTCTCGGTCAAATGGCAACAGGAGGTCATCATGAAATGCAATGTCGGCGGGATGGATCGTACTGGTCGTATCGTGCTCGGGATAGTGTTGCTGGTCATCGGGTTGCTGGCGCCTATCGAAACGATGTGGCGGATAGTGGCGTTGGCCGTTGCGGCCATCGCACTGGTGACGGCAATCGTGCGCTTTTGCCCGGCGAACGCAATTTTCGGCATCAATACCTGCGAAAGCGAAGGCAAGAAGTAGCGCTTGCAGCGGGCCATCCGTCAGTGGATGCGCGAAGGGCGGGGAAGTGCCGTGCCCATGTCAGACAACAAGGAGTTCAGTCATGACAGACCAGGAAACTATCAAGGAGATACGTGCCGCGTTTGAGCGTGAGCCCCGCGTCCACGTGCACCGCAATCATATCCGCATGAATTTCGCGGATGGCACACTGGTGATCGAAGGCGAAGTGGATGACATCGCTGCCAAGAAGCTGGCACTCGAGCTTGCCGGAAAATTTGCCGGCAACGGCATGGAAGACCGGCTGCGGCTGACTCCGTCCTCTCCGGTTGCGGACGGTGCGCTGCGGGATGCGATAGTCGTCGCCATGACGGAGGAACCAACCCTGAGGAATTGCGCGATCCGGGTATGGATCAAGGGACAAGAAGAAACCGTCCGTCAGACCCAGCCAGAGTCAGGCGGCGCTGTCCACGTTTTCGTCGAGGACGGGATCGTGACGCTCGAAGGGCAAGTTCTGAGCCTTTCCCACAAGCGCCTCGCCGGTGTGCTTGCGTGGTGGGCGCCGGGCTGCCGCGATGTCGTCAACAAGCTGGCGGTGGTTCCACCGGAAGAGGACAGCGACGCGGAAATCAACGACGCGGTGCGCCTGGTGCTGGAAAAGGATCCGCTGTTGCCCGCCGAGCAGATCAGCGTCAAGACCAGCGACCGTATTGTCACGCTCGAAGGTCTGGTTTTTCGGGATGGAGAACGAAAGCAGGCCGATTCAGATGCCTGGTATGTGCACGGCGTGAGGAATGTCATCAACAAGCTCGAGGTGCGTCAGTAGACCATCTTGCTCCTCCCCTTGAAGGAGAGGGGGAAGTGCCAGCCTGGCCCGTTCTCTGTGGCTAACTGGTTTTTCAATCAGAACAGCACCAGAGCCAACGGAAACGACGCGAGCAGGGCTTCGGCCGGCAAAACGCTCAAGCCGTTCATTTGCGCAGCTTCCACGGTTTCGCCCGTCAGCACATTCGTGCCCCGCGCGCCTGCAGCGAGCATGGGTATATGGATCGCCGTTTCACCCCACACGGCAGCACCCAGCGGCATATCGCCGGGCTCGGGCGCGAGGCGCGAAAACCAGCGCGGGGCGACGATAACCAGGGTCGTCTCGTCGGTCTGCCGGGCAAAGGCGCACAAGTGCTCGGCGCTTGGCCCCACCGCGTTGAGAGGCAGGTAAGCGCCTTCGTGAAAAACCCGCGGCCAG
>JBDKRR010000006.1:0-7049 GCA_039683315.1 Sulfuricella sp.
GATCCCGATGCCGCGCTGCGTCCACTGCCCGGCCTGCGAACGCCAACAATACATGGCATCCTCGAAATCCCCCACGACGGCAAAACTGATGGCGGTAACATGCAGCGGCACCCACTCCATCCATGCGAACACCCGCGTTGCAACTTTGCCGAAATCGCCGAATTCCCGTTCGTCGAGATCGCCCCATTTCAGACTTAGAATCTGGCACAGGCGATAAAACAGCGCACCGCCCGGTCCGAACACCGCAAACCAGATTATCACCCCAAACAGGTGCTGATAGGCACCGCGCAAAATTTCTTCGATCCCCAGCTTGGCAACCTCGCCGGCAGACAGGGAAGAAGCATCCCGCCCCAGCCACTGCCCCAGTTGCTCTCGAGCCTCTTCCAGTTTCTGCCCTCGCAAGGCCGAAGCGATGCTGGCTGCATTCACACCCAGGAACCGGAATCCCATCGCAAGGTACAGCACGGCCACGCTCCACAGCCATCCCAGCAGGGTATTGAGCTGGTCCAGGAACAGATAACCCGCTGTTGCCAGCGACGCCAGGGGCACGACTGCCAGCAACCATGCCAGCAAGCCGTGCCGGTGGGCGCCTGCATTGAATTGCTGCTCCAGGTAATGGGCGTAGCGGGAAAACCAGGGATAGGCGCGGACATGCGCTGGCAGCGGCTGGAAGTAGTCGAGTAAAAGCGCGGCGAGCAATGCAAGAAAGCTCATAGAAAATTCTTTAGAGGTTCATTTCCACAGTCAGCACTCCATTCTGGTAAAGCTCAACCGTGGGTTGCCGGAATTGCATGTGGTGTTCGTCGAGATAATCCATCAACGCCGAATAGGCCTTTCCCGGTGCCAACAAGAGCTGCGCCTTGACCTTGACGACCAGCGCAAGGCGCGCCGGCATATCGCCGATCACCAAGGGTTCGCTGACCCTCGCGTGCGCATCTACCAGATAGCCGGTCTGTGCGACCCAGTCGCGCTTCGGGGTGGTGCGTGCATCATTCAGCAGCAAGGTGATCGGCGTCCCGGCGGCGACCCCCTGCTGCCTGAGCCGACCCAACACTTCCTGCTGCTTGTCCGGCAATTTGGAGTAGTCGCCCTTTTGGGTCATGTAGGCGTAATGGTAGGGGCCGCGTTGTGCAATCTCGAAGCTCGCTTTATTGAAGCCACCCCACCACCAGTAGGTCAGAATCAGGGGCAATACAAATGCGAGCAGAAAGGGTAACCAGTGCTTCTTCATGCCGTTCCGTTGAGTCAAATACAGTGAGGAAAGATACCACGAAAACGCCGACCGGCCCACAACGGCGCCATGCGGCGTTTTGCGACAGCATGGGGGAACAGAATGAAACCGATATAAATCGCCAAATGACCTTGAGGGAAAGTCGGCCATCAGCGCATAATGATTACAGTTTGTTCATGAAGTTGAATCATCATTTCATGAGCCCAAGCGACCAACGCATTCACCGACGAATCTACAGATGGAAAATGCATTCCTGCCAAAAAAAGAGATAAACGCCATGAATACCTGGAAAATCGCACCGATTGCCGTGCTTGTAGTCGCACTGCTGGCCCCGTTGCCCGGTGCCGCCTTCAGCCTGGGTGAAATTACCGTGCAATCGTATCTGGGAGACCCTTTCCGGGCAACGATACCCGTGCAAACCGCACCCAATGAAGAAGTGGACATTAGCTGCCTGAGCCTTGTGCCTCCGCCACCGGCGGACGGAATGGTATACCTGCGCCACGCCCAGTTCTCCCTGTCCCGGCAGGGCGGCACATGGCAACTGCAGATCTCCGGCAACAACCCGCTGAATGAACCTTACCTCAGCGTATTCATCCAGAGCGGATGCCAGGAACAAGGGCGCCTGGTGCGCGAATATACCGTCCTGATCGATCCGGCCACATACGCTGAAGTGCCGCAAGCCGTGGAAAAGGCACACGCCATATCAAAACAGACCGTCGCGCCGGCAACCCCGACTGCGGGCGGCACTTCATCCAAGGCCAGCAACCGCCGCGCTGCACGGAGCAAAACAAAACAGGGCACTCCCCCGATTGCACGAAAGAAAGTCATCAGTCACACAGCTCCGTCCAAGGACCGGCTGAAGGTAGTATCAGGCGTCGCGGAAGCACCTGCAGCGCCCGGCCTGAGTGAAAAGGAGCGCATGCAGCAGCGTGAAAAGGAATTGACCAAGGAACTGGATGACAAGACCGCCCAGTTTCTGGCGATGCAGGCCCAACTGGCGAAACTTGAATCCAAACTATCGGAGATGCAGAAGACGATCGAACTGCAAAACAGGATGTTGGCTGCGATGCAGAAACCATCGACTCCACCGCAGAAACCTGCCAATAGCTGGAAAGACTACTGGCCTGCCGGACCAGGCATCCTGATTGCCGGTATGATCTACTTTTTCGCCAGCCGCACGCGCAGGCGCACGCTGGAAAACTGGGAACCGACTCAGCGCGGATCCAATTCAGGGAAGGCCAGAAACCCCTTCTAAGCGATTCCGGCATTCCGCTGGCGGCGAGCTTCAAACAGGCAAATGCCTGCCGCCACCGAGACATTGAGGCTCTCTACCGTGCCGAACATGGGAATACGCGCCAACTGATCGCAGTTTTCACGCGTCAGGCGGCGCAATCCCTCTCCTTCCGCGCCCAGCACCAGCGCAAGGGGGCCGTCCAGCTTGATACCGAACAAGTCATGCTCCGCCTCACCCGCCGTCCCCACCACCCAGATTCCCAGTTCCTGCAACTCGCGCAAGGTGCGCGCCAGATTGGTCACGGTGATGAACGGCACGGTTTCGGCCGCACCGGAGGCCACCTTGCGCACCGTGGGATTGAGTCCTGCAGCGCGGTCCTTGGGCGCGATCACGGCGTGCGCGCCCATTGCATCCGCCACGCGTAGACACGCCCCCAGGTTGTGCGGGTCCTGCACGCCATCCAGCACCAGAAGCAACGCCGGTTCACTCAAGCCTTCCAGCACGCCGTCCAGGGTATGCGGCAAGGCAAGCGCCGCCGCAACCTTCGCCACCACGCCCTGATGACGGCCTTCCGGCGCCATGCCGTCGAGACGCTGACGTGCCGTCTGAATCACGCGCACGCCGAGTGATTCGGCAAGCTGTTGCAGGTCGCGCGAGCGCTGGTCGTGGCGCCCCTCGTCAATGTGGATTTCCAGCACGCTGGCCGGATTTTGGCGCAAACGACTGGTGACGGCGTGAAAGCCGTAGATCAGAACGGATTGCACCATTACTCCTGGCCGGATTTCGGCTTCGCCTTGCGGCGCGGGGCCGCAGCGGCCTTGGCTGCCGGTGGCTTGGCTGGCTGAGACCTAGCGGCGCGCGGCCTAGCCTGAGCCGCTGCAGGACGCTTCTCTTCTTTCACCAGCGCGAAATCGACCCGGCTGGTTTCCAGATCCACCCGCGCGACTTTTACCTGCATCCTGTCGCCCAGACGGAAGCGCGTAGCGCTGCGTTCGCCCAGCATCTGGTGTTTTGCGGCATCGAAATGGAAATACTCGTCGCCCAGATCAGTCACATGCACCAGACCTTCGACATAAATGTCGTCCAGCGCGACGAAGACGCCGAATCCTGTCACCCCGCTGATGCTGCCGCTGAAGACTTCTCCCACTTTGTCCTGCATGAAGAAGCACTTGAGCCAGGATTCAACGTCCCGTGTGGCTTCATCGGCACGGCGCTCGGTCATGGAACAGTGCATGCCGAGTTCGTCCCACTTGCCGGGCTTGTATTTTTCTTTAGTCAGCGCGGCCTTGATGGAACGGTGCACCAGCAGATCGGGGTAACGACGGATCGGCGAGGTGAAATGGGTGTAGTTCTCGTATGCCAGGCCGAAATGGCCCACGTTGTCAGGGCTATACACAGCCTGGCGCAGGGAGCGCAGCATCACCGTCTGCAGCAATTGCGCATCGGGGCGGTCCTTGATTTTCGCCAGGAGCTTGGCGTAATCCTTGGCATGGGGGTCGTCTCCGCCACCGAGTTCCAGGCCGAATTCACGCAGAAACTCGCGCAGATTGAGCAGCTTCTCAGGAGTAGGCCCCTCGTGGATGCGGTACAAGGCGGGGTGCTTGTGCTCCTTGAGGAACTCGGAGGCGCATACGTTAGCCGCGAGCATGCATTCCTCGATCAGGCGATGGGCGTCATTGCGGTGCACCGGCACGATGCGCTCGATTTTTCCCTGATCGTTGAAAATCATCTGGGTTTCGATCGTCTCGAAATCGATCGCACCGCGCTTGGCGCGCGCCTTGACCAGCACCTTGTAGAGTTTTTCCAGTTCCTGGACATGCGGCAGCAACGCTTCATGTTCCTGTGCTGCCTTGCCTTTCGGGTCCGCCAGCATTTCGGCCACGATGGTGTAGGTAAAGCGCTTGTGAGAATTCATCACCGCCGGGTAAAAGCGGTACTTCTTGACCTCGCCGCTGCTGTTGATGTCCATTTCGCACACCATGCACAGGCGTTCAACGTGAGGGTTGAGCGAGCACAAACCGTTGGACAGCTCCTCCGGCAGCATCGGGATGACGCGGCGCGGGAAATACACCGAATTGCCGCGTTCGATGGCCTCCTTGTCGAGGGGCTCGCCCGGCTTCACATAATGGCTCACATCGGCGATCGCCACGTACAGTTTCCAGCCGCCCTTGCCGAGCAGCTTCCAGCCCTTGCCCAGCGGCTTGCAAAACACCGCGTCGTCGAAATCGCGCGCCGTTTCGCTGTCGATGGTGACGAGCGGCAGATCGCGCACGTCCTCACGCCCTTCGTAATCCTTTTTCTGCACCTTGGGCTTAAGCTTCCTCGCTGCATCAGCCACCGCTTCGGGAAACTCGTTGGGCAGGTTGTGCTTGCGCAGGGCGATTTCGATCTCCATGCCGGGGTCGGCATAGTTGACGAGCACTTCCGCGACCCGTCCGATCGGACGGTTATGCTTGGAAGGCTGTTCAACCAGTTCCACCATCACAACCTGGCCAGGCAGGGCGCCCTTGTCGGACCCCGGCTCGATGAGGATTTCCTGGCTGATGCGCTTGTTTTCCGCCGTCACGAACAGGATGCCATGCTCGACGTGCAAGCGACCCACCAGGCGCGTGTTGACGTGCTCGAGCACCTCCACGATGCTGCCTTCGGGACGCCCACGCCGGTCCACCCCGATCTGCCGCGCCATGACGTGATCGCCGTGCAGCACCTTGTCCATCTGCTTGCCTGACAGGAACAGGTCTGGACCGCCATCGTCGGGAACCAGGAAGCCGAATCCGTCAGGATGCCCCTGCACCTTGCCCTTGATAAGGTCCAGCTTTTCTACCAGGCAGATCGCGTTCTTGCGGTTGCGCATGATCTGCCCGTCGCGTTCCATGGCCCGGAGGCGGCGGGTGAATATCTCCGCGTCTTCGTCGCTTAATCCGAGCAGCTTGATCAGCTTTTCGTCACTGATCGGCACGCCCTGCTCTGCCAGGATGTCGAGCACGAACTCGCGGCTCGGCAGCGGCTTTTCATAATTTCTGCTTTCGCGTTCGTAATGCGGGTCTTGTTGTTTTCCGCCTTTTTTGGCGGTTTTGCTATTTTGATTTGACAAAATTTTCGTTTCCTATAGAATTCGCGTTTCTTGAAGCCCAGATGGCGGAATTGGTAGACGCGCACGGTTCAGGTCCGTGTGCCGCAAGGTGTGGAGGTTCGAGTCCTCTTCTGGGCCCCAAAATATAAAGGGCGGGTTCTTCGGAACCCGCCCTTTTGTTTTTCTCTCGATTGTACTCTGGGAAAAACATGAAGACGGGCGGCTGGTACGGCAATCTCCGCCCCACCAGCCGTGAATCCGCCGCTGTATTACTCAAACGGATGCCTTAACACGATCGTTTCTTCCCGGTCTGGACCGGTAGAAATGATGTCGATCGGCACGCCGCAGATTGCTTCCATACGCGCCAAATATGCACGCGCCTTTTCCGGCAGTTCGTCGTAGCTTTTCACGCCCACTGTGTTTTCGTTCCAGCCCGGCATGTCTTCGTAGATCGGCTCGCACCGGGAGAGCAGTTCTGCCCCTACCGGCAGGATATCGGTGGTCGTCCCGTCGATCTTGTATCCCACGCACAGTCGCACCGTTTCCATGCCATCCATCACGTCCAGCTTGGTGACGCACAGTCCCGTCACGCCGTTGATCTGGATCGAGCGTTTCAGTGCGGCGGCGTCGAACCAGCCGCAACGGCGCGCACGGCCCGTGGTGGCACCGAATTCGTGACCGCGGTCGGCCATGTGCTTGCCGTCGGCGTCGAGCTTGTCCACTGCATCGTACAACTCGGTGGGGAACGGACCTGAGCCGACACGGGTGGTGTAAGCCTTGGTGATGCCCAGCACGTAGTGCAGCATCTGGGGGCCCACGCCGCAACCCGTCGCCGCGTTGGAGGCGATGCAGTTGCTGGAGGTCACGAAGGGGTAGGTACCGTGGTCGATATCGAGCAAAGCGCCCTGCGCGCCTTCGAACAGAATGTTCTTGCCGGCCTTGTTGGCCTCGAACAGCAGGCGCGGCACGTCGGCCACCATGGGCTTGATGCGTTCCGCAATCGCCAGCACGTCGTCCAGGGATTTCTGGAAATCCACCGTTTCGGCCTTGAAGTAATTCTTCAGCACGAAGTTGTGATAATCGAGAATTTCGCCCAGCTTGGCCGCCAGACGTTCGCGGTGGAACAGGTCCTGAATGCGGATGCCGCGGCGCGACACCTTGTCTTCATAGGCGGGGCCGATGCCGCGCCCGGTAGTGCCGATCTTGCCCGCGCCTTTGGCGGCTTCACGCGCCTGATCGAGTGCCACGTGATGCGGCATGATGACAGGACAGGCTTCGGAAATCTTGAGGCGGTTGCGCACCGGCACGCCTGCCTTTTCCAGCATGTCCACTTCTTCCATCAGCGCCCACGGGGAGACCACCACACCGTTGCCGATATAGCATTCCACCTTGTCGCGCAGGATGCCCGAAGGGATCAGGTGCAATACCGTTTTGGCGCCATTGATCACCAGCGTGTGGCCGGCGTTATGGCCGCCCTGAAAGCGAGCCACGCCCTGGGCATGATCGGTGAG
>JBDKRR010000007.1:0-11549 GCA_039683315.1 Sulfuricella sp.
ATCCCGCTGCCCTGTTCCTTGGTGGTGAAATAGGGGTCGAAAATCCTGGGCAGAACATCGTCGGGAATGCCGCCCGCGTTGTCCTCAATGCTGAGCACGCCGTTGTTCCCCTCCCGCACCAGGGTGATTCCGATCCGCCCGGCCGGGACGTTGCCGAGTTGAATCGCTTCCTTGGCGTTGGCGAGGATATTCAGCACCACCTGGGCCAGCTGGTTGGAGAAACCGTTGATCAGCATGCCGCCAGGCAACGCTTTCACCACCTCGATGTTGTTGTTCTTGAGCGAGGCCGCCATCACGAACAGGGCATCATCGACCGCGTGCCCCAGTTCGAAGTCGCCCGGCTCGCGGTCGGGGCGGAAGAAGTCGCGGAAATCGTCGATGGTCGTGGACATGCCCTGCAGCAGGGAGCGCGCCTTCTTGACGTCGCGGTCGAGCGTTTCCTGCGTGATCTGCTGGTAATCGAAATCGTCCTTGATGTTGGTGAGGATCAGGGACAGGGCGTTGAGCGGCTGGCGCCACTGGTGGGCGATGTTGTGCACCATTTCGCCCATCGCCGCCAGGCGCGATTGCTGGATCAGGAGATGGTCCTTCTCGCGGTTCTTGGCCACCTCGTCCTCCACGCGCCGTTCGAGGTTCTCGTTGAGCAGGCGCAGTTCGTTTTCGAGGCGCTTGTATTCGCTCACGTCGCGCACCATGGCGATCACCAGCTGCTCCGAAGCGTGGGAAAAGAGGTTGAAGCGCAGCGCCGCCTGGTACTCGCTCCCGTCCTTGCGCCGCAAGGTGGTATCGAGATCGAGAATGGAACTTTCCCCGCGCAACAGGGCGCCGAACAGGTGCTCGAGCTGGTCGCGCGGATAAGACGGCAGCAGGTTCTGAAGCCCCAGGCTGAGCAGCTCGACGCGCGCGTAGCCGCTCGATGTTTCGGCGCTCAGATTGAAGTCGACGAAATGCATGAGGAAGGGGTCGACCAGGAACACGCTGTCTGCGGTGGCGTTCAGCGCCGCATGAAAGCGCTTGAGTCCGCTTTCCGCCCGGTCGCGGTCGGAAATGATGGACTTGGTGTAGGCCTCGTTGCGCCGGCACAGCAGAATGGCCTTGGCCAGGTTCGCCATGACCGGCTGGAAGACCTGGGTCAGCGGCAAGTCGGAGAGCGGCTCGGATGGAGACAGCAGAACGACCACGCCGTTGCCGTCGATGGGTAACTTCAGCAGCACCGAATAGGCGCCCTTGTGGCACGGCAGCACGTCGATCAGGCTGCGGTCCTGTTCCAGGCTGATCGCGCCGGAAAACAGCGCGGCCGGCAGGACCAGCGTTTCTCCGGCGTGTCCGGCGAGTTCGTAGTCGCCGATCGCCAGTTCGATGGTCGCCGCGACTTTTCCGCTGCCGTTTTGCGGCGAGACGTCGAGGAACACCGCGCCCGCCGGGAAGGAGGTGTGGTAGAGCAGCCTTTGCAGGGTCTTGGTGAGCAACGGGCGCAGATTGACTTCACCGCCGATCACCATCGCCAGGTCGTAGAGAACGGCCAGGATTCTTTCCCGGTTCATCTCCAGCAGGTGCCCACCAGGGTGGCGTTGTGAAACAGCGGATAGCCGCCGCTCACCGAACTGCCGATTTCGCCCAGCGACAAGGCGCCGGCGACTTCCCCCGCGCCGGTGCGGCGCGCCACTTCCGCCAGTTCCTTGCGCGCCTGCTCTCCCAGGCAAAGACGCCGGCCGGCACAATAGAACAGCAGCAGGTCGCGCCCCGGCAAGGCGCCGTTGCTCCGGCTCAGGCCGTTCACCAGCGCCTCGACCGTGCCGCCGGAGTCGACTTCCGGCGCGCGCAGCAGGGTCAGCATGGCGTTGGCCGGCACTTCTCCGACGCAGAACACCGAGCCGTCCTTTTCCACCGCCACCGGGATGCGTACCACCACCTCGTTGTCGGCGCGCACGATACCGAAGGGGAAATGGCTGGCGTACTGGTAGAAATTCTCCGGCGTGACCGCCACCCCGAACTGCTCCCGGATCACCTCCTGGTAGACCTCGAACGCCGGCCGCCAGTCGATGCTGAAGATGCGGTTGCCCTCGGTGGAAGTGGCGGTAATGAGGTGTTCCGGCGCCTTGTAACCGTGCTCCAGGACCGCCCCCGCGTGGTGCTCCAGCACCAGCAGCAGCACACCGTCGCCGATGATGCGCGTAGCGTCGAACAGGCAGGGCATGGGCTGGAAGGTCTCGCTGCCGGCATTCACGCCGGCGTAACGCACCCGGTCCGCCAGTAGCAGATACAGCCCGTCCAGAATGGTGGAAATGTTGGGGATCATGCTGTCGAACACCATGAACAGCAAAGTGTCGCGCTCAACGCCCAGATGCGGACTGACCGCCGCGGCGATGCTGGCGGCGGCATCGGCACCTGGATCCTTCAGCCCGCCGAGCAGGGCGAAGCGGGGCATTTCATCGAAGCGCAACAGCCACAGGCCGCAACTGCGGAACTCTCCGTTCTGCACCAGCGCGGGAAAGACCGCCCCGACCAGGGGAACCCCTTCCTCCGCGCATACCTTCTGCAGCAAGGGTATCTGCGCGCGCTCGGCCTCGGGCAACATGGCGAACACGCCCGTTTTCGGCTTGCTCGCGCGCCAGGCATTCAGCACTTCGCGCAGGGCTTTTTCGCCGACATTTTCCAGATAATGCATGCTCGCGGACGGCATGGTGACCTCCTTATGCTTTGATGCTGCTACCCAGGGGGAAAAGCCTATTTTCATTAGCATAATCCTATGCCGGCCCCAAAGGGTACTCAAAACATATTTTGGGCCGCCGCCTCCCAGTAAGCGCGATGGCGCGCCACGCTGCCGGCGCGGTCGATGCTCACCTCGACCAGGTGCGCCCCGCCTTCGAGGGCGGCGGCCAGCGCAGCGGAGAAGCCCGCGCCATGCTCGACCTTGACATGGCTCAGGCCATACAGCGCCGCCACATGAGAAAAATCCAGTGCCAGCGGCGTGAGCCAGCCGCGCTCGAATTCCTCCAGCCCCGCCTGGGGCAGATACTCGAAGATGCCGCCGCCGCCGTTGTTGAGCACCACGAACACCACGTCCAGCCCGCGCGCGGCGGCCAGGCCGTTCATGTCGTGATAAAAGGCCAGGTCGCCGAGCAGCGCCACCAGCGGCGCGGCGCCGGCTGCTGCCAGCCCGAGGGCGGTGGAGACGTTGCCGTCGATGCCGCTGGCGCCACGGTTGCCGACCACGCGCAGCGCCTTGGCGCCGCAGCCGGAATAGGCATCGAGGTCGCGGATGGACATGGAATTGCCGCAGAACAGGGTGGCGCCGGCGGGCAGCAGCTCGATCAGCGTCCGCACCACGTCAGCTTCCGGCGGCGGGTCCAGCTCGGCCAGTTGCGCGGCGAGGCGCTCCGCGGCGACGAACGTCTCCAGCCATGCGGGCGACGCGGCACGCGCCACCAGCGCGGACAATTGCCGGCACAACGCAGCCGGATCGGCGCGCAGCAGGCGGCTGGCGCGGTGCAGCGGATCGGGCCAGCGTCCGCCGCATTCCACGAGCAGCTGCGGCACGTCGGCCAGCCCGTCGAGGAAGCGTTGCAGGGATTTCGACACCGGCATGGCGCCGAAGCGCAGCACCCACTCCGGGCGCGGCGCATCGGGCCCGCGCAGGAAGGCATCGTAGCGCGACAGGAACGAACCATTGCAGTGCGCGCCGAAGCGCAGGTTGGCGAGCGGATCGGCCAGCACCGGGCAGGCCAGCTTGTGCGCCAGCTCCGCCAGCGCGGCAGAAAATTCGGCGTCGAAAACGCCGGCGCCGCACACGATCAGCCCACGCCCTCCGGCCAGTTCGTCCGCCAGGCTGTGCGCCGTGACAGGCGGCAAACTCATGACCGGGTAAGAGACGGCCGCGACCGGCGCGGCCTGCAGTGCCGGCCACGGCCCGTCGGGCAGCAAGGGTTCGCGCAGCGGGACGTTGACGTGCACCGGCCCTGCCAGCGGCCAGCGGCTTTGATCCGCCACCTGCGCCGCCAAGGCGCGCAGCCAGCGCAGCATTTCAGGGTCGCTGTCCGCGCACGGCAACTCGTGGAAAGCGCGCACATGGCTGCCGAACAGCCGGTTCTGGTCGGTGGCCTGATTGGCGCCGCAGCCGCGCAATTCCGGCGGGCGGTCGGCGCTGAGCAAAATGAGCGGCGTGCCGCCCATGTCCGCTTCGATCACCGCCGGATACCAGTGTGCCGGCGCCGAGCCCGAGGTGCACACCAGCACGACCGGCTGATGGCGTGCCTTGACCAGCCCGAGGGCGAAAAAGGCGGCGCTGCGCTCGTCCACCTGGATTGAGACCTCCACGCCGGGGTGGCGCAGGCAGGCCAGCGCCAGCGGGGTGGAGCGGGAGCCGGGGGAAATCACCGCGTGGGCCACGCCGCTTGCCGCCAGCGCGTCGATCAGGGTCCAGGCCCACAGCACGTTGTCGCGCGCAGTGTCGTCAGTCATGCTCTTCCCTGCAATGGCCCAGCGCGTGGAGCATGGGGAGCAGCTTGGCCTCGGTTTCCGCCAGTTCGTTTCGCGGCTCTGAGCCCGCCACGATGCCGGCGCCGGCATACAGTTCCGCTTGCGTGCCGCGGACGTGGGCGCAGCGCAGCGCCACCGCGAACTCGCCCTCCCCGGCCGCGTCCATCCAGCCGACGGCGCCGGTGTACCAGCCGCTGCGGCTTTCCTGATGCTGCGCCAGCCACTCCAGCGCAGCCCGAGGAGGATAACCGCCCACCGCGGGGGTGGGATGGAGGCGTTCGAGCAGTTCGAGCAAGCCGATGCCCGGCTTCACCCGGCCGCGCAAACCGCTCCACAGATGATGCAGATGCCCCAGGTGCAGCGCCACCGGCGCGGCGGGCACTTCGAGCCGGGCGCACACGGGGCGCAATGCTTCGGCGATGGACTGCACCACCAGGCGGTGCTCGCGGCCGTTTTTCATGTCACCGAGCAAGGAACGCGCGACCGCCCCGCCCCGATCCCACGCCGTGCCCGCGAGCGCGTCGCAATAAGTTTCACCATTTCTCAGCCCGGCCAGCAATTCCGGGCTGGCGCCCATGAACATGCCGCCCGCAGGCATCGCCACGCCGAACAGCGTACAGCGCTGATGGCGCCTGGCCAGGCTCGCCATGACGCGGGCGGGATCGAACGGCTGCGCCGCGCTCAGCCTGACGCTTCGAGTCAGCACCACCTTGTCGAGGCGGCCGGACTGAATGTCGGCCACGGCGTCGGCGACCCGCGCCAGCCACGCCGAGTCTTCCCCATCGCCGGCTTCGCGCCGCGCAACCTGGCCCTGCTTCTCGCAAGGGGGCTGCGCCATGGCCGAGGCCAGCCGGCGCAGGCGCTGCATGGCTGGCTCCAGCGCGACGGCGCCGGCAGCAAAAGTGAAAGTCAGTGCGGAAATATCGCCCTCGCGCCGCAACAGCAAGGCCGGCACCCTGAGGTGGGCGGCGGGAAAATCCGCATCCCCAGTTTGCGGGGCAAAACCGAAGCCGCCCAGCGCCAACGGCCGCAAGCCAGTGGCATCAACATCCTCGTGCTGCCAGCGCGCCTGCCACGCGGCGAAGGCATCCTTGAGCAGGCACCAGCGTTCCACGCCGTCGGCCTGTATCTCGGCCGCGACACCGAGGCCGAGCAGGCTGCGGCCGGCGCTCGGGCGCGACCAGTAAAACGCCTCGTCCAGCCCGGCAGGCATGAATTCCAGCGGGATTTCCGGCACCGCCAGGGTGACGCTCAACAGACCGGCCTCAAGGTTTCCGGCATGGCGCAGCGCGGCCGCGAGGCGGGCTTCCAGCTGGCCGAGAAAGACCGGATCGTCCGGGCGGAAGCGTTTCAGCATGGCTTTTCCATGGCGCGGGCCAGCGCAGGCAGGCGCTTGCGTTCCAGTTTGCCCAGCGCATTGCGCGGCAACGCGGCGACGGCAACGAACAGACGCGGACGCAAATGGCTGGGGAGGCGATCGCGGCACCACTCCTGCAGGTCGTCCACGCTCCCCACCACCAGGGCAGCGATGCGGTCGCCCCACACCGCGTCGCTCACGCCGGTCACCGCCACGTCGTTCACGCCCGGACAGGCCAGCAGCAGGCTCTCCACCTCGGCGGGATGGACATTGACGCCGCCGCTCACCAGCACGTCGTCGTGACGCCCCAGCACCACCAGGTTGCCGCGCGCGTCGAAATAGCCCCGGTCGCCGCTGGCGAACCAGCCGTTGCGCAAGCCATGGCCGGGCTCATGGGCCGCATTGGCGTAGCCCGCCATCACGTTGGGGCCGCGCACGCGGATGCGCCCCTCGCCCTGCACCGGCCGGTTGTCGTCGTCGACGATTTCCACGCTGACGCCCGGCAGCGGCGGCCCGACCATGCCCTCGCGCCAGTCGGGCGGAAACGCCGCCAGCGTCGCCACCTGCGAGGCGGCCTCGCTCATGCCGTAAGTGGGGCAGATCGGCCAGCCGGCTTGATGCGCCTGCAACGCCAGGCTTTGCGACAACGGCCCGCCGCCGATCAGGGCATATTTCAACGTGGCCGGCGGTGCACCGATCTCCAGCAGGCGCGCCAGCATCGCCGGCACTAGGGAAACATGGGTCACGCCATGGCGCGCCATGTCCTCCCGCACCCGCGCCGCATCGAACCCGTCATGCAGCAGCACCGCGGCGCCCGCCTCGGCACAGCGGTAAAAAATGGCCATGCCGCCGATGTGCTGCAGCGGCAGACAGGCCAGCCAGACGTCGCCCGACTCCAGCGGAATGCGGCTGCGGCTGGCCAGCACCGCGGCTTCCAGATTGGCTTCGCTCAACATCACGGTCTTGGGCTCGCCGGTGCTGCCGCTGGTGGCGATGAGCAGCTCGGCGCGGCCGGGCAGTTCCGCCTGTTTCAGCAGCTTGGCGAGGCGCTCCGGCAACCAGTCCGGGACGGCCGAGCAGAGGTCGGCGTAGCTGAAAACCTGGCCTTCCACCATCAGCGCGGGCGCATCGGGATGGTGCTGAGCGGCACGCTCGAACCAGCGGGAGAGCAGAGATTTCATGGCCGAAGAAAACTCGCGCAGCAAGCCTTCGCCCCCCTCTCCCGCATGCGGGGGAGGGCCGGGGTGGGGGAAACGGTCATGGCGAACATCATAATCGGTAGCGCTATTGCCATGACCGTTAGGAAGACTTGACGCCGCTGTGCAGGCAAGCGATGCCGAACGACAGGTTGCGGTAGCGCACCTGCGCGAACCCGGCCTGCTCCATGATGCCGCGCATTTCCTCCTGATCGGGGAAACGCCGGATGGATTCCACCAGGTAGGTGTAGGCCTCCGGGTCGCGCGCGATCCAGGCGCCGAGGCGGGGAATCACGGCGAAGGAGAATACGTCGTAGAACGGCTTGATGGGCGCCCAGGGACGGGAGAATTCCAGACACAAAAAGCGTCCGCCCGGCTTCAGCACGCGCAGCACTTCCTTCATGGCATTTTCCAGGCTGGTGACGTTGCGGATACCGAAGGCGATGGTCACGGTGTCCACCGAGCCCGCCGCGAGCGGGATGCGCTCGCCGGTCCCGGCCAGCCAGTTCACGCTGGAAGGCTTGTCCGCGCGCCCGGCGTTCATCATCGCCAGGCTGGGGTCGCACACCATCACCTGCGCGCCTTTGCCGGCCATGAGCGCCGCCACGTCACCCGTGCCGCCGGCCAGGTCCACCACGACCTGCCCCGGCAGCGCGCCGGCCTGACGCGCCAGGCTGCGCTTCCACAGGCGGTGGATGCCCATGCTCATGAGGTCGTTCATCAGGTCGTAGCGCGGCGCCACGCTGGAGAACACGCGCCGGATGCGGCGCGTGCGTTCGTCCTCGGCAACGCTCTGATAGCCGAAGGTATGGGACAGATCGGTCATGTGTATCGCTCCCGGTTTTCAGCGGTCAGCTTCAGCCAGACCACCGTGGTTGCTGACCGCTGATAGCTACTATTTCGTGCCCTGCAATTTGCACATCGAACCTGGCATGGCGAGGCTGGCCATGTACTCCACCACCGCGTCCAGGTCTTGGTCGGAATACTTCTTCACCACCGCGACCATGGCCGGGTCGGCGTTGCGGCGCTTGCCGTCGCGGATCGCGGTCACCTGGCGCAGCAGGTAGCTGTAGTGCTGCCCGGCCAGAACCGGGTAGAACTTCGCCGCATCGCCCTGGCCGTTTGCGCCGTGGCATGTGGTGCATTCCTTCATGTATAGCGCCTTGCCCTTGGCCAGCAAAGCAGCACCGCCCGCGCTCGTGCCATGCTCGAGCGGGATGCACAGCGTCTGGATGTAGGCCGCCACGTCGGCCAGTTCCTGCGCATCGCTCAAGGTGATGGCGAAGGGGAACATGGGCGGGTTGTCACGCAATCCGGCGCGGATGTCCGCGATCTGCTTGATGATCACCGTGGCATGCTGCCCCGCCAGCTGCGGGATGGAGCCGTCAGGCTTCCCGGCGCCGGAGGAAAGATGACATGCGCTGCAAACCTCGAAAATCTCCTTGCCGCGCTTGACGTCTCCCTTGAGCTTGAGCGCCTCGATCTTCTCGGTTTCGGACGCATCGTTCCACACATAGCCCTTGGACTCGATCCCTGCTTTCGTCGGCACCGGCGTGTCCGCCAGCGCCCACGTCGAAGTCAGAGCCAGTACCAACGCCAGCGCCAAGTTCAGCTTCATTTCCATTCCTCATTCACAGTCATTAAATCATTCTATTCACACACTGCCCTTGACTCAAGTCAATCGTTTCTCAGGGCAAAGGCGCCGGGACAAAACGGGTGAGTTGCGCGCGCATATCCTGAGGCAGGTCGGACGGACGCCCGCTTTGCGCATCGAGGAAAACGTGCACGGTGCGCAGCCTGGCGCGCAGTTCGCCGCCGCAGCGAAACTCGTATGCCACGGTGAAGGAAGTCAGTCCCTGCTCCGCGACGGCCAGCGTCACGGCGACCTCCTCCTCGTGACGCAAAGGGAGGAGGTAATCGGCACTGGCATGCGCCACCGGCAGGCTCACCCCGCCGGAGATCAGCCCGCCCAGCCCCAGGCCGACGCTGGCCATGAAGGCCTCGTAGGCATCGTGGGCATGGGTGAAAAGGCGGGCGAAAAACACCACCCCGGCGCGGTCGATGTCGTGCAGGCGCACCTGAAAACGGTATTCGTATTCCATCATGACAACTCGTCCCAATCAGGTTCAAAGCCCAGGCCCGGCTGCGCGCCGAGCCGCATCATCTCGCCGCTGAGCTGAGGCGCGCGCCCCACGTCCCGCTCCAGCCAGGCGGAAGTCGCCAGCCCATGATGCAGGCCGTTGCCCAGCGCGGCGGCAAGGTGGGCGGCGGCCAGCGTACCCACGGCACAGTCCAGCGTCGTCGTCGCCACGCAGGCCATGCCTTGCGCTTGCGCCTGCCGCGCCCAGTTCATGCAGGCATGCAGTCCGCCCAGCAGCGCCGGCTTGAGCACAAGACGCCGCACCGCCCGGCTGGCGCACACTTGCGCTAGGTCCGGTTCGGGCAGGGATTCGTCCAGCGCCAGCGCGACCGCGGTGCGCTGCTGCAAGTCGGCGAGGCGGCGCAGGTCGGGCCGCGCCAGCGGTTCTTCGAGCATTTCGACCGGCAGGCCGTCCAGCCCGGCGATGAAGCGCTGCGCATCGCTCTCGCTCCACGCCCGGTTGGCGTCGAGCCGGAGCAGGATTCCCGGCGGCAGCACGCCCGCCAGCTGCCGCAGCCACGCCAGTTCCTGCGCCACGCCGGCCAGCCCCACCTTTAGCTTGAGCACTGTGAAACCGTCCGCCAGCGCAACCGCTGCGCGTGCCGCAGCCGTTTTGTCGAGCACACCCAGGGCGGCGTTGCACGGCACCTTAAAATCCGTCTCGGGCAGCGCCGCCTGCGGATCGAGCCAGCGCGCCAGGGGCAGTCCGGCCTGCTGCGCCGCCAGGTCGGCCAGGGCCGTGTCCACGGCACAGCGCGCAGCCTGTGCCAGAACGGACTGGTCGAGGCGCTGCTGCGCCTGCGCCAGATCGAGGCCAGCGAGACCGCTGTGCCAGTGCGACAGAACATCCACCGCAGCGCTACCCGTCAGCGGCGCACAATCGCCCCAGCCGCGCAGGCCGGAATCCGTATCGAGGCACAGCAGGCAGCCCGAACGCGCGGAAAAATCGCCCTTTGAACTGCGCCACTCCGCCTTGAGCGGCAGGCGGTAGGGAAAGACCCGGCTAGTTAGAATCCGCATTGGGGTTCAAAGCATGATTCCCAGCACCAGCAAGGTGCCGAACACCAGTTGCAGCTGTGCGGTCTGGGCAAGGATGCTGTTGAACGCCGGCCCCACCGGCTCGGACGCGAAACGGCGCAGCAAATTCATGGCCCAGGGCAGGGAGAGGAAAGGCAACACCGCGCCCAGCTTGATCCCGGTCAGGCCGGACAATACCGGCAACAGCAGGTAGGGCACGAACAGCAGCAAGCCGTACTCGACCTGGCTGCCCTGACGCCCCAGGCGCACCGCCATGGTGTTTTTGCCGATGGCGCGGTCGCCGTCGAGGTCGCGGTAGTTGTTGACCACGATCACCGCCGCCGCCAGCAGTCCCACCATCGAGGCGGCGACGAACACGCCCCAGTCGAGGCGGAAAGTCTGCAAATAGAAGCTCCCCATCACCGCGGCCAGGCCGAAAAACAGCCACACGAACAACTCGCCCAGACCGGTGTAAGCCAGGGGACGCGGCCCGCCGGTGTAGGCCCAGCCGGACAGCAGGGAGGCCAGCCCCAGCACCACGATGGGCCAGCCGCCAAGCCACGCCAGATACGCCCCGCACAGCATGGCCAGCGCGAAACAGGCAATGGCCGCGCGCTCCACCTGGCGCGCCGTCAGCCAGCCGGACGCCACCGCCCGCGCCGGACCGAGGCGATCACCGCTATCCGCGCCGCGCGCGAAATCCGCCGCGTCGTTGTGCAGGTTGGTGCCGATCTGGATCAGCACCGCGCCCAGTAACGCCGCCAGCGCCGGCAGCCAGGACACCGCGCCGCTTTCGAACCACGCCAGCGCGACGCCCACCATCACCGGGGTGAGCGAGACCGTCAGGGTTTTGGGGCGTGCGGCAAGCAGCCAGATTTGGAACGGGGACATCTGCCGGGTTGTGCTCATAAGCCTGCCTTTGCACTATGCATTTTTTGCATAATGTTCTCTTCAGAAAATTCGCCCTCACAAATGGCGTTGTCGCTCATCTGTTTTCTCCCTGCCGGGGCGTCTTTCCGGCTTTCCTGGCTTTACCTCTTGATCCAGCCGGAAGCAATGACATGAGCTTCTGACAGCGCTCGAACAAAAACGCCACACGCTCGGCTTTGGTTTTGGCGGCCTGGGCGGCGTCGATGTAAATCCCCCCACCCTTCGGGTCACCCCCCTTTTTCAAAGGGGGATTGAGGCTGGACAACGTGCCCATCGTGCCGACAAATCCCCGCTTCGGGTCACCCCCCTTTTTCAAAAGGGGATTGGGGCTGGACAATGAGCCCATCTTGCCGACAAATACCCGCTGCGGGTCACCCCCCTTTATCAAAGGGTGGTTGGGGAGGATTTCCGGCCAGGGGAAGTTGTTGCA
>JBDKRR010000008.1:0-2663 GCA_039683315.1 Sulfuricella sp.
AATCAATCACAGCCTGCGTCAGGCGTTGCGCCTCCTCTGACGTAAAGCCGTATGCCTCAGCCAGCCGGAATGCCTGGGCAACATCATCCTGGGTGAACGGGCTTTCGATAGCAAGCTTCTGCGTCCAGGCCAAAAGCTCCTTGGCTTTCGGCTCGGCTGCTGCGTATGCTGCCGCCATGTTCTTGGCTGCGCCGGTGTTGACCAGCTCACGCGCCGTCAGGGTTTGCAGGCTCATTCCTAGCCGCTCATAACTGGCGTAAGCGTTCAGCCCCTCCGCTGCCAGGTTTTTCAGGCCGGTAATTGCCCCGGCTGCCAGGTTCGCCCCGAACACGCCCGCGAAGATCTGACCGACGCTGTTTCCAGTTCCGGCCAGTTTACGCAGCTTGTCCTCGACGGTCTCGAGCCCGCTTTTCGCATTGGCTACGTTTGCATCTACTTCAACAAGTAATTTAGCGGCCGTAATTGCCATTTTTCACCATGCAAAACTTGTGCCCTCGCCGGTCAGCTCGACCTTGCTCATATCCAGGCGTGGTGTAAACTCATCAAATCCACGCCGCTTTTCCTCGCTGGCGATCCTGACCGCGTCGTTTTCCGCCGCCTCAGCGGTCAACGCCCAGTACAACCACGGCGCCGGTTGTACAAATAAATCCCACGGCTTGACATCCAGATAGCGCGCTGCCCGGATCAGCGTGTACCAGTCCGGGCACGCGCCTTCCCGGCCCGCTGAGGCGAGCCACCTTGCAAGTTTTTTCGTTCTTCGCGCTCCCCGCGCACATCCAACGTAATCGCATTAAGCAACGCCTCCAGAAACTCGTTCGGGAATCGTACCAGGGTCGCCTTGTCGGTCGGGAACTGCTCGCCATTTTCGTCCAGAACATCCCATGCCACCAACACCCGTGACAAAATCGCCGCGTTGCTGTTAGCCGGGCCTTCCTGGGTGAAAACCTTCTGCATCCAGCTCTCTAGCTCAGGCGTATAAGCCCGCAGGTTATACGTCACCGCTGCCTGCTCGCCGTCGAACTCAAACGTGATCTCTCGTTCTTGTTTAGAGATATCCGCTAAACTAATCGCCATCCATCCTCCATCTAACTGACTAACCGCCTACAGCGCTGTCGTCGTATTGATCACATCCCACTGGATCGTCTTCGTCCAGGTGCTGTCATACGCGCCTTCGAAGTTCCACTCCATTCCGAAGATGCCGTCCTCATCGCTAAACTCGCTCGGCTCGCCCACGATCTTCAGAGCCAGGTCAGTCTGGAAATCGTAATAGTACGTCGAAGCGATCAGCGCCCCGGTCGCCTTGATCCGCATCCACACGCTCGAACCGGCGCGCATCTGGGTCAGCAATCCCAACCCAACCGAATCAGCTGCCAGTTTCAGCTTGGCCGTCAGGGCCGGCTCAGCCGTTTCGATCCCGGCGATAAAACCAGTTTGCGCAGTCCCCAGCATCCACGGCAAGGACCATTTGTTGCCAAAGCTCCATCCGCACGAGATGCAGCGCGTCAGTGCGCTGGCCGCCGCCAGGCTGGATTGCCCAACCGTCGAAATCTTGACATCCACCTGCGTCGGCAAGATCGGGATCGCCGGCAGCACCGTCGGCGTGCCAGTCATCGTGGCGTTGTCCTGGAGCGCCAGGCCAACCAGGTTGCCATTCAGCGAGATCCCACCGCGCGCAAAGTCGAATCCCAGGTCCGTCACCTGCCCGCCATAGAACTTCTGAGCACGCACACTGTCGCCCTGTTCGACCGAATAGGTCTTGTAACTGTCGGCTGAGCTCAACGCCGGTGCCCCGGTCCACTTATAGGCTGCCGTACCTCCCTGCTGCGCCGGCGCGGCATAGCACAACCCGCTCAGCAAGTAGACGATTTCATCGTAGGTCGGGAACCCGCTGACCTTTGCCGTGACCCATTCCTTGTTCGGCGCTACAACAGACGGGAACTTGTTCCCGATCGCCCGGAACTTGGCCGCCTCCAGCTTGACTGCCGGGCTGATTGAAATCCCGGTGAACTTCTTTCCGGCTGCCACGCCCGTCTGCGGCGTAGATTCAACCCCGATCTGCGTGCCTCTGGTTGCATATAAAACTTCTGTCATGGTTTAATCCTCCGATCTTTGAACGTAAACTCGGTACACGCCGCCTATATGCTGGTACAGCGCGTTGTCCAAGTACTCTACAAAGGCAATTGGCTCATCTCTCACCATCGATAATACCGAGCCTTCGTCGCCCACCACTCCGCTGCTGCCATGCAGCAGCGCATACACCAAATCTGCAATCCTGGCCGCCTGGACTGGGCTGTTATTGCGGTCAATCGCCTTGACTACCCAGTAACCGCTGACCATGATGTTGATCGTCCCTACCCCGCGCACGTCCTGCCCACCCGGCTGGTAGAAAAACACCACACACGGAAACTTCGCCGCTTCCGGTTTCATTCCCCGGTATATGCGCTGCGGCGTCCCGATCAGCGCCTGAAGCTCGCTGCTGGCTGCCAGGGTTGCGTAAATCCAGGCGTCAGCGATTGTCGTTTCAGCCATGCTGCGCCCTTAGCTCTAACAGCGTCAACCGCACTTCCAGGTCAATGATCTGGCTGGCATAATTTTTAAGCAGCTGCTGCAACGCATCACACTGCATTTTATACAGGTCTCGCTCAGCATGCGCCTGGGCAATC
>JBDKRR010000009.1:0-7469 GCA_039683315.1 Sulfuricella sp.
GTCAGCTGGAGCATTGCCAGCCAACGCCTGACCGGAATGCAACAGGCTGACGAAAGGCGTCCATTCCAGTCGGTCCACCCCTTGGGTCAGGCGTAAACTCAAATCGGCCGCAGCCAGATCCCCGGCAAAATGAGCGTCGAACCCCCCGGAAGCTGCAAACACGCTATGCCGGATCACCAGGCAGGCCTCCGGCAGCGCGGAGAAGTTCTGCGCCACCAAAGCGCGCCCGTAATAGCCGGGATATTCCAGCGCTTCATCGGAAAACGGGCTGCTTACCGGCCGGTTATCGAGGCCCAGGATTGCGCCGGCCTGATGTACTTTCCCGTCCGGCTTGAGCAGACGTGGGCCGACAGCGGCCACGCCGGACTGGTTGGCCCGTCCCAGCAACTCCTCCAGCCAGTCGGCCTGCATGACGGCGCAAGGCGAATGCAAAAACACCAGGAACTCACCCAGCGACGCGGCCGCCAGGCGATTACGCGCCTCGGACCAGGCAAGCGCTTCGTCCGCCAGGACGGCCCTGATGCGCGGCTCCCCGAGCCCACCCAGGGCAGCCACATAGACACGCACGTCCTCCCCTGCCGCCGCGTCGGCCAGCACCACCAATTCGTAATTTGGCCACGCCGTCTGTTCGAGGACGCTCTCCACGCAACGCTGCAAGTGCGCCAGATTGCTGTCGGCCACGATCAGCACAGAAGCTGACACTTCCGGCGCAACCCGGTAACGCACCCGATAGCTCGCGGGGAAAACGCCATGCACCACATCCGCCCCGACGCCCTGCCGCTCGAGATGCGCAGCCAAGGCGGCACGCCCCTTCTCGACCAATGCAGATACCGGCAAATTGCAGTGTCCGCCATCCGTCAAGCGGTGATAGAGCAAATCGGCGACATGCCCGAATGCCGCAGCCCCTGCCTGTTCAAGAACACGTAGCGCCAGATCGTATTCTTCCACGCCGAGGAACCTGCCGTCGAAACCACCCAACTGCCTGAACAGTTTCTGGTCGATCAGCGACAGCCCCCCAACATAAGGATAGCTGCGCAACAAAGCGGGGTTGAAGTCAGGTTTGAAGTGAGGAAGGTCGCGTGCGCCGACATTGTTGATTCGATCTTCATCGGAATACACCAGGCGCCAGTCGGGATGGGACAACGCCGCCTCGGCCAGCGCAAAAAAGGCATGCGGGGCGAACTGATCGCCGCCATCGGCAACCCCAACCCAGTCCGCATCGAATTCGCTCAATACCCGGTTGGCCGCCAACAACAGATCATCACCCGCCACATGCCAGCACAGACGATCGTTATCCCGCCATTCTGCCGATGGCGCGAAAGGTGCGACAACGGTCACGCGCGCCGTCATATAATACTGGCGAGCAAGTGAGCCGATGCTGGCTGCCAGGAACTGATCATCGGGCTGTGCCAGCAACAAGGCTAGGTGAATACGAGGGGAGTGATGCCAGGAACGGATACGCTGCTCGCACAGTGTCTTGTGCTCAGCCGTCGGTCGATGCTGGTCCTGCCATATGTGATAGCCGGTCGTCAGCTGTTCGCTTTGCTCAGGCACGTATATTTCGCTATCAATGCCCGCCAGCGCCTTGGGCTCGGCGGGTCTCTGTTTGTAAGCCGTCGCCCACAACGCATAATGCCCGTCACGCTGCACCAGCACCTCGGCGAATCCCGCCGCGATCAGGGCCCAGTACAGGGTTTTGGCAGTGAAACCGGTACGGTGACACATGAAATCATTGCCGGACTGGGTCTCGGCACGCCAGCCATAAATCATGTCGTGTGCGGCGATCGGCCCACCGGGGGAGTAATAAGCCACATCGTCCAGCTTGTCCGCCACCACCAGTCCGGCAATAGCCTGAAGGTCCGGCAAAGTAATCAAGGCAAAACCGCCCGGTTTAAGCACCCTCAGGAATTCGCGCAATGCGGTCGGCACCTGATGGGGAAACAGATGTTCGACGTTGTGGCTGGACCATACGGCGTCCATGGAGCCGGAAGGAACGACACGCATATCGGTGAGCGAAGCGACGATATCCGGATTGAGGTCAGGATCGATATCAAGGCGAATTTCTCGCCACTCATCGCGCTTGAAATGGGGATGAAAAGTCAGCTCGCTAACCGGTCCGCAACCGACGTGCAAAACGATTTTTTTGTTATCAACCATCCAGTTTCTCCGGTATGCTTACAGCCTATGATTTGCCCACAACGATTTCGACAAGTCGCCGCACACCCGCTTCCAGCCGGTGCGCCAGCGCTTTGGGGATACTACAATAAAAACCCGTTGCCCCGAAATTTTGTTCCGTACGCACATAAATAACGGCACATAGACCCACACAATGAGCACAATCGATCTGCCGTCCTTGGCCCTGCCCGAAAACCTCAACTACATCGCCGTTTTCCTGACCCTCGACTGCAACCTGAACTGCGCGTATTGCATCAACGACCCCGAACAGGGCGGGCAGCGGCGCGACCTGTTTCACAACCCTGACACCGCCCTGCCCCCGCAAGACTGGATACGCGGCCTGTCGCGCATTCCGTTCACCGACGACCTGCCGATCACCTTGCAGGGCGGCGAGCCCACTTTATACTGGGGCAGCAAGGGCCTGGGCGAGATTCTGTCCGGGCTGCCGCACTATTTCGACCTACTCACCAACTTCGCTCTCAAACCGGAAAAATTCGCGCGCATCCTCAACGGACAGCAGGAGAAACTACAGCGCGATGCGCCCTACCCGTCGATTCGCGTCAGCTACCATCCGGAAGAAATGGAACGCACCTGGAAGGGCCGAGGTTTCGAGGAACTGGTCGAGCGCTGCGCCGCACTCGCCGATCATGGCTTCCGCGTTTCGCCGGTGAAAGCGGAAGGCGATGTCGGCATCTATATGGTGGCGCACCCCGACAATGCCGTCACGCCCCGCATGAGAGTCGCCTACCAGGATCGCGTCCCGTTCGAAACCAAGGAATTCCTTGGCATGCACAATGGGCAGTTGTTCGGCTCCTACCTTTACCCCTTTTCGACGCACCTGACCGCAGCCAACATCTACCCCCGCACCCTCAACTGCGAATGCCGCACCAGCGAATTGCTTCTCGACCCGCTGGGCTTCGTCTGGGGTTGTCATTTCTACCTTTATGAAGCCTGGAAAAACGGCGTTGCAGCGCGTGAATTTCCAATACTGCGGCAGATGGATTACCGCTTCCATTCAAATTCCGAGAAACTGTTCACTGGTCAGACACCGAAACCGATAGGGCATATTCTCGATCCGGATTTCGCCATGGACAGCTTGCGCCAGTTCCGCACCTGTTTCTATTACGGACGCTGCATCGGCTGCGACACCAAGGTCAAGAACAACCGTTTCCAGAGCCTGGACGACAAGAACATCGCCCACACCTCGGTGGAAATCCGCAATATCGAAATGCCGACCGAACTGCTCGACCACCCGGAAATTCTGCCTCATCAACGGAAATATCTGCGCGCATGACACCCTCATCCACACCCTTCACGCTGCTGGACGACCGCAAACACCGTGTACTGATCCTGAAAATGGGGTACAGCGAGACCCTGGATCCCGACACCAGCGGCGTGGTCAGCCTGGGCGACATCCTGCGCGCCACCGTGGTACTGCATGCATTCCCGCCGGACAAATATGAAGTCACATGGCTGGTGGACCAGAAAGGCATCGACCTGCTCAAAGGCAATCCCTATATCCACCGCATCCTCACCGTCAACCCGTTCACGCCCTTCCACCTCATGAACGACTGGTTCGACATGGTAGTGAATTTTGAGAAAGATCCGGGCATCTGCGCCATGGCGGACAAGATTTCCGCCTGGCGGCGCTACGGTTTCCGCTTCGATCATGTTTCTCACGAAGCACACGCCTACGACAACTCGGATCAGGCACTGTCGATGAGCAGGGACATCGATTTCAAACGCCAGCAGTCAAAAAGCTGGTCCACCATGCTGTACGAGATGATCGGACGTCAGTACCACCATGAACCTTATATTCTCGGCTATCAGCCAAAATCGCAGGAAATTTACGATATCGGTCTGAACCATCAGGTGGGCGGGAAATTCCCCATCAAACGCTGGCCTGACCCCAACTGGCAGCAATTGCATGACACCCTTGCCAGCGAATATTCGCTTTCCTGGCAGCAAGGCATGGACAATATCGAAAGCTATATCGAGTGGATCAACAGCTGCCGCATCATCGTCACCAACGATTCGCTTGGCCTGCACCTTGCCCTGGCGCTGGGAAAAAAGGTCGTCGCCATGTTTGGCCCCACCAAGGCCAATGAAGTGGACGAATGCGACTGCCTGATCAAACTCACCCCTGACGTCCACTGGAACTGCATGCCCTGTCTTGCCGCCTCATGCCATAACCCGGAAGGATTGTGCATGGCGCATGTCGCTCAAGATCGTGTCGTTCAAGCCGCTAAGAAACTCCTCAGCCAACGTTAAGAAACCACTTATGTCCGACACATACGGCATCGACAGCCACAAGCTGATTTATCACCCCAGGCGGGTGGCCCAACTTACTGACGCCTGGGACGACTGGGAAAAAGCCAAGGAGGTTTACCCCATTTATCTTGAAATGTCTCCTGTCGGTGCCTGCAACCATCGCTGCATTTTCTGCGCCTACGACTACATCGGCTACAAACCCATCCTGATGGAGTTGGACATGCTGCGCCAGCGGCTCCCCGAAATGGGACGGCTGGGCGTAAAAAGCATCGGCTACGCGGGAGAAGGTGAACCGCTGCTGCACAAGCAGATCAACGAAATCATTCGCTTGACCGTTGAATCGGGAATTGACGCGGCGATCACCACTAACGCCACGGTGATGAATGATGCATTTATTACTGAATCCCTGCCCCGTCTGACCTGGCTCAAAGCATCGGTCAATGCCGGAACCCCGGCTACCTACGCCAAAATCCATCAAACCAAGGAACGGGATTTCACCAAGGCCATCGACAATCTTGCCAAAGCTGCAAGCCACAAGCGCCAACACAATCTGGCTTGTGTGCTGGGTGCACAATCGGTGCTGTTGCCAGAGAACGCCCACGAAATGGGCATCCTGGCAGGCATTTTTTCCGACATCGGGCTCGATTATTTCGTTGTCAAACCCTATTCCCAGCATGCCTTTAGCAACAACACCGACTATCAGGATATTGATTACCAGCCTTTCCTCGACCTGAAAGCCGAACTGGACTCCTACAACCGCCCTGGCTTTCAGGTGATTTTCCGCGATCACACCATGAAGAAATACACCGAGGATGAGAGTACTCGCTATCAGAAATGTCTCTCCACTCCCTATCTGTGGGGGCATATCATGACCGATGGCCGGGTGTACGGATGCAGCGCCTACCTGGAAGATGCCCGTTTCGAGTATGGCAACATCAACGAACAGACATTCCAGGAAATCTGGCAGGGCGAGAAACGCCGCGCCAACTACCACTACGTCCTGAATGAACTGGACATTCACGAATGCCGCAAGAATTGCCGCATGGATGAGGTCAACCGCTACCTATACAAACTCTATACCGGCGTGCCACACGTCAATTTCATCTGAGGCGCCCATGAATCCGGACGACATCTCCCGCAACATCCGCCGCACCATCATTGACCTAGCGCACGCATCGAAAGGCCCCCATGTGGGCTCATCGCTATCCTGCGCGGATATCCTCACGACCCTGTATTTCGACGTAATGCGGCTTGATCCCTGGGAGCAACGCGATATCGGCATACTGAGCAAGGCGCACGCAGCCATGTCGCTATACGCCACCCTGGCTGAACGGGGCATCCTGGACCGCAACATACTGGCCGGATATTACAAAGACAATGGTGCGCTACCCGCCCATCTCGACCGTTTTTCCGCACCCGGTATCGAGGTATCGGCCGGATCGCTGGGACACGGCTTCAACATGGGGCTGGGCATGGCCTACGGCTTCAAGAAATCCGGCTCGGACCGGAAGGTGTTTGCAGTCATCGGCGACGGCGAAATGCAGGAAGGCTCGATCTGGGAAGGCGCGCTGTTTGCACCAAAAATGGGGCTCGACAACTTCAGCGTCATCGTTGACCACAACAATCTGCAAGGTTATGGTCGCCCCACTGAAATTTGCGCCTTCGAACCCATCGCCGCAAAATGGGCCAGCTTCGGCTGGCATGCCGTGGAAGTGGACGGCCATGATTTTTCCGCCCTGGCTGCTGCGCTGCGCATGCCTACCGACGGCAAACCCCGCGCCGTGATCGCCCGCACCACCAAGGGCAAGGGGGTTTCCTTCATGGAAGACCAGCTCATCTGGCATTACTACATCGTGACCGACGCTCACCGCGACCAGGCTCATGGAGAATTGGCATGAGAAACGCCTTCGTCAACACCATCCTCGACGCCACCCACACCCGCGACGATGTGTTCATCATCAGCGGAGACGCGGGTCTGGGCGTCTTCGACGACTTCCACAGAAACCACCCGGAGCGTTTCCTCAACCTGGGAGTGGCCGAACAGAACATGATCAGCGTGGCTGCGGGTATGGCGCTAACCGGGTACAAAGTATACGTCTACAACATTATTCCCTTTGTGCTCTACCGTTGCTACGAACAGGTGCGCAACGACATCTGTTATCAGGAATTGCCCATTACCCTGATCGGCATCGGCAGCGGTATTACCTACGCACCCCAAGGCATGACCCATTATTCCGTGGAAGATCTCGGGTTGGCCGGAACAATGCCCAATCTGGAAGTATTCTCGCCCATCGATCCGATAGAGGCCCGCCTGGCAGCCCAGCACACGCTGAACAGCAAAAGCCCCTGTTATGTCCGCCTGGCCAAACGCGGCGAACCCGACCTGCATCCAACGAGTGAACTCGACATCACCCGCCCCCTGCTGCTGAAGGATGGCCGCGAAGTCGCTCTGATTTTCCATGGTTCGATCGGTGAGGAAACCCTGCGCGCGGCCGAACTACTCAGACAGGAAGGCCTTGCCCCCCGCCTGCTCTCCCTGCCCCGCGTCCAGCCCATTGACTGGGATGCCCTGGATCAGGCACTGCGCGACATCAAACATGTGTTTGTGGTGGAAGAACATTTCACCAGTTGCGGCTTGGGTGCGGTCATCATGCGAGAGTGGGCGCGCTCGCCGCGACCCTGGCGCGTGCATAGCCTCGGCATTGCCGATACATATATCCACGACATCAAGCACACCGCCAGCATGCGCGATCATTTCGGCATCTCGGCGCCGAAAATTGCAGCGCACGTCAGAGAAGTCCTGGGTGGAGCCGTCTGAAATGGGCCGCCTGCTCGACCATATATTCACGCCCCTGCACAAAAAAACCCAGCGCGACTACATCGGACGCATGACCGATAACAAGGTCGAGTGCATGGGTGTCGCCAAGCAGTATGGCTGTGACTACTGGGATGGCGACCGCCGTTACGGTTACGGCGGCTACCGCTACGACGGGCGCTGGAAAGCTGTGGCAGAAAAACTCATC
>JBDKRR010000010.1:0-2040 GCA_039683315.1 Sulfuricella sp.
GCGTCGAGCCATCAAATATTTTGATTAAACGTCTCTGCTTGTTGGCGTAGCATAAGAAACGGGTAAAAACCCGACTTTTATCAGTAAAACAATAGAGGAGAGACGCGCCGTGACCAACATCGAATACACCCCGATCGCTTCCGCCAAGCTGGAAAATGGGGCTTCTTTCCATCGTACCGAGCGGATTTTCGACCTCATCAAGCTGGATGATCCGGCCATTGCGGTAATGACGGACCTCAAGAAGGTCAGTGCGCTGACCATCGCGGAAAAGGCGCCGATCGATGCTGCCAATGCGCGCATGAAGCATCGCGGCGTGCGCTTGTTGCTGGTGGTGAACGACGACGACACCGTGGTCGGGCTGATCACGTCGACCGATTTGCACGGCGCCAAGCCGATCCAGCATATCCAGAAGCATGGCGGCACCTACCACGACATTACTGTGCAGGACATCATGACGCCGCAGGACAAGCTCGAAGTGATCTGCATGGAAGACATCAACCGTACCCGAGTCGGCAACATCGTCGCGACTCTCAAGCAGGCCGGCCGTTCGCACGCCCTGGTGGTGGACCGCCACGAGCGGGAAAACAAGCAGGTGATCCGCGGCATCATCTCCGCGTCGCAGATTGCCCGGCAGCTGGACATCGAAATCCCGACCACGGAAATCGCCAAGACCTTCGCCGAGATCGAAGCGCTGCTGGCCAGCGCCTGATCTTTCGCGGGAGCCGAACTCCCGTCTTGGAATCAAATTGAGGCAGGGGCGACCCTGCCTCTTCTTGTTACTGCCGCCCCGTTCGGGTATTTTGTTGCTCTATGGACCTCCCGACCAAAGCACGTAAATTTCCCTTGCGCCTTATCCTGGCCTTAGCGTTGCTGGCGCTGCTGGTCGCGGCCGGCTGGTATGGGACGCGCGCGAAGCCAGTCGTCGTGGTGGTGACGCAAGTGGAACCCGGTACCGTCGAGGCGACCGTGGCCAACACCCGCGCCGGAACCGTCAAGGCGTGCCGTCGTGCGCGGCTGGCGCCGCAATCCGGCGGGCAGATCGCGCACTTGCTGGTGCATGAGGGCGAGCGAGTGAAAGCCGGACAGGTGTTGCTGGAATTGTGGAACGAGAACCTCTCGGCGCAGGAAAAGCTTTCGCGCCAACAACTCAATTCCGCCCAGGCGGGCATTCAGCAGGCCTGCACCGTGGCGGCGCAGTTCGAGCGCGACGCGGAACGCACGCGCGAGCTCAAGACGCGCGGCTTCGTGTCCGACGCGCGCCTGGATCAGGCCGTGTCGGATGCCAAGGCGCGGCGCGCTGCCTGTGACGCCGCACGCGCCGATGTCGGTCAGGCACGGGAGCGCATCGCCGTCGCACAGGCTGGCCTGGATCGCACCCAGCTGCGTGCGCCTTTCGACGGCATCGTGGCTGAAGTGACAGGCGAGCTGGGCGAATTCACGACGCCGTCGCCGCCCGGCATTCCCACTCCGCCGGCCATCGATCTGATCGATGACTCCTGTCTCTACGTCAGCGCGCCGATCGACGAAGTGGATGCGCCCCATGTGCAGGTCGGCATGCTTGCGCGCATCACCCTGGACGCCTTACCCGGGCGCCATTTCGACGGCAAGGTGCGGCGCATCGCGCCCTATGTGCTGGATCTGGAAAAGCAGGCGCGCACGGTGGAAGTGGAAGTGCAGTTCGACGATCCTGCGGCGACCAAGGCGCTGCTGGTGGGTTACAGCGCCGACGTGGAGATCGTCTACACCACCCATCCCAACGTGGTGCGCATCCCGACCGCGGCCTTGCTGGAAGGGGACAAGGTGCTGGTGCTGCGCCCCAGCGACGAGCGGCTGGAAGAGCGTCAGGTAAAGACCGGCCTTTCCAACTGGGAGTACAGCGAAATCACCGGCGGCCTGAAGGCCGGGGAACAGATCGTGACTTCCCTCGACCGCGCCGGGGTCAAGGCCGGGGTGCGTGTCGTGGTGGAGCAGGCGGGTAGCAAGCCCAACGATCATGGCAAGTAATACCATGATCGTTTGCCACACCCCAAGCCCACAACC
>JBDKRR010000011.1:0-7546 GCA_039683315.1 Sulfuricella sp.
GGACTACCTGGCGCGCGTCTCGGTGGGCTTCACCGCCTCTGTGACCGCCAATATCGGCTTTGAATACGCTGACGGCGTGGACGATGCCGCTGTGCCCCAGGATGCCTCCTACTTTGGCGCTGCCGTGGCGATCAACACCGCTGGTGTGTACCGCCTGGCCACCACCAAGGCACCCGTCACGCTGCCCAAGGCCGCGAACCTGATCCTGACCACGGGCGGCGCGGCCAACGCCAAGGCTGCCCGCGTGGATGTGTTCGTCATTGGCGAGCTGACCGGCGCCAAGTAAGCGCTGCTGGGTGAAAGGCCTGACTTGAAATCAGGCCTTTCCTCGTTCCCCATCGACTGGAGCACCACCCCATGACCCAAAACACCACCGTGCCGGTGCAGTACATCGGGCGCCGCGAATCCTTCCGCGACCACCTGTTTGGCACCGGCTTGACCTTCACGCAGGGGCAAACCCGCGCGCTGCCGGTTGACGTGGCCCGCAAGTTCCTGCGCCACGACGACCAGTTTGTTCGCGGCGATGCGGGAAACGCCACCCAGGCGCCTGCTGACACCTCCGCATCGAGCGATGACGGCACCCGCGAAGCGCTGGAGCAGGCCGAGCGTGAAGCCCTGGAGGCCGCCACCAAGGAAAACCAGCTGCAGGACATGTACGTGACGATTTTGCACATGCCCAAGGATGCACTGATCGACTTCGCACGCAACAACTACCGCCAGGAACTGGACAAGTCCAAGAAGGTGGGCGAGTTGCGCGACCAAGTGCGCGGCTTTGTGGACCAGTTCGGCATCGTGGGGTAAGCCATGAACCTGGAGCAACTCATTCAGCAATTTCGAGTGGACGCGGACGACCTCATGGAGCCCTATCTGTGGGATGTTGAGTGGGTTACTGCCTGGTTGAACGAGGCTCAAAACGAGGCTGCCATTCGTGGCCGCCTGATCCTAGAGGCCTCCACCCCTGAAATCTGTGAGATTGCGGTGACAGCGGGCGTGGCCACCTACGCGCTGCACCCATCCCTCTACGAGCTGGTGCGGCTCCGGTTCAAGCCCACGGGCAGCAGCTGCTCTGACACGGTGCTTCTCAAGACCCGCGAGGAACTGGACCGCATTCGCCCAGATTGGCGCGACCGGTCGGACAGCCGCCCGCGCTTTGCGGTTCAGGACGATACCCGCATCACTCTGGTGGACCGCCCATCGGCGCCCGGCACGTTGTACCTGGAAGGCTATCGCTTGCCGCTCAAAGCATTGGCCAACGACAACGATAAGCCAGAAATCAACCAGGCACACCACCGCCATCTTGTGCACTGGGCGCTGCATCGGGCTTTCGCCAAGCCAGATTCCGAGACATTCGACCCCAACCGATCCGCCAGATCCGAGGCCACTTTCGCCAATTACTTCGGCCTTCCAGTGGACGCGGACCTGCGCCGCTCCACACGCACCGACGAAGTGCAGACCAACAAGGTGTTTTGGGCCTGAGTGCCCCCCTGTCTGGTTTGTGAAACGCCCCCCGGCTGGCGACCATCACCGCCATGGATTCCAACCCGTCCCGTGTATCGGCCTTCCGAGGGCTGAACAACGTCACCGACCCGGTGCGTTTGGGCTTGCCGTGGCTGACCAAGTCCGACAACATCAATATCACGTCTTCGGGCGCTGCCGTGCGCCGCGAGGGCTTCGCCTTGGCTCTCGCAGGCACACCCACCAGTGTGTTTGCCACGGACGACCAGGAGCGGCTTTACACCATTGACGCGGGCCAGCTGTGCCGCATAGGCGATGGCATGACCGCTACGGCCCTGGCCACCGGCCTGGAGTCCACCCCGGCACAGTGGGCCGAGTTCAACGAGCAAGTGCTTTTTGTTTGCGGGCAGCAGGCCGGGATCATCACCGAGGATGGCGCGGTCTTGCCACTGCGCCTGCCCAAGCCCTCCACCCCATCACTGTCGGCCACTACGGGCGCTTTGCTGGCTGGGCAATACAGCGTGTGCTGCACCTACGTGCTGGCCGATGGGCGCGAGACAGCGGCCGGGGAGCCCGCCACTATCCAGCTGCCCGAGGCCAGCGCGCTCATGGTGTCCGCCATCCCGCAGATCCCCGGCGCGCAGACGCTGGTGTACCTGTGCCCAGCGGACAGCACGGTGTTCCAGCTCATTGAACCGGCAGTCGGCGCAGACATGGCCTGGAATAGCGCCCCCGAGGCACTGGGCCCGGAACTGACCACCCAAGGGCTTGACCCGCTGCCCGAAGGCGTGGAGTGCATCGCCATGTGGGGCGGGCGCCTGTGGGCTTCCATGTTCATGCAGGAGCAAAACACTTCGGTGATTTGGCGCTCTGAGCCATTGGCGCCGCACCTGTTCAACCTTGCAGGCGGGTTTTTCATGGTCAATGGCCATGCGCGCACCCTGGCTGATGGCGGCGCGGCACTGATTGTGGGCACCGATTCCTCTCTGCACGCCTACAGCGCCGAGGGCCTGGCCGAGCTGGCCTCCTATGGCGTGGTGCCCGGCATGCCCTGGGCCAAGGATGACAAGCGCCTATTGATCTGGACGCAGCGCGGGCTGTGCCAGTACCCCGAATTCACCAACCTGACGGAGCGCCGCGTGAGTGTGGCCCCAGGTACGCATGCCGCATCGGCAGTGATCGAGCAGGACGGGCAAGTCCGCTTTGTCACCGCGCTGCACGCTGGCGGCACTCCATTCAACAAACGCAAAGAGGCATCCCAATGACCGTAAAACTCTCCACCGGCCTGCGCAACGCCATGGCTGGCTCCATTGGCTTCGCTGGCGCCCTGGCCAACGGCGTGATCCACGTCTACAGCGGCCCGCAGCCCGTCACAGCGGACGCTGCGCCCACCGGCACGTTGCTGGGTACCATCACCAAGGATGCAGGCCCGTTCACACCGGGGGTGGCGACCAACGGCCTGACGTTTACCGCGCCCGCCAGCGGCGGTGTGACCAAGAGCGCCGATACCTGGAAATTTGTGGGCCTGGCTGCAGGCACCGCTGGCTGGTTCCGTCATGTAGGCAACAACGCCGACGACGGCTCTGTCTCCACCACGTTGCCCCGCCTCGACGGCTCCATTGCCGCTGGTACCGGCGACCTGCGCTTGTCCTCGACGGCTATCACCGTGGGCGTGCCCGTGACGGTGGATGTGTACAGCTTCCAAATCCCTGCGCAGTAAGCCGTGGCCCGCCTGCTTGCAGACTCCCCAGAAGGCGCGAAGGCCATCCCCTTCGCCCTTGGGAAGCTGCGCGCGCTGCGGGCGCAAGGGTTTTCGCAAATCACACAGCGTTACGAGGTGATGGGCTTCCAGGTGCGGGTGACGATCAATGGAGCCGACGAGTTCATCGAGGTCCGTGGCGGCACCGCCGGTTACGAGTTCTGGGTGAACGATGACTTCCGAGCCTACCCAGACGGACTGGGGTCTCTCGGTCACGTCAACGTGCGCCCGACAGACAGCGACGGTGTGGAAGTTCCGGGGGAGATGACCAGCGACTTTGCCCAAGGGCACGCTGTCCACCTCAGTAAAAAGGGCAAGGTGCTTGCACGGTACTCAACCAACCTGGAACCTGACCCCGCGCTTGGGCAAGACTGGCCTGTAGTGCATCCCCGGCGACTCACGACCGTGACTCCGAGCAACGGCCTCAAGGCCGAGCCAGGCTGGTTCTACACAAAGTGGTCTTGGCAAGACCAGAAAATGTTTGAGCACTCCTGGTGGAAGGGCAACAAGGGCAAGTTCCTGCTGACCTCTGCCATCGGGTTCAACTACGGGCAGGCCAACAACGCCCCTGCGCACGGGCCTGGCACTACCGCCTACGCGTACCGGTCGAACTACTTGCTCAAGCTGGGCAGTGACCGGCAGAACGACCCGCCGACCGGCGACGCCGGCTTCGACATCAAGACCTGCGCCTACTCCCCCAAGGGGGTGATGGTCGGCGCGAGCCGCCAACAAGGCCCGAACGTGTGGTACCGCCGCGCCGCTGTGCAGACGGTGAAGCTGACAGGGGGTGGCACGCGCGACTACGTGATTCATTCGGACACCCATGGGCGCTTCACTATCTGGCCGCTGGGCGAGTACCAGAACGTGTCCAAGTACCAGGACCTGTACGAAGACAACCCGATCGCCTACGCAGACCTCCCGCCGACCGTGGCCAAAGTGTTCACCCCGGACTACCCCGCCTGGGTCAGCGTACCCAGCACTGGCGACACCGTAGAGCGCTCCCACTGGACCTGGCAGTTCAACAAGTCCGGGACGCGCTGTGTCTCTACTCCGCACCAGACTGTGGAGGCATGGGTGTGGGTGTGGACGCGCACAAACGCCGCGAGCCCTTTCGCCTTCTACTTGGTGGACGGCAAGCCGCTGATGCCGAACGCCCACTTCAACAATTTCTACGCCACCCTGGCCGGTGGCGGCTACCGACTATCTGCCCCAGGGCGCGAGTTGGACGGCAGCATCCGCCTGGACCCCGATGAAAACGGGTGGGTCTACCGCCGTGTGCGCGAGTACCGCATTCCGCGTGAGCGCAGCGACCATGTGTTTGGTCGCGCATACATGATCGACGGGGTGTTGGTGGGCTGCTCCCTCGAAACGGGCTCGAACCCCACTGTCATGGGCGACACGCGGGACTGGAAGCCGGTACGGGGGCCGGAGCTGTACGACCCCGCATTCACTTACCTGCCTGGTCTGGTCGAGCTTGGAATCCAGATCACAGCCAGTGACACCGACCCCTACGATTTCACAGCCAGCTTCACCGTGCTGCGCGACGAACCGTACTCGCAGACAAAGCGGTACCGCGTGGACGCCGCGTACTACGTCGCCACCCCGCGCACCAAGCAGATTGATGCAGAGCAGGGGCTGCGGGATGATGACCTGTTGGTATCAGAGGTCGAGGTGTACTTCACGCCCGGCGAGGGTGTGGCCGATGACGGCCCAGGGTTCCCAACAGACCCGACTGCGAGCCAGTTCTGGCGGAAGCTGCTGGTCGGTGTGCAGCATGCCCAAGGCGGACCATACCTTGAGGGTGTGCCAGGCCCCGCGAGCGAACCCAGCTGGCGGCGCTACCACGACCACATCGACGAGCCGTACCTCGAAAGCTCCCTCACTGGGCGCTTCCGGGCCGACGGGGTGTATGCCTACTACACCGTGCGCAAGCACGACACGCAGGAAACCGTGCAGCGGCTGTGTCTGGTGCACAACGAGCGCTGGGAGTTCGACGGGCTGGATGTGCTCACGGAGTTTTTGTATGCGGGGCCGGATACTTGGCGCGCATTTGAGCAGGCCGACGGCACGATGGCTGGATACCCAGGCCGGGTGTTTATGCCGCTGACCACCGACAGCACGGGTACCAACCAGTTCGAGATCGGCCTGGCGCGGGCCAAGTACGTGAGCGAGAACCACATGCCCGCCACCTTCGTGGCACACATCGATGTGGCCGATCTGCGGTTCCTGAACTTCACCACCCGCACCTACCAGCGCGCGAAGGGCACACCCAGCAGCTACCAGAAAGTGCCGGTGAGCGAGCCTATGCCGACATTCATGTGGAATGTGTCGCGGGCCAGCTACCGCTACGGCAACCAGGTGTACCCAAACCACCACCTGCGTATCCGGGGGCAAGAAGCCCGCTCCATCCTCTACGCTCCTGACGTGCCCGAGCTCGGGCCTGACCCGGCAGCAAAACGCGTGACGCCACCGTCAAGCGCGGTACTGATGCCCAGCATACCCCGTGGCGGCGCCCCCTGCGGTAACGAGGGCGCGACTCTGGCCATGCAGCAGGAATTTGCGGCGCGGCTTATTTCCCCGACGCTGCTCCCTGGCAACTCCATCCCGGCGCACCCAGACGGTCACTGGTCCGTCTGCATGAACCGCGTGCAGGGCGAGATTTACTTTGACGGCGAAGAAGAAATGCCGGTCGCCACAGGGAACCTGATCGACCCGCTCCCAGGATCGACAGAGACGATCCCATGGTTCGACGTGATCCATGTCCACGGCGGCGCCGACACCACGCACAAGGCGGCGTTCAACAAAGCATTCGGCCAAGACCGGGACTACAGCTACTGGGCTGACCCAGATGGCTCTGACGAAGAAGAAGAGTACGGCGGCTTCATGTCGGGCGCACTCTGGATAGCGAACTAACCCAAAGAAAGGAACCACCATGACATTCAAAGTCTCCACCGGCCTGCGCAACCACATGCTGGCATCGGGCTCCCTGCGCGCAGCGCTGACCAACGGCAAGATCCGTATTTTGTCCGGCCCTGCGCCAGCCAGCGCCGACGCTGCTGAAACCGGCACGCTGCTGTGCGTCATCGACAAGGATGGCGCGGGCGCAGGCTTCACGCTGGATGCGACTGCCTCTGACGGCATGATCTCCAAGGTGATTGGCGACGTGCTGCAGGGCACGAACCTGGCCACGGGCGTGGCGGGCTACTACCGCCATGTGGGCAGCGCCGACACTGGCACCGAATCGCTGACCGAACCGCGCATCCAAGGGCGCATCAGCACCAGCGGCGCTGAGGCGAACTTCAGCAGCGTGAACTTGGTGTCCGGCGCTACGCAGACCGCTGACACCTACAGCGTCAACCTGCCAACGTTCTAAGCGACTATGCTAGTCTTCGAAGGGCGGTTCTTCAGCCGCACCACATCCGGACACTGCATGGAGATCATCACCCCGCCTGTTGCCGGCACGCGCTTCTTTGATGACACTTTCTTCGCTCAAAGCTATCCGACATCGCATTTGAGCTTCGCTCTAGAAGTCCCGAGCGAAGCCCTGGACGCCGAAGCATTGGGTTCAGCCAAGGTTTACATCGAGACTTTCCGCTCTGATCTCGACGACACGGCATTCGGTTCGAATAAGGTGAGCATCGAATTTGACACCCAGGATGTTGACAACAAATTCAACAGCTATTGGGGCCCTTGGCAGGTCTACTCCGACAACTACGATCAAAGGTGGTCAACGGCACGGTATCCGCTTCGCCCTGGCAGTTTGGAGATTGAGCGGAGCACGGAGCATGTGCGATGGAGCGCAAATGGCGCGGTCTTCATCGACTACACGCCACCAATAATTTTGCCTCCTGCGCGCAAGATCACCTTCGGTGTCAGCACAAGGGCGGTCGGGGCGGAGAATTGGGGAAACGTGAGCGCCACGCCGATGTTCAGCGGGGCAATTCGCCTCTACGTTGAGCCCTACGTCAACCCAAGTGCTTTCTGGACCGGCCTGGTAGGGACCAAGGAAACCGTATGACGAACCAGCTCCAGAAAAAGACCCAAGTCACGGTGGACCCAGGGCAGGCCGCGGATGAGGGTACGCCATACCAACCCGCGCGCCCTGCCTACACCACCACGACCACTGAGTATGTCTGTAGCCTGGAGTGGGTAACGGAGGGTGCCCTATCGCCGGGGCCGGTGAAGGTCATCGACGGCGACACCGGCAACATCACCTACCGATACGAACCAGGCTCCCCAGGCACCCGCAGCCTGAAGCGAAAGTGCCAGTACGTGACGACGACGACGTACTACCCAGCCGTGCCCGAGCAGCCCGCGCGGCCACCGGTTGCC
>JBDKRR010000012.1:0-8035 GCA_039683315.1 Sulfuricella sp.
CAGTGATGATTTGCCATCCGCTAAGTATATAGCAAAACAAGGCAAGCCGCTGGTGGTTTATCACGGGACTTCCGCTGACTTCGATGCTTTCAGTAAAGCGAAGACCGGGGGAAATTGGCGACAAGGAGAAGGCGCATTCTTCTTCACAAGCAGCCAGCGCACGGCCAGCAACTACGCCACTCGGGGCGAAGGCGCGAACGTCATGCCGGCGTACCTGAGTATCACGAACCCATACACGCAAACAGCCCTGGACCCGATTGACGCCTACGACAACTGGATTAAGCCTGAGCGCGAGTCGCTTGAGGCTCAAGGATACGATGGCGTTATCGTGAATTCGGCAGACGGTGGGGGCGACCTATACGTCGCCTTCCACCCCAATCAGGTCAAGAGCGCCACCGGCAACCGCGGCACGTTTGACCCGCTCGACCCTGACATTCGTTTCAGCAGCGGCGCAATCTCGCGCGCCAAGGCGGCGGCCCTCGACCAGCTCAACCAGTACATGAAGCACCCGGGAAAGGTGAGCATGTGGGACAAGACCGTGGGAACCATGCGCCACCTGGCCGAGCGCAACCCAGCGTTCAAGCCGGTATTCGAGGCGGCCCAACGGTTCATTGATGACGTATCGACCATGGCCAACGACGCGGCCGCCTATGCCCCCCGCCTGATCCCCCGCGTGGACAGCTGGCGCGACATCGTGGGCAAGGACCGCAAGAAGCCAATTTCAGCTGCGGACAACAAGGCCGTGGCCGCGCCGCTGTTCGAGGGCACCCTGATGTGGGGGCGCGACACGGATGGCACGCCGATGCGCACGGATGACCTGGCCAAGAAGTACGAGAAGCTGGACACCCAGAAGAAGGCCCGCATGCTGGTGGCCACGGGCAAGCTCAAGGAAAGCGTGCTCAAGGCCTGGCAGGGCCTGCCCATCCAGCAGTACGAATCTGCCGTCAACACCCGATTCCAGAGCCAGATCCTCAAGGCCGGTGTGGTCTGGAAGGATTCCGAGCTGCAATCCATCTTCGGGGCCACGGCCGAGCAGATCAGCCTCTACAAGGAAGCGCGCAAGGCCATTGACCGCTCCATCGACATGACGACACGGGCCGACATGCTGCGCGCCCTGGGTGACGAGTACACCGACATGCGCGAGCAGGTGCTGGAGGCCAAGAGCCTGCACGACGTCATGCTGGCGCTGACCGATCGCCTGCAGGAGGACGCCAGGGCCAACCCGGACGACAACGACCGCTTGAGCTCACTCAACAATCTGGTGGTCACGCGCTACGAGAAGGCCACCGAGCTGATGCGCAACGGCTACGCCCCGCTGTCTCGCTTTGGCAAGTACACGGTCGACGTGGTGGACGCCGAGGGCGAGCGCCAGTATTTCGGGATGTTTGAGACGATGCGCGAGGCCAACGAAATGGCCGCCAAGATGCGCGCAGAGTTCGCCGGCGCCAAGGTCACTCAGGGCACCATGAGCGCCGAGGCCTACAAGCTGTTCGCCGGCATCACCCCTGAGTCCATGGAACTGTTCGGCAACATGCTGGGCCTGGACAGCGAGGGCAACGAAGCGAAGGACAAGGCATTCCAGACCTACCTGGCCCTGGCCAAGAACAACCACAGCGCCCTCAAGCGCCTGATTCACCGTAAGGGCATCGCCGGCTACAGCGAGGACGTCGGCCGGGTGCTGGCCAGCTTCATCTACTCCAACGCCCGCCAGGCGGCCGGAGGCCTTAACGTGGGCACGATGGAGAACGCCGTGCAGGGCATCCCGAAGGGGGAGGGGGAGCTGAAAGATGTGGCCATGGGCCTGCGCAGCTACATCCAAGACCCGCAGGAGGAAGGGCAGGCGATCCGGGGCATGCTGTTCGCCCAGTACCTGGGTGGCTCGATCGCCTCGGCCATGGTCAACATGACCCAGCCTTTCACGGTCACGATGCCCTGGCTGAGCCAGTATTCGGGCATGGCCAAGGCCGGCCAGCAGCTGAGCCGGGCCATCAAGGACATGGCCACCAAGGGCAAGCAGTACGAGGCGGGCCTGGCCGAGGCCCTGAAGCACGCCGAGGACGATGGTGTGGTCAGCCCTCAAGAAATTCACCAGCTGATGGCTCAGGCTCGGGGCGCCGGTGCGCTGCGCGTGGGGGATGGCACGAAGCTGGGCGACGCGCGGGCCCAGGCCGCCAACTGGTGGGAGCGCGGCAAGGTGGCGTGGGGGCAGCCGTTCGCCCTGGCCGAGCAGGTCAACCGTCGCAGCACATTCATTGCAGCCTACCGCACCGCGGTGGAGCAGAAGATGCCGAACCCGGCCGCGTTCGCTGAGCGCGCCGTGCTCGAAACGCAGTTCCTCTACAGTAAGTCCAACAAACCAAAGTGGGCGCGAGGCGCGATCGGAGGAACCCTGTTCACGTTCAAGACGTACAGCGTGTCTTACCTGGAGCTGATGCAGCGCATGTGGACCCAGGGCGGACCAGAAGGCAAGCGCGCCGTGGGCTGGGCCATCGCCATGCTGATGCTGGTGGGTGGCGCCGGCGGCCTTCCCTTCATGGAAGATGCAGAAGATCTGATTGACGGCGCCGGCCAGCTCATGGGCTACAACGTGAGCGCGGCACAGTGGCGTCGTGACATGGTGCGCGATGTCGTCGGCGCCGAGCTGGGCGATTTCCTCGAATACGGCCTGTCCGGTCTGCCTGGGGCGCCCATCGACGTGTCGGGCCGCCTGGGAATGAGCAACCTGATCCCAGGGACCGGCCTGTTCCTGACCAAGCAGGGACGCGAGCGGGATCTGCTGGAGGTGGTGGGGCCGGCCGGCGACCTGATCGGACGCGGCTTCACCGGTGCGAAAAAGGCCTTGACGGGCGATCTGGCTGGCGCTGCTTTGGAGATCTCGCCCCTGGCTGTGCGCAACGCTGACAAGGGAGTCGACATGGCGATCAGCGGGATCTACAAGGACACCAAGGGGTACAAGGAGATCGACACCACCCTGGATGAGGCCGTGGCCAAGGCGATCGGCTTCCAGCCCCGCGCTGTCGCTCAGGTGCAGGAGGCAAACAGCTTCATGCAGCGAAGCAAGAGCTTCTATGTCCAGACCAGCAGCGAGATCAAGGCGCAGTGGGCGCAGGCTCTGTTCAACAAGGACGACGCAGCCCTGGAGCGGGTGCGCGAACGCCTCAACGACTGGAACGAGAACAACCCAGAGCAGCGCATCACCATCAAGATGCCTGACATCTGGAAGCGCGTGCGGGAAATGGGCAAGGACCGCACCCAGCGCATCGCTGACACGGCGCCCAAGGCGCTGCGCCAGGAAATGCGAAACATGGCCAACGATTCCTGACCCTGTATAGGGTTCGACGCAACCCATGCCGCCGGGCAATCTGGCGGCATGGCACAGCTGATCATCACACTCAAGCAAGGCGATTCGTTCGACCGGTTGCTGACGATTCCCGCCAGCTTCGAAGACGGCTTCTTCGTTGGTTGGAGCGTCTCGTCCCAGTTGGTTGATCCGGCGACCGGCGCCGTCATCGACTCTCTGGACACGGAGTGGGCCGACCCGGTGACCACCCGCACGCTACGGATCTTCAAGATTGACACCACCGCGTGGCCCCAGGGCAGCGCCGAGTTTGACGTTCAGTTCACCCGCGACTCAGACAACTACGTGGTCAGCACGACCACTGCGAAGCTGAAGATCACCAAGGACGTGACCGCACCGGCGACACCATGATTCCTCCGCAGCAGACCATCGACCTCGTCCTGACCCGCACCTTCCCGGCGCTGGAGCTGGCGATCACCGAGCCCACGACAGCCACGGCGGAGATGGTCGCGGCAGTGAAGGGTGGCCGCGGCCCCAAGGGCGACCCAGGCGACAACTTCGCCGAGCTGGCCGTCGACCCGACCCTCCTCTTCGAGAACGCACTGGTGTAAATCATGAGCCTGACCACACAAATCTCCAACCTCGCCGTGCGCATCGCCACGGAGTGCAAATCTATCCGGGCCACCACTGGTGACAAGACTGCCCTGGCCACCACCAACAAGACCTCGCTGGTGGCGGCGATCAACGAGTTGAAGTCCGCGATCACGTCTGCCGCAGGCATCCTGGACTCGGCCGGGGCAGGGGATACCGCGCACACTTGGTCGGCAGACAAGATCATCACTCAGCTCAACGCAGTCAAGTCCGACATCCTGGGCGGCGCCCCGGCGGCTTACGACACGCTGCTGGAGATTGCCAATCAGCTCAGCACCGACGGAGGCGCGATCAGCGGTCTACTGACGGCGGTGGGCAACCGAGTTGCCTTCGACCAAGCACAGACCCTGACAGCCCCTCAAAAGGCCCAGGCCATCTCCAACATCGGCGCCATCTCCGCAGCTGACGTCGGCGATGTCACGACCAACTTCGTCACCACCTTCGAGGCAGGGCTGGTATGAGTCTAGTCACCCAGATCGCAGCTCTCGCGACCCGGGTGGCCGCTGAGATCAAGATCCTGCGCACGGAGATCCCTCCGGGCCTGCCGGCCTACGTCGGCACCGCCCAGGAGGTGTTGACACAGACGCCCGGGGGCAGCGCTTGGTCGCGGGACCTGAGCATCGACACCTTGACTATCTCTGGCATGACAGTGGGGCTGGGCGGAGGCGCGGGCGAAACGAACATGGCCATGGGGCTGAACGCCCTCGCAGCCAACACAACGGGCTTCGGGCTGGCCGCTGTGGGCTCCGACGCGCTCTCATCCAACACGTCTGGGAACTACAACTTCGCCGGCGGGTTCTCCGCCCTGGCAGCACTCACCACGGGATCGGACAACACCGTTCTTGGCACGCTGGCAGGCTCCCAGCTTGAGACCGGCGGGAGCAACACATTTGTGGGCCGCAGCGCGGGCTCAAACGTCAAGACGGGTAGCAGCAACACGATCATCGGCCGCTCCAACGGCACCGCTAGTCTGACAGGCACGATCGTCATGGCAGCAGGCACAACGGTTCGTGCGTGGTGCGACAACACCGGCAAGTGGGGCTTCGGCACCACCGCGCCGACCGCGTCACTGGACACTGCAGGCAACTCCCTCCGCGTCCGCACTGCTTCTACCCCCGCCTCAGCGACCGCCGCTGGCGACGCAGGGACTATCACATGGGGTGCCGACTACTTGTACGTCTGCGTCGCTACGGACACATGGAAGCGCGCGGCGCTTTCTACTTGGTGAGGAGCAGCATGATCATCTGGGACATCGACACCCTTGAGCGCGACCCGATCACCGGGCGGGTCATCGTAGCTCATTGGCGGGCTAAGAAATCTGCCGGGGGCGCTTCCGCCGAGACCTGCGGGGCGGTTGAGTTGCTGCCGGGGCCGACCGACCCCGCCGACCCCGAGTTCAGGCCGTTCGAGGGGCTCACGAAGGACATCGTGATCCAGTGGGTACAAGAGGCGCTGTTAGCACCCCCGACACCGACTGTGCCGGGCGTGGAGCTACCTACGCAGCTCGCCGATGTGGAGGCGTACCTCGACGCCCGTATCGCCGAGCAACTGGCCCCGCCCGTCGCCACGGGCACCCCCTGGTGACCCCGAAACACTCGTCCAGATCCAGACCAAGGTGGACGCAGCACTCTGACCGGCATAGGGTTCGACGCCCGCGCCAGCCTGGCCAAAACTCGGCTCAAAGTTTTGGAAGGACGAACGTGAGGCACGCACTTGTTTCCGCACTGGCCCTGATTGGGGTGCACGAGCACCTTAGCGCAGAGCAAAAAAACGATTTGGTGCAGGCAGGGCTGCAGTCAACGCCTGGCGCAACAGCTGCTGCAGGCGCCCGTTTTTTCGGGTGGCAGGCGAGCGACATCCTGACCGTCCTGTCGATCCTGTTCATCTTGGCGCAGTTTGCCCACCTTGCTTGGAAGTGGCGCCGCGATGCCCGCCGGGAGGGTGAGCGCATCGAGGACCGCAAGCGCGGCGTGGTGCCGGGCTGCGATTTCGAGACCTCTGACGACTGAAGGAGCCGAACATGCTTCCGCCTTATGTCTATGTGATGCTGCCCTACCTCTGGTGGCGGATGGTGTGGGGTTGAGATGGTCAAGATCGTGAGCAAGATCCCGAGGCCCCTCGCTGCCCGGATCGCTGGCCTTGTGCTGGCGGCCGGCATCGGTGGTGGTGTTGTCATCGTTCGTGAGGACATGGCCAAGCAGGACCAGATTGACGCCTACGTGCAGGCCGTTGCCTCTGACGCCAGCACCAGCCAGGCCGTGAAGGTGGCGATGGTCCTGGGCAGCTACTACGAGTCGGGCGGTCGGCACATCGGCACGCCCTACGTGGACAAGCTGGGAAAGGGGCAACCTCTGACTGTGTGCAACGGCATCACGGGCAGGGGCGTGATCGCTGGCAAAACGTATACCCCCGCCGAGTGCTATCGCATGGAACGGGACCGCTACGTGGCATATGAGAAGGAGGTGTCCGCCGACATGGCGAACTGGGGGCAGCTCATGGTCCTGCAAAAGGCCACGGTACTGGACTTCATCCATAACGTCGGTAGCGCAGGATTCAGAGGCTCAACCATGCGTCGCAAGCTCTTGGCGGGGGACATTGTTGGCGCCTGCCTAGAAAACCGCAAATGGGTTTACGGGACGATCAACGGATCGAAAGCTGTTCTGCCAGGGCTGGTTATCCGAAGAGGCGCAAATTCAGATTTGTGCGACGGAACAGCGCGAATTGAAGGGGTGACATTTGATGGCTAGATCGTACAACCCTCGTGCAGCTCGCGCTTTGCCTTCAAATACGCTTGCGAAGCGTTATCTGGGCTATCAAACGTCCCCAGGTATTTTCGCTGACCGTTAACGATGATGCGCGCGAACACCTTGCCAGTTTTCGAACCCATGACTGGGAACACTCCCAGCGGGAGCCCTTTGCCTGCACTTTTGTCTCGCTGGTTCTCTGCGTTTACCTTGTGGCTTGTGCATCGCAGATTGCTGATGCGGTTATCTGTTGGGTCTCCGTTTAGGTGGTCGATAAGCCCCGGATTCTCTTCGCCGGTGAAAATCATCCATGCGGTTCGATGCACCGTATGCAGCTTGTTCCGAATGTTGAATACCAGATACCCGCGCTTACTCAATGTGCCAACGGATTTTCCAGCCCACCGGTGGTTCCAGTGGTTATGGAAGTCCTTGTATGTGAACCACTTTTGCCCTCGCGGCTTCCAAGTCAGGATTCCTGTCTCAGGGTTGTATTCCAGAAGCTCGCGGGCCACTTCCACTGTTAGTGTGTGTTTTATCGCCATAACGTTTATTGTGCGCAATACAAAGTATGCAAGTCAAGATCTGATGGAAAACATGTTTTGGGCCTGCCGAGAGAATCCGCGGTGGTCCCGCGGGACAGTCAATGGACGTTCGGTGGCGCTGCCCGGCCTGTTGGTGCGCGGGGAGTCCAACGAGGAAATCTGCCGCAAGGCTGCGGGGGCGTCGGCGTGATCAGCCTTAGCTCCACCCTGGCTGGCGCTGGGAGCCTGATTCGGCCTCAGTTCATCACGCACCTGGTCGTGGCGCTGGTGGCTGGCCTGCTGTTCGGCGCCCTGGCGTGGTTCTTCCAGGCGGCCCGCCTCGGCGCCGACCTGTCCGATTCACGGATGGAAGTTGCGCAGCTCAAGGGGCAGGCCACGGCCGACCAGCTCGCCGGCGAGATCCGAGCCCGAAAACTGAAGGAGCACTTTGATGAAACTGCAGAACGTGCGGCCTCTTTGGCCCGTGATCGTGAACGTGCTGATGCTCAGCGGCTTGCTGCTTTACGTGCTGAGCGTGACGGCCTGCGGCTGGAAAGAGACCAAGCCCTTGCCAGTTTTGCCCAAGCTACCCCCGAAGCCCAGCTTGAGTACGTCACAACCCTCGACGCCGTATTTGGAGAGTGCTCAGCAGAATACGAAGCGATGGCGGGAAAAGCTGCGGGCCACGCAAGTGATGCGCAAGAGCTCTGGGACCGGTGGCCAGAATACAAAGTGACGGAGCCGTGACATGAATGTCGATGACCTCAGTGGCGAGCAGTTGGCCAGCGCGGCGGCACTCGCTGATGGGGTTGTCGACCTAG
>JBDKRR010000013.1:0-16806 GCA_039683315.1 Sulfuricella sp.
GCCTTCGCCGATCATGATGTCGAGCTGGTAGTCCTCCAGCGCGGGGTAAAGGATTTCCTCCACCACCGGCGACAGGCGATGGATCTCGTCGATGAACAGCACGTCGTTGGGTTCGAGATTGGTCAGCAGCGCCGCCAGGTCGCCCGGCCGCTCCAGTACCGGACCGGAAGTCGAACGCAGGTTGACGCCCATTTCGCGCGCGATGATGTGGGCCAGCGTGGTCTTGCCCAGCCCGGGAGGGCCGAACAGCAGCACGTGGTCGAGCGCCTCGGCGCGCATCCGCGCGGCCTGGATGAAAATCTCCAGCTGACCGCGCGCCTTTTCTTGCCCCACGTACTCGTCCAGCAGCTTGGGGCGCAGCGCCCGCTCCAGTGCCTCTTCCTGGGGAGAAGCATGAGAGGGGGAAATCAGACGGCTTGCCGCCTTGAGGTTGTCGGTTTCGATCATGCCGAGACCTTGTTGCACAATCCCATGACCGCTTGTTCCACCACTTTTCCGGACACCCGTCCTACCATACTGACAATAAAATCGCGGGAAAGCGTGAACACCTTGTCAGTCCTGATCCAGCTCGGTTTTGGCAAGACGCCTTCTTCCATATCATCCTGCACCAGTATCACCGCATTGGCATGATAGCCCCTGGAAGTAATGGCAAGAGCGATAAAATCTCCAAAACCATCCGGAGCCGTAAGCATCAACACAGGACGCTTTTTCTGACCCTTCGGATCGGAAAATGGAAACGGGATCAGAACCACGCGCCCGGCTTCATGCTTCATTCCACGCCTCATCGGCTTCGTTGTCCCAAATTTCCTTCATGCTTCCGGCCTGAGCTTCCATCAGATCCTTGATCCTCACATGCTCCTGCTTTTCTTTGAGAAAGCCGACAAAATCCAGCACCTCCCGGGCCATCGGTTCGGGAAGAGCCTTCACTTGCTCGAAAATCTGTTCGGCGGTATTCATCCCTGACCTCCTTGAGTTCAGCCTTTGGACAACAATTTCAGCGCCTGACGGATGCCATCGGTCACGCCGGCGTCGGCGGGGAGTTGCTTGACCGCCCAGCTTGCTTCCTTGTCATTATAGCCCAGCGCCTGCAACGCATTGAGGATGTCGCTGCTGCCTGATGCCGCGCTCGACAGCGGCACACCGGAAGCCGTAATCCCTTCCAGCTTGTCCTTGAGTTCGAGCAGCAGGCGCTCGGCGGTTTTCTTGCCGATGCCGGGGATTTTGGTCAGCCGCCCTGCATCCTGCGCGATCACCGCCTGGGCCAGCTCGTTCACGCTCATGCCACTGAGGATGGTCAGCGCCAGCTTGGCGCCGACGCCGGTGATCTTGAGCAGGCGGCGGAAAGTCTGACGTTCTTCATCACTGGCAAATCCGTACAGCAGGTGCGCATCCTCGCGCACGATCAACTGCGTATGCAGGGTCACGCTCTCGCCCAGCGCGGGGAGGTTGTAGAACGTGCTCATCGGCACATCCACCTCGTAGCCGACGCCCTGCACATCGAGCAGGATTTGCGGTGGATGTTTTTCCAGCAGCTTGCCGCTCAATCTTCCGATCACACCAATCTCCCATTTTTCACGCGGTAACCCGCCGTCGCCAGATTTCCCAGCCCCTGTCCGCCATGTGCATGGCAGATGGCGCACGCCAGCGCGTCCGCCGCATCGGCCTGGGGAACGCCCTCCAGCTTGAGAAGACGGCGCACCATGTCCTGCACCTGTTCCTTCTTGGCGTGGCCGTTGCCCACCACCGCCTGTTTCACCTGCAGCGCAGTGTACTCAGCCACCGGCAAATCCCGCGCCACCAATGCGCAGATCGCAGCACCGCGCGCCTGCCCCAGCAGCAGGGTGGATTGGGGATTGACATTGACGAACACTTTTTCGATGGCAGCCTGATCCGGCCGGTAAGTGGCGATCACCTCGCCGATGGAGTCGAGTATGGTTTTGAGGCGTTGCGGCAGTTCGCCGTCGGCGGTTTTGATGCAGCCGCTGGCGACATAGTCCAGGCGGTTCCCATCCTTGGCGATGACTCCAAAGCCGGTGATGCGCAAGCCCGGATCAATACCAAGGATGAGGATTTCGTACTCCGCTATTCTTCGATGACGGCGGAGGTATAGATTTCCTGAACGTCATCAAGATTTTCCAGGGCATCCAGCAGCTTCTGCATCTTCGCTGCCTCGTCGCCGGCGAACACCGTCTCGTTGTCCGGCTTCATGGTCACTTCGGCGACCTCGGCCTTGAGACCGGCCTTTTCCAGCGCATCCTTGACCGCCATGAAATCGCCGGGGGAAGTGATCACTTCCACGCTGCCGTCGTCATTGCTGAGCACGTCTTCCGCGCCCGCTTCCAGCGCGGCTTCCATCACCTTGTCTTCGCTGGTGCCAGGCGCGTAAATGATCTGGCCGCAGTGCTTAAACATGAATGCCACCGAGCCGTCGGTGCCGAGGTTGCCACCGAACTTGGAAAAAGCGTGGCGCACGTCGGCCACGGTGCGGGTACGGTTGTCGGTCAGGCAGTCCACGATCACCGCGGCACCGCCGATGCCGTAGCCCTCGTAGCGGATTTCTTCGTAGTTCACGCCTTCCAGTTCGCCCGTACCCTTCTTGACAGCCCGGTCGATGTTGTCCGCCGGCATGTTCACTTCCTTGGCTTTGTCGATGGCCAGCCGCAGGCGCGGGTTGAAGTTGAAGTCGCCGCCACCCATTTTGGCGGCAACGGTGATCTCCTTGGAGAGCCGCGAGAAAACCTTGCCGCGCTTCTCGTCCTGACGCCCTTTTCTGTGCTGGATATTTGCCCACTTGCTGTGACCGGCCATGACTTCCTCAATCTCGATGTACTGTTTTGAACAGGCGTAATGTTACCATTTCGCCTACCCTTTAATCAAAGCCGGAGCACCCGATGACGCCACCCCTGCTGATCGCCAAAAACGACGCCCACGAACTTTTCCTGCTACCCCAGCTCGCCAACCGTCACGGCCTGATCGCGGGCGCCACCGGCAGCGGAAAAACCGTGTCGCTGCAGGTGATGGCGGAGCATTTTAGCCGCATCGGTGTGCCGGTATTCATGGCCGACGTCAAGGGCGACCTTTCCGGAATCAGCCAGCCCGGCACGGAAAAGCCCAAAATCATGGAGCGCGTAGCCAAGTTAGCGCTTACCGACTTTGCCTTCGAAGGCTGCCCGGTCGCATTCTGGGACGTCTTCGGCGCGCAGGGCCACCCGGTGCGCGCCACCATATCCGAAATGGGACCGCTGCTGCTGGCGCGCATGCTGAACCTGAACGACACCCAGGGCGGGGTGCTGAATCTGGTGTTCAAGATTGCCGACGACAACGGCCTGCTGCTGCTCGACCTCAAGGACCTGCGGGCGATGCTGCAGCATGTGGGCGACAACGCAAAAACTTTCACCACCGAGTACGGCAACGTCTCCGCCGCCAGCATCGGCGCCATCCAGCGCGGCCTGGTCGGGCTCGAGACGGAAGGCGGAGAACAACTGTTCGGCGAGCCGGCCCTGAACCTCGACGACCTGCTGCAAACCGACGCGCAGGGTCGCGGCGTGGTCAACATCCTCGCCGCCGACAAGCTGATGAACGCCCCCAAGATCTACGCCACCTTCCTGCTGTGGCTACTGTCCGAGCTGTTCGAGCAGCTGCCCGAGGTCGGCGACCTGGACAAGCCCAGGCTGGTTTTCTTTTTCGACGAGGCGCATCTGCTCTTCAACGATGCGCCCCAGGCATTGCAGGACAAAATTGAGCAGGTGGTGCGCCTGATCCGTTCCAAGGGGGTGGGCGTTTACTTCGTCAGCCAGAACCCGCTCGACATCCCGGATCAGGTACTGGGTCAGCTCGGCAACCGCATCCAGCACGCCTTGCGCGCCTTCACGCCGCGCGACCAGAAAGCGGTGCGCGCCGCCGCGGAAACTTTCCGCGCCAATCCAGGGCTAGACGTGGAAGCCGCCATCACCGAGTTGGGTGTGGGCGAGGCGCTGGTTTCACTGCTCGACGAAAAAGGCCGCCCGCATCCGGTGGAGCGCGCGCTGGTCGTCCCGCCGCACAGCCAACTCGGCCCCATCACCCCGGAGCAGCGTCAGACCATCGTCAGGCAGTCGGTGCTATACGGCCACTACGAGCAAGCGGTGGATCGTGAATCGGCTTACGAGAAAATCAAGGGACGGGCTGAACAGAACACGGCTCCCTCCACACGCGCATCAGGACAAACGGAAAATCCACCCGCTGAAGGCGGCGGCTGGCTCGGCGGTCTCGGCGACATGCTGGGTGGCGGCAGTCGCGGCAGTCGCCAGGGCGTGGCGGAAACCGCACTCAAGAGCGCCGCCCGCGCCATTGGTTCGCAACTGGGGCGCCAGATCATTCGCGGCGTGCTGGGGTCGATACTCGGCGGTCGGCGCTAAGTCAAACCGCCCTATTGTAATAACTACGGGGCTTTGACCTGGGCGGCGCAGAACGTCTTCACTTCCTCCAGCACGCGACTCACGGCACGGTTGGAGGCGACCACGCCGCCATAAGGATCTTCGCTCGGCGCTTTTTCAGTCACATCGAATTCACGTGTCGCCAAGACTTTCCTGGCCGCGACATCGATCAACTGGACACGCAAGGTTAAATGTACCTGGCTCGGCACCCCCATGAACTCCTGCTGCAGGCGTACGATTTCGCTCTCCAGACGCAACTGCGCCGCCACTCCACTGCTGGGCGCAACCACAGCGCCGAAAGCACCACTGGACTCCGCGGCCTGAATCAGCAGCGGTGTCAACATCCGTGCCGGGGTGTCGACCCATTGATTTTTTGCGAAGTATTCCACTTCGTGGGGCGTCTTGACATAGACCATGCGCAGGCTATCAAATCCCGGCCGAGCATGCGCAAGACTCACCACCAGATTAGGGGCATCGCGCGATGGCATTGCAGCGCTGCGATCGACCCGCGCCTCCAGGGCAAAGGTGTTGGCCTGCTCCTGTCGCACCGGCGGCAGCGCACTGCACCCGGCAATCGCAGCCCATATAGCACCCACGATAACTACCCGCATCCACTTCATTCGACCCCCTATTCCCCCGGTCCGGGCGCGGCAGGCTGCTTGCCCAGCAACAGCATATTCGGATTGCGCCCCACTTCCTCGCTCAGGCGCTTGAACGAAGCACTTAGCTCTCGCATTTCCCTCAGGGTCTGGTCCAGTTCCGGCACCACCCTGTCCGTTAGCTGGATCACGCCGCCATCCACGCCGCCCATGGTTTTACGCACCGATGCACTGGCGCGCGACGCGTCGCCCGCCATTTTCTCCAGCGCCTCCGCGCTCTTCGCCATGCGCTCCATCAACTGCGGCAACTCGGCGCTAGCCTTGGCCGCGTTGTCCGCAGAGCGCGCCACCCCCTGCAAAGTGGCGTCGACAGAACTCTTGCGCGCCGCCAGGGTATCGGAAAGCATTGCCATGTCGGCCACCAGTTTCTTGAAATTGCGCCTATTCTCCTCGTCAAGGATGCCGTTGATGCTGTTGGAAACGCGGTTGAGACTGGAGAGCAAGTCGGTCACCGCCGTATCCATGCGCGCCAGCAGCGAAGGGCCGGTTCTGATTACCGGGTACTCCTCGCCAGGCTTGGCTTCAAGTGGCGGCGCATCACGATTGTTGCCGGCGAGTTCGACCTGGGCAATCCCGGTCAGGCCCTGCACGCGCAGCACGGCTATGGTATTCTCCTTGATCGGCGTGCCACGCTCGATCTGCAATTCCAGGCGCACACGCTCGCCCCGGTCGAGGGAAATCTTTTTCACACGACCCACCTCGACGCCGCGGTATTTGACCGGGGCATTGAGGTTGAGCCCGGAGACCGATTCGTTCATATAAGCCAGGTAGATGTCGTATGTCTTGCGGTATTCGGCGCTGCCGCTAAGCCATAGAATACCCGCCACCAGTGCCGTGGAGAGCAGGACCACAAACAGCCCAACGATGGTGTAGTTTACTTTTGTTTCCACGTCTGTTCCCGTGCGGCGCGGCCGCGCGTGCCATAAAAATATTCCCGGATGATGGGGTGTTCGGCCTGCGACAACTCGTCCATGGTGCCAATACCCAGCACCCGGTTTTCGCCCAATACCGCCACCCTGTCCGCGACCTGCCACAGCAGGTCGAGGTCATGCGTGACCATCATGATGGTCAAGCCGAGCGATTCTTTCAAGTTTCTCACAAGTTTGTCGAAGCCGGCGGCACTCAGTGGGTCAAGGCCGGCGGTGGGTTCGTCGAGAAAAACCAGTTCTGGTTCGAGCGCAAGTGCTCGCGCCAACGCGGCGCGCTTGCGCATGCCGCCGGAAAGCTCGTTGGGAAACTTTGCCCCGGCGCTGGGCGGCAGACCGGTAAGGGCGATTTTCAGCGCGGCGATTTCGTCGATCAGGCCATGTTCCAGATCGGTGTGCTCGCTCAGCGGCAAGGCCACATTCTCAAGCACCGTAAGAGAACTGAACAACGCCCCGCGCTCGAACATCACACCCCAGCGGCGGCGCAGCGGCAGTGCCGCTTCATCGTCCAGGCCCAGCACTTCCTGGCCGAACACCTTGATCGAGCCGGAAATGGGCGGCTGCAATGCAATTATTTCACGCAGCAGCGTGGATTTGCCGCAACCACTGCCACCGGCCAGCGCGAAAATCTCTCCGCGCTGCACACTGAGGCTGACATTCTCGTGCACCACGGCAGCGCCGAAACGCGTATAGATGTTGTTCACCTCGACGATGGGGGCGTTCGCCATCAGATATTCAGCCAGCTGAAGAGCACGGAAAACACGGCATCCACGACGATCACCAGAAAGATCGCCTGCACCACGCTGACGGTGGTCTGCTGACCGACGCTGTCGGCGCTGCCGCTCACCTGGAATCCCTGGAAGCAGCCCACCAGGCCGACTATCGTCGCAAACACCAGCGCTTTGCCGATACCCACGAGATAGGAAGACAGGCTGACGGCATCGTCGAGCCGATCGACGAACTCCCCGAAGCTGATGCCCAACAGGCTCTTGGCCATCACCATGCCGCCGAGCACGCCCATGGCATCGGCGTAGACAGTCAACAACGGCACGGCCACCATCAGCGCGAAAATTTTGGGCAGCACCAGGAAGTCCATGGGCGCGATGCCGATGGTTCGCATGGCATCGATTTCCTCGGTCACTTTCATGGTACCGATCTGGGCGGTGTATGCCGACCCCGAGCGTCCCGCCACGATGATTGCGGTAAGCAGCGGCGACATTTCGCGCAGCATGGACAGCCCGACCAGGTCGGCGACGAAAATACTCGCGCCGTAGCGCGCCAGCTGCTCTGCTCCCTGATAGGAAACGACCACGCCCATCAGAAACGACAGCAGGCCGACGATCGGCATGGCCTTGAAGCCCGCCTCCTGAATGTTGTAGAGCAAAGGACGCAGACGGAAACGGGAAGGCTGGGCAACATGCCGCAGTGCAGCCATGGCCGCCTCGCCTATAAAGGCCAGCATGCCGACAGCCTGGCGCAGGTGGCAAATATAGTTGTAGCCCAGTTGCTCCAGCCAGCCGAAAGCCGGCGGAGGGGCAACCAATGCCTCGCCGCCGCGTGCATCGACCATGGAAAGGAGTGAGGAGAACTCCGTTTTCAAACCGACCAGCGTAGCGGTCTTTCCTGCCTGTTCCAGCGTGCGCCGCGTGCGATACAGCAACCATGCCCCGGCGGTATCCATTCTTTCCACCTGCGCGCAGTCTATAACGAATCGATCACCCTCAGGCCAGGCAAATCCGGCCAGTTCACGTTCAAGTTCGTTGATATGCGGCATTACCCAGAGACCGCGACAACTCACCGCATTCTCTCCGGCGACAGAAGCAATGAAGGATTGGAGGTGTGATTCGGTCATGGCCTGATTTTGGGCACACAGCGGTCAAAGATCAAGCAAAAGGCTAAGCGTTTTACGGGTATGCACATACTGGCAGCTGCCAGCCCTGAAAGATTTTCTCCGCCCAGAATAGACCGATTACCGTTTTTACATCGGTAATCCGGCCGCTACGCACCCACTCCAGTGCTTCCGCCAGCGGGAGTGTAAACACCTCCAGAAACTCGTCGCCATCGCGGTTGTGCCTGCCGGGTGTCAGCTCCTCGGCCAGATACAGGCTCATGCTTTCGTCGGAATAACCGATGCAGGGATGGATGGTCGCCACGAAGCGCCATTTCTGCGCGACGTAGCCGGTTTCCTCCAGCAGTTCGCGCTGTCCGCAGGCCAACGGATGCTCGCCTGGATCAATCTTGCCTGCAGGCAGTTCAAACATATCGCGCTTCAGAGGGTAGCGAAACTGACGTTCCAGCACGACTTCGCCATTGGCCAGCAGCGGAATCACCACCACTGCGCCGGGATGCAAGATGTATTCGCGCGTAGCCTGGCGGCCATTGGGCAGTTCTACACGATCCTCCTTTACATGCAGCAAGCCGCCGCGGTAAACGTCGCGGGAAGAAAGCTGTGTCTCGGAGAGGTCGTCGGCTGCCATGTCAGATCTTGATATTCTTGCGGCAAGCGTTCAGGCGGAGAAACGTTCTTAGCGCTGCCGCCACAGGTAGCGGTAGGTGAATCCGGGGAAGGCGAACACCAGGAACATGCAGCCCGTGACTGCGTAGAACTCCCAGCCCTGCGCATGGCGCGGTCCAAGTTGCGTTTCGAGCATCATGCTCGCCCCGCCCACCACGAAGTAAAGAATGACGAGTTCCAGCAAGTGCCAGCCAAAGTGCTTGCGGCGGCCAAGCGGAATGACGAACAATAGGCGATCAGCCACAAACGGCAGGTTCGCTGCCGCCAGCGTGAGAAGCAGAAGTATCGTGGTTCCGGGCGTCACAGCAGGGAGCGCTGGATCGCGTAGGCGCATAACGCCATCAGCGGCTGCGGCAGGAGGCCAAGAGCCAGCACCGCGAACCCGTTGCTGCTCATGAGCATGGCCATGTCGCCCTCGGGCTTGAGCGGCGCATCATCCAGCGGCGCATCGAAGTACATCAGCTTGATGATGCGCAGGTAGTAAAACGCGCCGATCACCGAGAACAGTACGGCTGCCACCACCACCCAGACGAATCCGGCCTGGAGGGCAGCCTGCAGCACCGACAGCTTGGCGTAGAAACCGACCGTCGGCGGCACGCCTGCCATGGAAAACATCAGCAACAGCATCACGAAGGCATACCAGGGGCTACGTTGATTGAGCCCCTTGAAATCGTCCAGGCTTTCCGCTTCAAAACCCTTGCGTGAAAGCAGCATGATCATGCCGAAACCGCCCATGCTCATCAGCACATAGACCAGGACGTAAAACATAGACGAGCTGTAACCATCCAGCGTGCCGGATAGTATCCCGAGCAACAGGAAGCCCATGTGGGAAATGGTCGAATATGCCAGCATGCGCTTGATATTGGTCTGGGCGATGGCGATGACGTTACCGATCGCCATGGAGAGTAGGGACATGATGACCAGCATGCCCTGCCAGTCCTGTACCAGGCCATGCAGTCCTTCAACCAGCAGACGCATGACGAAGGCAAAAGCTGCGATCTTTGGAGCGGAACCGATAAACAGCGTCACCGCGGTCGGCGCACCCTGATACACATCCGGAATCCACATGTGGAACGGCACCACGCCGAGCTTGAACGCGAGTCCGGCAACGATGAACACCAGGCCGAAGGTCAGCACCACATGGTTGCCGCTCGTATGCTGAATCACGGTCGCCACCTGGTTGACGTTCAGGCTGCCGGTCGCGCCGTAGAGCATGGACATGCCATACAGCAGCAGGCCGGAAGCCAGTGCGCCCAGAACGAAATATTTCATGGCAGCCTCGGTCGCCAGGGCAGAGTCGCGATTCAGCGCCACCATGGCGTACAGGCTCAATGACATCAGTTCCAGCCCCATGTACAGCACCAGGAAGTGATTGGCTGAAATCATCACCATCATGCCCAGCAAGGCGAACAGCGCCAGGGCAAAGAATTCGCCGCGAAACATGCCGCGCAGGTAGATATAGCTGCGCGAATAAACCAGCACCACGGAGACAGCGATATAGCTCATGAGCTTGAGCACATCGCTCATGGCGTCATCAACGAACATGTTGCTGAAAGTATAGGATGGCACGGAAGTATGCGTGGAAACGGTGATCCAGGCAGCCCCGAGCAATGTCAGCTGGGTCAGGGCATAGGTAATGAACCGGTTCTTGGCAGACAGGAACAGGTCGACGACTAGAATCAACGAAACCATCGCCAGCACGAAGATTTCCGGCTGGGCGGGGGTCAGGTTGGGCATGGCAACGATCATTGCATTCTCTCTTAAATAGCTTGCTTCGCGCTTACAGCTTGCTTTGCGCCACGTGAGTGAGCAGATTATTGACCGAAGCATGCATCACTTCGGTAAAGGGCAAGGGGTACAGGCCCATGCCCAGCACGCCAACCGCCAGAAGCGCCAGCACCAGGAATTCGCGGCTGCCAATGTCGGTCAGATGTTCCACATGGGGATTGGCCACGGCGCCGAAAACTACTCGCTTGTACATCCACAATGTATAGGCTGCGCCAAAAATCAGGGTGGTCGCCGCCAAGAAGCCATACCAGAAGTTGACCTTGATGGCGCCCAGGATCACCATGAACTCGCCCACGAAGCCGCTGGTACCCGGCAATCCGGAATTAGCCATGGCAAACAGCATGAAGAATGCCGCGAAAATCGGCATTTTGTTGGCCACACCGCCGTAATCGGCAATATTGCGCGTATGCATGCGGTCATACATCACCCCCACGCAAAGGAACATCGCACCGGCAATGAAGCCGTGCGAAACCATCTGCACCAGAGCGCCTTCCATGCCCAGTTCATTGAAGATGAACAGGCCCAGAGTCACAAAGCCCATATGGGAAATGGAGGAGTAGGCGATGAGCTTCTTCATGTCGCTCTGCGCCAACGCCACCAAGCCGATATAAACCACGGCGATGAGGGACAGGGTGATCATAAAGCCGGACAGGGCATGGCTGGCATCGGGCACGATGGGCAGGGAGAAACGCAGAAAGCCGTAGGCACCGACTTTCAGCATGATTGCCGCTAGCACCACGGAACCGCCGGTGGGCGCTTCCACGTGAGCATCCGGCAACCAGGTATGAACCGGCCACATCGGCACCTTGACAGCAAAAGCGGTGAAGAAGGCGAAGAAGATCAGGATTTGTGCCTCGATACCCAACGGCAGGCGGTGGTAATCGAGAATACTGAAACTGCCGCCCGACTTGTTGAACAGGTAGATAAGCGCAACCAGCATCAGCAGGGAGCCGGTAAGGGTATAGAGAAAGAACTTGACTGCCGCGTACACCCGATTCGGCCCGCCCCACACGCCGATGGCGATAAACATCGGGATCAGCATCGCTTCCCAGAAGACGTAGAACAGGATCGCATCGAGTGCGGCGAACACGCCGATCATCAAGCCTGACATGATGAGGAAAGCTGCCATATATTGCGCGACATTCTTCTCGATGACCTTCCAGCCCGCGATCACCACCAGCAGGGTGGTGAAACTGGTGAGCAGAATAAACAGCATCGAGATGCCGTCTACACCGAGGTGGTAGTGGATATTGAATGCCGGAATCCAGGACTTGTACTCGACGAATTGCATGTCGCTGGTCAACCGGTTGAAGCCGGTATACAAGGGGATACTGATAACAAAACCGGCCAGCGCGCCTATCAGCGCAATAATGCGAGCCATTGGCGCGTTGCGATCGCTGCCTGTGGCAAGCACCAACAGACCTGCCACGATCGGCAACCAGATTACCCAGCTTAACAATGTCGAACCTTCGCTCATAACTTCCCTAAATTGCTCTGTAGCTCATCATCTCACGAACAGCGAGATCATCAGGAACACGCCGATGATCATGGCGAACGCATAATGGTAAATATAACCGGACTGAATGTGACGGACCAGCGAGGAGGCCCAGCCGATCAGCCGTGCAGTGCCATTCACGAACAGGCCGTCGATCAGCCACACATCGCCGCCGCGCCACAAGCTGCGACCAACCAGGCGCGCACCGCCGGCGAAGAAAAAGTCGTTGAAGGCATCGAAACCGTATTTCTTCTCCAAGATGGTGGAAATCAGGCTGAATTTCGCCTTGATCACCGCTGGTAGTTCGGGGCGGCGGATATACAGGAACCAGGCCGTACCCGCGCCACCTGCGGCAAGCCAGAAAGGCAGCGTGGTCAGAGAATGCAACATCATCGCGCCGATGCCATGAAACTCTTCGGCCATGTGCGCCAAGGCATGGTGATCATGCGAGATGAAGATGGCGTCACCGAAGTACCCGCCGAACAGCATCGGTCCGATCAGCCAGCCGGCAGCCACGGATGGAATCGCCAGCAGCAGCAAGGGTACGGTTACCACCCACGGCGACTCGTGCGGCACGGCAGGCCCGTGGTGTCCATGATCGTCATGATGACCATGTTCGGCAGCAGGCGCGTGGCGGAAACGTTCCTCGCCGTGAAAAGTGTAGAACACCAGGCGGAAGGAGTAGAAACCGCCGACGAACACACCGGCAAGTATCGCCAGGTAGGCGAAGCCCGCCCCGGGAATGTTCGACAGACCAACAGCCTCGATAATCGAATCCTTGGAGAAGAAACCGGCAAACGGCGGCAGGCCCGCATTTGCGATGGCGCCAATCAGCATAGTCAGGTAGGTGATCGGCATGTACTTGCGCAGTCCGCCCATGTAACGCATGTCCTGCTGGTGGTGCATGGCGATGATGACCGAGCCGGCGCCGAGGAACAGTACCGCCTTGAAGAAGGCATGGGTCATGAGGTGGAATATCGCTGCCGAATAAGCGGAGGCGCCCAACGCCACGGTCATATAGCCCAGCTGCGACAGTGTTGAATAGGCCACCACGCGCTTGATATCGGTCTGCACGATGGCAATCAGCGCCATGAACAGCGCTGTGATGGAGCCGATCACGATGACGAAGGACAGCGCGGTTTCGGAGAGTTCGAACAGCGGAGACATGCGCGCCACCATGAAGATACCGGCGGTTACCATGGTTGCTGCGTGAATCAGCGCGGAAATCGGCGTCGGGCCTTCCATCGAGTCAGGCAGCCAGACATGCAGCGGAAACTGCGCCGACTTGCCCATGGCGCCGATAAACAGCAGGATGCAGATAACCGACATCAGTTGCCAATCTTGTCCTTGGAACAGAGCCACTTTCATGCCGGCCAACTCCGGTGCCATGGAAAACACGGCGGCGTAGTCCAGCGTGCCAAAGTATGCCAGCACCATTCCGATGCCGAGAAGGAAGCCGAAATCGCCAACCCGGTTGACCAGAAATGCCTTGAGGTTGGCGTAGATCGCCGTCGGCCGGGTAAACCAGAAACCGATCAGAAGGTAGGACACCAAGCCCACTGCTTCCCAGCCGAAGAACAGCTGGAGGAAGTTGTTGCTCATCACCAGCATCAACATGGAGAAGGTGAACAGCGAGATGTAGCTGAAGAAACGCTGGTACCCCGGGTCATCCGCCATGTAACCGATGGTGTAGATATGCACCATGAGCGAAACGAAGGTCACCACCACCATCATCAAAGCCGACAGCCGGTCGATCAGGAACCCGACCTCGAAACGCATTTCGCCGGAGGTCAGCCAAGTGTAGATGCTGCCGTTGAAGACGTGTCCCGCCATCACGTCCTGGAAAATCAGGACCGATGCCACAAAAGATATGGTCACACCGATGATCGTCACCCAGTGCGAAAGGGCGCGACCGATCAGCCAACCGAACAAGCCGGCAATCAAGGCGCCAGCCAACGGGGCGAGTGGCACGAGCAGATAGAGTTTTTGCATTTCAGTCATGTTGTTTTTCAGTCATCGACGCGTGATACCGACTGTTATCCCTTTAAGTGATCCAGGTCCTGCACGTTGATCGTGCTCAGATTGCGGAACAGCACCACCAGAATAGCCAAACCGATTGCAGCTTCGGCCGCGGCCACGGTGAGAATGAAGAAAACGAAAATCTGCCCCGCCGTATCGTGGAGATAATGGGAAAACGCCACGAAATTCATGTTCACCGCAAGGAGCATCAACTCGATCGCCATGAGAATAACAATGACGTTCTTACGGTTGAGAAAAATCCCCAGCACGCTGATGGCAAACAGGATCGCGCCCAGAACCAGATAATGAGAAAGTGTCAGCATCTGTGGCTCCCTAAGGTTGTTGCTCTGCCGACGGGCTGTCTTCTGCCGCCTGTTGTTTCAGCTTGTTGTCGGACGACACCGCAATGACGCGCAAACGATCGTTGCGGCGCACCGCGATCTGCGCTGCAGGATCCTGATATTTGGTGTCTTTGCGGTGGCGCAGCGTAAGCGCGATGGCCGCAACGATCGCCACCAGCAAAATGACCGAAGCGATCTCGAACGGGTAAACGTATTCGGTATAAATCAGGCGGCCCAACTCCTTGATGTTGCTGTAGCCCGCGCCGTGCGCGTTCGGCATGCCGCCGCTGCCATTCGCCCAAAAATTGCGCCCGGCCAATACCAGCACCATCTCGGCGCCCATCAATATCGCCACCGTCAGGGCATAGGGAAAATTCTCCCAGAAACCTTCGCGCAAGAGATCGTAGTTGATATCGAGCATCATCACCACGAACAGGAACAACACCATCACAGCGCCCACGTACACCAGCACCAGGGTAATTGCCAGGAACTCAGCCTCCAGCGTAATCCACAGCGCTGCGGCGGTAAAAAAAGCCAGCACCAGAAACAGGGCGGAATGCACCGGGTTACGCGCGGTCACCACGCGTGCTGCGGCGAACACCAGGATCGCGGCAAAGAGATAAAAGATTATTGTTTCAAAATTCATTAACCGAATCCTGTCAAATGACTAGCGGTGCTTGATTAACGGTATGGGGCATCTGCAGCCTTGTCGCGGGCAATCTGTTCTTCATGTTTGTCGCCCACGGCCAGCAGCATGGCCTTGTTGTAGTTCAGATCGCCGCGTTTTTCACCGTGGTAATCGAAAATTCGCGTTTCCACGATGGAATCGACCGGGCAGGACTCCTCGCAAAAACCGCAGAAAATGCATTTGGTCAGGTCGATGTCGTAGCGCGTGGTGCGGCGCGTACCGTCGGCGCGTTCTTCCATGTCGATGGTGATCGCCAGCGCCGGGCATACTGCCTCGCACAATTTGCAGGCGATGCAGCGTTCTTCGCCATTGGGATAACGGCGCAACGCGTGCAGACCCCGGAAGCGCGGCGACATCGGAGTACGTTCCTCCGGGAACTGCACCGTGATCTTGCGCGCGAACAGATAACGTCCGGTCAGAGCCATGCCCTTGAGCAGTTCGATCAGGAGCAGACTTTTGAAGAATGCATTTAGGCGGTTCATCATATCTACATGCTCAGTGGAACAAATAACCCAGCGGGGTCTGCATCATGCCGCCGATAAACAGCAGCCATACCAGCGTCACCGGAATGAATACTTTCCAGCCCAGGCGCATGATCTGGTCGTAACGGTAGCGGGGGAAGGTCGCCCGGAACCAAAGGAACAGGAACAGCACGAAACAGATCTTGGCCATCAGCCAGAAGAATCCGGGAATCCAGGTGAACGGCGCGAAATCGAACAAGGGCAGCCAGCCACCGAGGAACAACAATGCAGACAGGGTCGCCACCAGAATCATGTTGGCGTATTCGGCGAGGAAGAACACGGCAAACGCCATGCCTGAATATTCGGCATGGAAACCGACGATTTCGGATTCGCCCTCAGCCACGTCGAACGGCGCGCGGTTGATCTCGGCGACGGACGAAATCAGGTATACCAGGAACATGGGGAACAGCGGCAACCAGTACCAGCTGAAGAATGACATACCCTGCTGGGCTTTGACGATCTCGACCAGGTTCAGGCTCTGCGCGGCCATAAGCACGCCGACCAGGGCGAACCCCATGGCGATCTCATATGACACGATCTGTGCTGCGGAGCGCATCGCGCCGAGGAAGGGATATTTGGAATTGGAGGACCATCCCGCTAGCACCACGCCATAAACGCCCATGGAAGTAATGGCCATGATGAACAGCAGACTGGCATCGATGTTGGCCAGCACCAGTTCCGGCGTGAACGGAATCAATGCCCAGGCGACCAGGGCCGGTGCCATGCACATGACGGGTGCCAGCAGAAAAAGCTTCTTGTTGGCGCCGCTGGGAATGATGATTTCCTTCATCATCAGCTTCAGACCGTCCGCGATCGGCTGCAGCAACCCCAGGGGGCCTACCCGGTTGGGACCGATGCGCACCTGCATGTAGCCGATCACTTTGCGCTCGGCGTAGGTGACATAGGCCACACCCAGAAGCAGCGGTCCGACGATGACGACGATCTTCACCAGCGTCCAGATGATCGGCCAGAAAGGCCCCAGCAAGGATTGAAAAAATTCCATCGATCAGGCCTTCTCTACCACAATTTCGCCAAACATCGAACCCAGGGCGGCTGTCTGGGGGTGCCCTGCTGCGACCCGAGCGCAACCCAGGGGCAACGTGTCGTCGCGTCTGGCGCGCATCACGGCGCTGCCGCTACCCTGGCGCACCACCACCATTGCGCCGTCCTCCACCTGCAGCTGTCGCAACAGGGCGCCGTTCATGACGGCATCCGGTGCTGCGCCGTCATGGCTGCATTGCAGAGAATCGGCGCGCCGCACCACGGCATCGGCCTGATAAATCGGCACCTCGGCAATGCGCTGCACGCCGCTCGCAGCCGCAACTGCCGCATCGCCCAGCACAACACTCTGCAGTTGGTTGTTACACGCCTCATGCAGAGACGTCACGCCAGCAGCAAGGATTTCAGCGCGCACATCTTCCGAGCTGTTGTAATCGAAG
>JBDKRR010000014.1:0-2669 GCA_039683315.1 Sulfuricella sp.
GCCTCGGTCAGCGCCTGGTAGACCTCGAAGGTGCGCTTGGCAACTTCAGGAATCTTTTCCCAGCCGGTCGGCAGGTCCTCGGACAGGTCGTGCAGATCCATCTTGAGCTGGGTTGCCTGGGCGTTGAGCTTCTTCACCCTGGCCTTGAGTTCTTCCATTTCATCCATGCTGTTCACCTCAACCGTAATTCGCCACATCGGGAAATTGCTTCACCATCTCCACGCCGCTGTTGACGTATTTGTCGCCTTCCTCGGCCAGCTTTTCCAGTGACAGGAAGCCGAAACGGTGCTCGTCGCGCAACTGCTTGTTGACCGCCACCAGTCGTCCGGCGAGCAGCACCATGCGGCCGAAGCCTTCGTGCGACATCTTCATCATGGGCGTGACCATTACTTTGGTCTGACGCTCGATGGCGAGGCCCACGGCGTTGTAGAACAGCTCCAGGCGCCACAGGGTTTCCGGGTCCGGGTCGCCGATGATGGGAATTTCCTTGCGCTTTTCCTTGTCGATCACGTAGGCATCGAGCAATTCCTCGTCGGATTTGCCTTCCCACGCGCCGTAGGAATCCTGTGCGCGCCACTGGTTGATCAGCTCCACCAGGAAAGGGGAGGTTTTCAGGTCGAACTTTTCCATTACTTGCGTTTCCATTTTTTTACTCCTGATTGGCGGTGTAAATCGCCTTTACACTTCGTCGAAATCGAACTGGCGTTCCTTGCCCTTCATCATGACCTTGCGCAGCCAGGGCGGCGGGGTGCCCTGCAACACCTTCTGCAGCTTGTCGAGGATGACGCTGATCAGCTCGGGTTCGGGCACCTTGACGGGATGCACGCGGGCATTGACCACCTTGGCCGCCGCCGAGCCTCCGATGGCGGCCACGTAGAGAATGGCGCAGTCGCGCACGGCGTCGATCTTGGGGGTGAGCTTGTCCTCGTTGCCGTCTTCCTTGAGATCGCCGTCGAACTGGATGGCTTCCACGAACTGGTAGCCTTCGGGCGATATCTCGTACACGGCGATGTTCTTGGCCCAGCCGAAATGGGCATCGACATGTTTCATGTCCTGGGTGGTGAAAGCGACTTTCATGGGGTGCGCTCCTGGTTTGTGGTTAGTGATGAGTTTCAGCTTGCGCATGATCCTGTCCTGTAACGAACAACTCGCGTAGCGAGCCAACGTCCCCCTCGCCCGCACCCGCAAGGAGTGTCCCCGCCGGGATTGGCAGCAAAGCTGCGCAATCCGGCGAGACAAGCGGGAGAGGGCTGGGGAGAGGGGAATCTGGCAACGGCCAGGAATCCGGGTGGTTATGGTGCAGGTTGTCGATGAAAATGTTGCCCAGCTCGAACACCAGGTCACGCGTGCCGCGATAGCCCACGGACAGCTTGTGCGCCGCGCCGAGGCGGTCGAACATGGGGATGCCCATGCGCAGGAAGGGGATGCCGAGCCGTTCGGCGGCCTGCCGCCCGTGCGAGTGGGTCACCATCAGGTCGCAGCCCGCGGCGCGCTGTTCCAGGTCTTCCAGGTCGCCGATCAGGACTTCTTCGGTCGCCATGCGCTCCAGCAGGACGGAGTGCGTGGTGGTCACCGCCGCTTCGATCTCGCAGCCCAGGTCCGTGAGCAGGGAGCCGATCTGCCACAGCAGGTCGGGCTCGGCGCCGATGGCGACTTTCTTGCCGCCGCAGAAAAAATGGGCGTCGAGCATGGCGTCCACCAGCTGGCTGCGCTGGCGGCGGTAATTGAGTGGAATCTCGTCCTTGGCTAGTTCGGAAAGCAGTTGCAGGAACTCGTCGTTGGCTTGCAAACCGCTGAGGCGGTCGAACATGCGGAACGGCACGCCGGTCTTCTCCTGCAGAGCCTCGGCGGCCCAGCGCATCTGCTCGCCGATGGCTATGGTGATGGCGGAGCCGCCCATGGAGCGGATTTTTTCCACGCTCGCACCGCCCAGCGTGGTGGGCAGGAAGGTTTCCGGGATGTGCCCGTCCAGCGAGCCCGACAGGTCCGGCGCGATGATGGGATAGAGGCCGAAGGATTCGATGGTCTCGCGGATTTCCTCGATGTCGGCCACGGTCAAGTGGCAGCCGGGCAGTACGTTGACCTGCCATGCGGTGCGCGGCCGGGGCTCGCACAAGGTGGTGAGGATGCGCGTCGCCGCCTTGCCCCAGCCGTCCTGGAAGGCGCCCTGGTAATCGGGGGTGGAGACGTAAACCAGCGCGGTGTCGTCCAGTTCCGGGTGGCGCTTGCGGATCAGCTTGAGGTAACCGTCCACGTCGTCGCCCTTGGTTTCGGTCAGCCCGGTGGAGCAGATGCCGATGACTTCCGGGTGCGCGCGGTTGTAGATGTTGAGGATCGCCGGTTCGAGGTTGTCCAGCCCGCCGAGGATGGTGGTGACCTCGTTCATGGCCGTGGTCTGCAGCGGGATGGTCTCGCGGAAATGGCGCACGAACAGCACCAGCCCGAAGGCGGTGCAGCCCTGCGAGCCGTGCATCAGCGGCAGGCACTTGTCCAGCCCGAGGAAAGCCAGCGCCGCGCCGATCGGCGCGCTCATCTTGAGCGGGTTGACGGCGCAGGCTTTTTTGCTGTGGGTTACGGTTGCCATGTTTTTCTCCTAGTGAGGCGAGAGGGGTGAGGGATCAGCATCCGCCCTCGCTCCTCATGTCCAAGCCCTCGTTGTCCCGCTCCCA
>JBDKRR010000015.1:0-7474 GCA_039683315.1 Sulfuricella sp.
ACGCCCACCCCGGCTTCATGGGCTGGGTTCACGGCGGCGGGACGCCGGTCGGCATGCTAGCGGAGATGCTCGCCGCTGGCCTGAATGCCAACCTGGGCGGGCGCGACCAGATGCCGGTCGAGGTGGAACGGCAGGTGGTGCAGTGGGTGCGCGAACTGTTCGGATTTCCTGCCGGCGCCAGCGGCCTGTTCGTCACCGGCACCTCCATGGCGAACCTGATCGGCGTGCTGGTGGCCAGAACCGCCGCCCTCGGCCTCGGCGTGCGCCGGCACGGCATCGCTTCCGGGAACAAGCGCCTGAGCGCCTACACCTCGGCCGGTGCACACGGCTGCATCGCACAGGCGATGGACCTTTCCGGCCTGGGGACCGACATGCTGCGCATCATCCCGATGAACGCGCGCTACGAAATGGATGTCGCCGCCCTGGAACGCAGCATCGCCGCCGACCGCGACGCCGGCTTCACGCCATTCTTCATCGCCGGGACGGCCGGCACGGTCGATGTCGGCGCCATCGACAACCTGCGGGCGCTGGCAGACATCGCGCACAAGGAGAAAATCTGGTTCCATATCGACGGGGCATACGGCGCCCTCGGCATGCTGGCGCCGGACATTGCGCCGCGCCTGGAAGGTATCGAGCGCGCCGACTCCATCGCCTTCGATTTCCACAAGTGGGGCCAGGTACCCTACGATGCCGGCTTCATCCTGGTACGCGACGGCGCGCTCCATTACGACACCTTCGCCTCGCCCGCGGCCTACCTGCGGCGTGAAAGCTGCGGCCTGGCCGGCGGGTCGCCGTGGCCGTGCGATTTCGGGCCGGACCTATCGCGCGGCTTCCGGGCGCTAAAAACCTGGTTCACCATCAAGGCCTACGGCGCGGAAAAACTGGGGCAGAGCATTTCCGCCACCTGTGCGCTGGCCCGTTACATGCAGGCATGCATCGAGCAAATGCCGATGCTGGAACTTCTCGCCCCGGTTTCGCTCAACATCGTGTGTTTCGGCTACCGCTGCGCGGATGCCGACAAGGTCAACGCGCAAATCGCCGTCGACCTGCAGGAGTCCGGCATTGCCGCACCCTCCACCACCACCGTCAACGGTCGCCTCGCCATCCGCGCCGCGATCATCAACCACCGCACTGCAACGCGCGACATCGACGCCCTTCTGAAGGCCACGATTGCTTTCGGTGAGGCCAGAACTCAAACCATTTAACGCGAAGAAAGCACAATGAACCAGCACAACCAGGAACCACTGATCGGCTTGGCCGCACTGATGAAAATGGCCTATTCCGGGATCGATCTCGGGCCGCTGGGCGCGGAGCTGGTCGCCCGCGCCGGGCGCAATCCGGAAGATGCCAATGCGCTGATGGACCTGTCGACGGTATTGCAGCTCAGGGGAAACCGCGAGATCGCCCTAGCCACACAGCTTCAGGCACTGGCCATGCAGCAGATTTACACGCCGCCGACCGCCGCCGACGAAACAAGGATCAAGGTACTCGCCGTCATGGCGCCGGGCGATCTGATGTCCAACACCCCGGTGGAATTCCTGCTCGAGCATTCCGGCATGGCGCTCGACATCCTGTACATCGGGCCGGGCCTGCCCTCTCCCACCGCACTTCCCGATCACGATGTATTGTTCATTGCCGTGGGCGAATCCGACCAGACGCTGCCGCTGCTGAAAGAACTCGAGCGTGTCGCCGCATCCTGGCCGCGCCCGGTGCTCAACCAGCCCGAGCGCATCGCCCGGATGTCGCGCGATGCCGCCTGCGCCTTGCTGCAATCAACGCCGGGCGTGGTCATGCCGGCCACGCTGCGCATCGACCGGCAAACGCTGCAACGCATCGGCACACGAGGGCTGGACATCGCCGACGTGCTCGAAGACGGCGCCTTCCCAGTCATTGTCCGGCCGGTCGATTCGCACGCGGGCCAGGGGCTCGAAAAACTCGACAATGCCGCAGCCATCGCAGACTATCTGCTGGCCATGCCGCAGGATGAGTTCTATATCGCGCGCTTCGTCGACTACCGTGCGCCGGACGGCCTGTTCCGCAAATACCGCATCGTGCTGATCGACGGTCGGCCATTCCTCTGCCATCTCGCCATTTCGCAACACTGGATGATCCATTACCTCAACGCGGGGATGGACGCGAAAACGACCGAAGGCGCCGAGAAACGGGCCGAGGAGGCGCGCTGCATGGCCAGATTCGACACCGATTTCGCGCAACGCCACGCCGCCGCCCTGCACGCGATCCACGAGCGCGCCGGACTCGATTACCTCGGCATCGACTGCGGCGAAAGCAGCGACGGCAAACTGCTGATATTCGAGGTGGACAGCAACATGATCGTGCACGCGATCGACCCGGTCGACCTCTTTCCCTACAAACAGCCCCAGATGCAGAAAGTGTTTGCGGCTTTTAGCGCCATGCTGGTCGACGCCGCGCGCAAACAGTCCTGAAAATCAGCGCCCGCAACAGGATGCCGACCCCTCATCCACAGGATGCCGCCCCTAGTCTGCCCGAAACCAAGCAACTACTGGTAGCCGGCGGCGACGCACGCATCGCGCTCGACCCCGATGGCGGCACGAACCGTTACGGCTGCACGCCGTTTCCCGACCCGGAACTGGCCGCCTTCGGCTCGTCGACCGCAACGGCCATTTCGGCGGCCGGCTTTGCCGCTGCGGACGGGCTGCGCAACCGTGTCCTCAGCACCGCTGCAAGGGAGACGCTCGATATCGTCTGTGAGCACGAATTTGAACGTATCCGCCAGGAACTGACTCGCTTATGCGGCATTGCCGATCTTCCGGGGCTGGAAGCCGTCTTCGCCTCGTCCGGCACCGACCTGCACTCGCTTGCCGGGCAACTCGCCGGCGCCGCGCAAGACCGTCCCACGCTGGCCATCATGGTGGAAACGGCCGAAACCGGCAGCGGCGTGGCAAGCTCCCTGGCCGCCGGCGGCCGGCTTGAAATCACCAGCGTACCGATACGCCATGCCGATGGAACACCGCGCCCCGTCGCAGAAATAGACACCGAAGTGGAAACGCTGGCGGCCGCGGCTGGTGCGCGAGGGCAGCACGTTCTGCTGATTCTGGTCGACGTTTCCAAGACCGGGCTGATCGCGCCCAGCCCGGCTTGTGTGGCGAAACTCCATGCCCGGCGGCCCGAGTCGATCGACGTGCTGGTCGATGCATGCCAGTTCCGCATCGCGAACTCGACATTGCGCGCCTACCTGGAGCAGGGTTTCATGGTGGGTCTGACCGGTTCGAAATTCATCGCCGGGCCGACTTTCTCCGGTGTATTGCTGATTCCCGCCGCTGCGGCACCGCACCTGCGCGACGATATTCGCCGTCCCGGCCTACCCTGTGTGGCAGGCCGGGCCAACCTCGGCTTGCTGTTACGCTGGGAAGCCGCATTGACTGAATTGCGCGCCTTCCGCGCGCTGCCGGAAAACGCCGTCCACGACTTCCTGCTGGATTTTGCACAGGCGGTCCGCAACCGTTTGACAAGCGATCCGCTGTTCGAGCTACTGCCGACATTGCCCCTCGACCGTCGCCCGCTGGCTGCGGCGATGAGCTGGGACGCGATCCCGACGATATTTCCTTTCCTGCTTCATCGCAACGATTCTCAAAGCGGAAGGAAACCATTGAACGCTGAAGAAACGACACGGATCAGCCGCCTCCTGCAATTGGACCTGAGCGGAGAGGGTTATTTTTCTTCCAGAGAGACTGCGGCGTTGCGCTGCCAGTTGGGACAGCCGGTGGCCTGCGGCATGCGCGACGGGGTGCCGGTCAGTGCGCTGCGCCTATGCGTCAGCGCGCGGCTCGTCGTCGAGGCGATGGAGAACGATGGGGCTGCTGCCGTGATCGGGCGCGCCATGACGGCTTTGGACAAAACAGCTCAACTGGTGATGCGCCTCACAAAAGACTAGCGTCAATCGTCCAGGCGGTTCGCGTGCGCCTCAGATTCGGCCATCCTGGCCTCGAGCACATCGGACAGCAGCAGCATGTCCCTGAATGCTTCCTCATGAAAACCCATGCGCTCGCCCTGACGATTTTCCCTCATCAGCTCATGTAATATTTTCAGGCCGGAAGGGTCATCCCAGTGCTGCGATATCTTGGACAGCAAATTGGGAAAATGCTCCAGCCCGTAGCGCGATTGAACGACGGCATGATTGGCCTCCCAGGTGGGAAGCGCCACATTGAAGCGCGTCTTGATCTCTTTCGCCAGATGGTTGAAAGGTTCGCGCATTTGCTCGACGTGGTAGATATCAAGCAGCTTGAACCAGGCACTGGCCTTGCAGTCCGGCTCTGCTTCGAGGTAATCGCGCAACAACTTGATCGCCATGTCTGGGCGGCCCATCATCAGGAAAACTTCCGCCTCTTCCTCGATGCACGACATCTCCTCTACCGTAACAGTGGTGGCCTCTTCAAGATCCAACCAATACTTCGCCGAATGTGCCGTATCTTCACTGGTAGGCTTGCCACCATACTTTTCACCGTTTGTCGCCGGTTTGGCCTCGGAAAGCATTTTCAGCGCAGGCTTGCGCATCGATGGATCGGCCTCGCGGGCGCTGCGCGAACGAAGAATAAACCCCGTGACGACAATCGCCCCCCCGATCAGCATCCAGATCAGACTGCTGGCGTCGAAATGAAAAAAGTCGTCAAAAGAACTGAAGCTTAAGGATGCGGGCGCATCTGCGGCCTGACAACTCAAGGAAGCCAGAACAGGCAGTGTCAGTGTGGAAATTATTTTTATCAGATGTTTCATAAGACTTGATCCGTTGTCTGCAATTTTACCCCAAGCAAACGGCTCAGACACAATCGGACTGAAATAGTACGGAACGGCCTTCCTCAAGCCTGTCTTTTTTCGCCGGTCAGCCGGGCGGCGCCCCAGGTGATGACCACTGCCACGCCCAGCAAAGCGAATGCCACAGCCAGATTGTTCAGGCGCTCAGGAGCGATCAGCAGCAGCAAGCCTAGTTCCAGCATCATGGCGCCGGAAAGCAGCTTCAGCAGCCGACCCTCGCGTTCCGTCAGCTTGCGCGCGCCCATGCTGCGCACAAATGCCAGCACAATGAGCGCCAGCGGCACGACATAGACGAGATTGTAGAGGGCCAGGTAAAGATAACGCCCGGCCGGCGCCAACCCGCTCAAACTGAGCAAGCGGGTATAGACCATGGGAAAGCCGGCCGTGCACAGCAGCTCGTAGAAATTGGCGGCAATCGCCAGAAATATCGTTGCTGCGACCATCGCCGGGAGATTGTCGGCACTGACGATGGCGCGGGCACGGCGGTAGATGTCCGGCTTGCGCGATTCCGGGATGGACAGGCTCGGCCCCTGCCCGAAGGCGAAGAAATCCTTGACGTTGACTGCGCCGACCAGCACCGCCAGCGTCCCGGCGGCCAGCGTCACCCAGGCGAGATTGCCGAGCAGCTGGAACAGGCTGAGCCAGGCGGCCATGAAGGCGAAATACATCAAGCCGGAAAACAGCACGAATATGCCGCCGATGGCGAGCATGCGCTTCTTGCTCTTCTGGTGAACCAGCAGGGAAAGCAGGAACAGCAGAACAAAGAAGGCGCAGGGATTGAACGCGTCCAGCGCGGCGATGGCGAGAGTGAGCAAGGGCAGGGAAAAATGCTGCGGGTCCACCTCGCCCAGGACCGGGATCACAAGCTTGCTCGCGGCCGGGCCGGGTGCTGCAACGCCGGCGAGCAGCCGGTCATGGCAGGCATCGAGCCGACGCAGCATCTCCGTCCCGGTGGTTTCCGCCTTGTCCCAGCCCACATGCATCTCGCCGCAGAACAGCAGGGCCGGCACCGAGGCTGCCTCCTGCCCTAGTTGCGCCGCCATGGCCTGATACTGGCGGGCATGTTCGGGATGCCGGGTCAGTTCCAGGGAATGCAGCGTGACCCAGGGGCGCGCGGCCGGAATCGCCTCGATGAAAGGCCGTGCCTCGAGACAGTGTGGACAGGTGGCCGACCAGTAGAAATAAAGCTGCACATGCATGCGGCCGTCCGGGCCGGGTGTGACCCAGAGCCCGTCGGATTGGGCAGCAGATGGCAGCATCCACAGCAGGACCATGGCGATCATGGCCAGCAGGCGCGGCCAGGCCCTGGTGGTCTGCTTGGTAACAACGTGGATGATGGCTGTTCTCATTACCCCGCCAGCCCGGCTGCAAGCAATATAGCCCACAGAACCAACCCGCCGCCAAATACCCAGCCAATATCCAGGTCAAACCAGCGCGTTGCCACGAAGGCCGCGCCGGCAAAGGCGAACATCACCGGTCCATCCAGGGTGGCGCCGCCCAATTGCACCAGGGTCGCGGCAAGCAGGCCGACAAAGGCGGCGAGCACGCCGGCCAGCGCCCCACGCACCCGCTGCATGTGCTTGATGCGGCCGAACACTTCGGTGAACACCAGCGTCATGGCGACGGAGGGAGAAAAAATAGCAAAAGTGGCGAGCGCCGCGCCCATGACGCCGCCCAGCTTGTAGCCGATGAAGGCGGCGGTGAGCAGGATCGGGCCGGGGGTGATCTGACCCAGCGCCAGCCCGTCGAGAAATTCGCGCTGGCTGACCCAGCCGTGCGCTTGCACCACCTCGGCCTGCATGACGGAAATGATGGCCATGCCGCTGCCGAAGGCAACTGAGCCGATCTTGAACAGCGACAGCGCGAGTTGGCCAAGCTGGGTGGCGGATAGCGCGGCCGCGACGGCGCTGGCGATGACGCCCAGGGCCAGCGCCGAAACGGTCGCCAGACGCCGGGTTGAGGTCGTGGTCGCGGGCGTCAACGGCGCTGCGCCCTTACCGGGCGCAATGGCGAGGGCGCCGAGGGCGAGCGCCGCCAGCGGGACGAGGATCGCATTGACTTTGAACAACAGTGCGACAAAAGCCGCCAGGGCGATGAAAACCTCGACACGCCCCTTGATCGCCTGTTGCCCCAGGTTCAGGGTGACATTGGCAAGCACGCCGATCACCAGCGCCTCCAGGCCGAGAAACAGTTTGTGCAGCCAGGGCAGATCGCCCCAGGCGAAATAGGCGGCAGAGAGCAGCACGACCAGGACAAAGGCCGGCAACACGAAACCCAGCACCGCCAGCAGCGCCCCCGGCACGCCGCGCAAGCGGTAGCCCACATAGGCGGTGAAATCCACCATGATCGGCCCGGGGTAGATTTGCACCATCGCCAGCCCTTCGTTGGTTTCCTCTTCCGTGAGCCAGCCGCGCCGGATCACCAGTGCGCGCAGCTTCTGCAGGATCGCCATGCCGTAGGCCGTCATGCCCACTTGCAGGAAGGCGAGGAAGATGGTGCGCAAGGGAACCGGTGGCGGAGAGGTATCCATGACTACTCCAGCGCCCGCCCCTCCCCCGCTTCCTCGAAAGTTCGTCCGTCGCGGATGTGGTAAATGCGCTTGAACGTGGGGATGATTTTCTCGTCATGGGTCACGACGATGATGGCGGTCTGGTACTGGCTCGCCATCTGGTTGAGGATGCGC
>JBDKRR010000016.1:0-19144 GCA_039683315.1 Sulfuricella sp.
GGGGCGGTGGATGGGGCTCGCCTTCTTTGGGTTACCTTTCTTGGCGAAGCAAGAAAGGTAACCAGCCGCCGGGCTGCCCCCGGCAATAAAATACGGCGCGGAGCGCATCCAACAGCAACTAAATCACACCATGCGGCGCAATGCCCGTTGGTTATTGCGCCCTACGCGGGCTTATGGAATAAAGTGAAAGACCGCCCCTTTCGGGACGGTTTTGATCTACCGCAAAAGCATGAGCAGGAACACAATGATTTGTTGTAGCTGCTTGTAGCTAATGCGGATTTGGAATGTCAGTTTCAACATGGCTTGCACCTTGTTTACGCTGGCAGCGCTGCCAACTTGTTAAGGGTTGGCTATTTGTTACACGCCGTTGCATGGCGTGGCTCTCGGCTTACCGCGAATGGCCTTGAGCGGCGGCTTGGTTGTTCCATTAGGTAGTTTGAAAGTGCGCCCTATTTTGTTGTCGCGGTTAGGTGTCCGCGAATACATGCACTTTTCTCACGCCCTTTGGAGCCGCACCTTAAGCCGTGTAGTTGCACGGCAGCTTGGGCTACTAACCCAAGTTCAGTCCCCCACGCGGCTCTGTGGGGCTTACGTATAACTTAAAGTAGACGCCAATTAAAAACTAAACATTTTATCGGGCTGGTTTACAAAACAGGTAAACCCACTCTAAACACTATCCAGAATCAACGCAATGTCATTGCGTCGGGCCATCAACCGGATTTGAACCCCACCGTGGCGTGCCGTGCCGCGCGTAAAGGCTATGGCGTCGGCGTTGATCCGGTTCATTTCCGGCTCGCCAACCGCACGACATATCCCCCCGACTTCTCATCCCGCTCGAGCTCCACCAGCTGCCGCGTCTGCGCCTCCTCCAGCACTTCGTTGAAGGAACGGAAGCCGTAGTAGGATTCGTTGAAGCCCGGCTGGCGGCGCTTGAGGGCCTGCTTGACCATCGAGCCCCATATCTTTTCCCCTTCGCTGCGCTCCGCGATCAGGGCTTCGAGGGTCGCCATGACCAGGTCGAGCGCCTCCTGCTCCTTGTCGTCCGCTGTCTTGGGCGCTTTCTTCGCGGCGGCCGGCGTAGCCTTGGTCACGGCTTTTTTCTTGGTCTCCTTCTTGCTCTCCTGCTCGCGCACCAGGTCGTCGTAATAGATGAACTCGTCGCAGTTGGAGATCAGCAGGTCGGAGGTGGAGTTCTTCACACCCACCCCGATCACGGTCTTGTTGTTTTCACGCAGCTTGCTGACCAGCGGGGAGAAATCCGAATCGCCGCTGATGATGACGAAGGTCTTGACGTGGGATTTGGTGTAGCACAGGTCCAGCGCGTCCACCACCATGCGGATGTCGGCCGAATTCTTGCCGGACATGCGCACGTGGGGTATCTCGATCAGCTCGAACGACGCTTCGTGCATCGGCCCCTTGAAGTCCTTGTAGCGCTCCCAGTCGCAGTAGGCTTTCTTGACCACGATGCTGCCCTTGAGCAGCAGGCGCTCCAGCACCTTCTTGATATCGAACTGCGCATATTTGGCGTCGCGCACGCCGATGGCGATGTTCTCGAAATCGCAAAACAAGGCCATGTTCTCGGTTTCCTGAAATCCTGCCATGTCGCTTTCTCCCGGTGTGTTATGACGGCATATCCGTCATGCTCATGGTATCAAAGAAGAACGTCTAAGTTCCTGGAACTGCCGCCAGGGTTTTCAGCATTTCCAGTTCCCCGGCGCTGAAGCCGGCTTGTGCCCGCGCCTCCATGTTGAACGGGGGGCGCAGGGCCGGCGCGTCGTACTCGCGCAGCAATTCAAAGAAGGTGGCGATGGGGTCGACGCCGCGTTGTCGGCATAGGTGGCCGTACCAGCGATTGCCGATGGCGACGTGGCCCATCTCATCCTGCTGGATGATCGCCAGAATTCCCACCGCTTTCCGGTCTCCGCTGGCGGCCAGTCTGGCGCTGATCGCCGGTGTGACGTCCAGGCCGCGCGCCTCCAGCAGGCGCGGCACCAGGGCCATGCGCACCAGCGGGTCGTGGGCGGTCTTGATTGCCGTTTCCCACAGCCCGTTGTGGGCGCTGAAATCGCCGTAGTCGTAACCCGCCGTGCGCAGATGGTCGCGCAGCAGGGTGAAATGCAGGGCCTCTTCCGCCGCCACCTGCAGCCAGTCGCCGTAAAAATCTGGCGGCAGGGCACGGAAACGGTACACCGCGTCCAGCGCCAAGTTGATGGCGTTGAACTCGATGTGCGCCAGCGAATGGATCAGCGCCGCCTGGCCCTGGGGGGTAGACAGCCTGCGCCGCTCCACCTCCCCCGGCGCCACCAGCTGCGGCCTGTCCGGGCGTCCCGGCTCGTCGACCGCCACAACCGGCGTTGCCTCGTCCATGAGCAGCCGGCCGGCTTGCCACTGCTGCCACAAGGCAAGAGCGCACGTCGCCTTGGCGTCCGGCTCTGGCGTCATGAGGCAGGCATGAGTTTCAGCGAAAAGCTTATTCATCGGAACAATTCTAACCACAAGGCGAACACCAATTCTAACCAGCTCGCGAAGTGTGAGAAACTATTCCAACGCGTATTGAAAAATAAAGCGAGGAATACCGTGTCCACCATTCCGTCCCTCACCCCGGAACAACTCTACCGCCGCTGCGATCCGGGGCAGTTTTCCTTCGCCACTACCGCCGAACTCGAAGACCTGGCAGAAATCATCGGCCAGACGCGGGCGCTCAACGCCATCCGCTTCGGCAGCGATATCCAGCGCGAGGGCTACAACCTTTTCGTCATGGGGCCGTACGGCACCGGCAAGCACACCTTCGTTACCCAGTTCCTTGAAAACAAGGCGGGCAAGGAACCGGTCCCTTGCGACCTGTGCTACGTCAACAACTTCGAACAGCCGCACAAGCCGCACGCCCTGCTGCTGCCGGCCGGCATGGCGGTCAGGCTGCGCCACTCCATGGAACAACTGGTGGAAGAACTCCGCGCCACCATCGCGGCGGCGTTCGAGAGCGAGGAATACCGCGCCAAGAGGGAGGAAATCCAGGAATCCTTTACTGCCCGGGAGGAGGACGCCATCAAGGCGCTGGGCGAGGATGCCAACCTGCGCGCCATCGCGCTGTTGCGCTCGCAGAACGGCTTCGGCTTCGGGCCGCTGAAAGACGGGGAGGTCATCAAGCCGGAAGACTACGACAAGCTCGACGAGCAGGAAAAGGCGCGCATCGAGGCGACCATCGGCGAACTGCAGGCCCAGCTGGAAAAAATACTGCGCCACGACATCCCGCAGTGGAAGCGCGAAGCGCGTGAAAAGCTCAAGCACCTCAACCGCCTGATCACCATGTTCGCCGTGGAACACCTGGTGGACGAAGCCCGGCTGCCGTTCCTGCTCATCCCCGCCGTGATGACCTATTTCGACGCGGTGCAGCAGGATGTGATCGACAACGTGGGGGATTTCAGGCGCACCGAGGAGGAGCAGAGCGGCAACGACGCGCCCCATTTCCGCCGTTACGGCATCAACGTGCTGGTCGATCACACCGCGTCGCAGGGCGCCCCGGTGGTGTACGAGGACAGCCCGATGCACCACAACCTGATCGGGCGGGTGGAACACCTGGCCCAGTTCGGCAACCTGGTCACCGATTTCACCCTGATCAAGCCGGGCTCCCTGCACCGCGCCAATGGCGGCTACCTGTTGCTCGACGCCCGCAAGCTGCTGACCCAGCTTTATGCCTGGGAGGGCCTGAAGCGCGTTTTGCACGCGCGCGAAATCCGCATCGAATCGCTGGCGCAGATCCTCAGCCTGGTCAGCACCGTATCGCTGGAACCTGAGCCGGTGCCGCTGGATGTCAAGGTCGTGCTGTTCGGCGAACGCATCCTCTACTACCTGCTGTACGCCTACGACCCCGAATTCGCCGAGCTGTTCAAGGTGGAAGCCGACTTCGACGACCGTTTTGAGCGCAACGGCGAATCGGACCTGCTCTACGCCCGCCTGATCGGCACCGTGACCCGCAAGGAAAAGCTACTGCCCTTCGATCCCTCCGCTGTGGCGCGGGTGATCGAGCACAGCGCGCGACTGGCAGGGGAGGCCCACAAGCTTTCCGCCCACCTGCAGTCGGTCGCCGACCTGCTGCGCGAAGCCGATTACTGGGCGCGCCAGGAAGGGCGCGAGGCAGTGGCCATGGCCGATGTCCAGTACGCCATCGACACCCAGCTGCTGCGCGCCAGCCGCCTCAAGGAGCGGGTGCAGGAGGAAATCCTGCGCGGCACCGTGCTGATCGACAGCAGCGGCGCCAAGGTGGGGCAGGTCAACGCCCTGTCCGTCATCGACCTCGGCAACGCCGCCTTCGCCCAGCCTTCGCGCGTTACCGCCACGACCCGCCTGGGTGACGGCGAACTGCTCAACATCGAGCGCGAAGCCAAGCTCTCCGGCGCGATCCATTCCAAGGGCGTGCTGATCCTGTCGGCCTACCTCGCCTCGCGCTATGCCAAAAACCGGCCGTTGCCGCTGGCCGCCAGCCTGGTATTCGAGCAGTCCTACGGCGGAGTGGAAGGCGACAGCGCGTCGGTAGCGGAGCTGTGCGCCTTGCTCTCAAGCCTGGCGGAAGTGCCCATCAGGCAGTCCATTGCGGTGACCGGGTCGATCAACCAGTTCGGGCAGGTGCAGGCGATCGGCGGGGTGAACGAGAAAATCGAGGGTTTCTTCGACATCTGTCGCGCCCGCGGACTGAACGGCGAGCAGGGCGTGGTGATTCCCGCCGCCAACGTCCAGCACCTGATGCTGCGCCAGGACGTGGTGCAGGCGGTGGCTGAAGGTCGCTTCCATGTCTACCCGGTCGCGCAGGTGGACGAGGCGCTGGAACTGCTGACCGGCATGGCGGCGCAGGAAGTGAACGCCAAAGTGGACGCGCGCATCGCCGCCCTGCTGAAACTGCGCCAGGCGCTGGCCAAGGCCGCGCAGGCCAACAAGGCGGGTAAAGCTAAACCGGCAGCCGAATCGTGATGGCTGCGCCGCCCAGCGCGCTGCGGCCGATCGCCACCTCCCCGCCATAAGCCTGCACGATGCTGGCCACTACCGCCAGGCCGATGCCCTGGCCCGGCGTGGCCTGGTCGGCGCGGGCGCCGCGCTGCAGGATGCGCTCGATGTCGGCGGGCGGAATGCCCGGGCCGTCGTCCTCTACCGTCAGCGTCAATTTCCCCGCCTCCGTCGCGATCGACAGCTTCACCCGGCTGGCGCTCCACTTGTAAGCGTTGTCGAGCAGGTTGCCGAGCAATTCCAGCAAATCCCCCTCGTCGCCGCGGAATGCAGCAGCCTTGTCGGCGTGTATTTCCGCGTGGATCGCCTTGTCGCGATAAACCTTGTCGAGGGAAGCCATGATCCTTTGCGCCAGCGGCCGGATTTCGAGCGTGCCCGCCAAGGGCGAAGACGGCCCCATGGTCGCGGCGCGCTGCAGCTGGTAGTCGACGATGCGCTGCATTTTTTCGCTCTCCTCCGCTACCGTGGCGGCCAACAGCGATGGCTCTGATAGCGCTCCGCGCATGACGGCCAGAGGCGTTTTCAGGCTATGGGCAAGATCCCCTAGCGCGTCGCGGTAGCGCTGCTGATGCGCGCGCTCGCGCTGCAGCAGGCCGTTCAGGTTTTCGGTCAGCGCCTTGAGCTCGGAGGGGTAATCGCCGCCCAGACGCTCCTTCTCTCCTGCCTCGATCGCACGGATTTCCGCCGCCACCCGGCGCAGCGGGCGCAGCCCCCAGCGCAGCAGGGCGCCCTGCGCCAGCAGCAGCAGCAAGGCCATCGCGCCGAGCCAGCCCCACAGGCTGCGGCGGTAACGGGCGAGCTGGGTGTCGAAGGCGTCAAGGTCTTCCGCCACCCGGAACGTGAAGGGGAATTTGCGCTTTCCTTCGCTCCAGCTCACCCCCATGCTGTTGACGAAAAAACGGGCGCTGCGCGCACCCGGCAGCTCCGCAAAGCGCCTTTCGCCGGCAGCCAGCACCGCGCCCGCCGGCAGAGCGACATTCAGGGCCGAGTGCGAAAGCCAGCGCTGCCTGCCTCGCCCATCGTCGATGGAGGCGTAAAGCCCCGATCCGGGCTGGCCGAAGCGCGGCTCCTGCAGCTGTTCCGGCATGGACAGCCGGCCGGCCTCATCCACCTCCGCCGCCGCGATCAGCAGGTACAACTGCCCCTGCAGGCGCTCCTCCCGGGCTGCCCGCGCGCTGTCGCGGAACGCCTGGTCGAGCGCGATCCCGGTGAGCGCGAGGAAAATCGCCAGCACGAGGGAGGCGGCAAGAACGATGCGAGCGTTGAGGGACATTGAAAACCTTAGTACGGAACCACGGAGAACACGGAGGGCACGGAGATAGGCCATCCTGGTGCTTTTATGGACTCATCCAACAAGTAAATACCACACAAAGACCAATCCATGGCTTTACTCCGTGCCCTCCGTGGTTAACTGTTTTTTCAAGGGTTATTGCAATACAAAGCGGTAACCCCGCCCGCGCAGGGTCTCGATCGGCTGCAGCTCGCCGTCCGGATCGAGCTTGCGCCGCAGGCGGCTGACCAGCACTTCCAGCACATTGCTGTCGCAATCCTGGTCGTGAGGATAGAGATAATCGGTGAGCTCGCTCTTGGGGATGGCCTTGGCGCGGTGCTGCATGAGGTATTCCAGCAGGCGGAACTCGAATGCGGTGAGTTCTACTTCGTCCGCCGCCACGAAAGCCTTTTGTGCCGCGACGTCGAGGGTAACCGGGCCGCCGCGCAAAACCTGGTCGACGCTGCCGGACGCACGCCGCAGCAGGGCTTTGAGACGTGCCAGCAGCTCTTCCATCTGGAACGGCTTGGCGAGATAGTCATCCGCGCCGGCCTCCAGCCCTTCCACCTTGTCCTGCCAGCGGCCGCGTGCGGTGAGGATGAGGACGGGCAGCGTCTTGCCCTGCTGGCGCAGCGCGCGGATGATCTCGATGCCCGAAAGGCCGGGCAGGCCGAGATCGACGATGGCGGCATCGAAAGGGTATTCCGTGGCGAGGTAGAGTCCGTCCTTGCCGTCGCCGGTGCTGTCCACCCGGTAACCCTGGCCCTCCAGCCCGGTGCGGAGCTGTGCCTGCAGGCTGGCTTCGTCCTCGATGACCAGCACCCTCATTGCATGGCACCTGTTTCGGCGTCGACATAAACCACCCGCACTTCGCCGCGCCCCGTAAGCACCTTGATGCGATAGCCTTCGTGCCCGTTCACCGTGGCGGGTTGCGCCTGGATGACGCGCCCGCCGGTTGCCCTGACCACCCGCTCCATGGCGTCCCCCATGCTGATGCGGGGCTGGCCGCGCCCGGCTTCGGCCAGGTGGATCGGCGAGGACGGCCGCCAGTGCTCGCCGGCCGTGGCGAAAAGGGGGAGCAACAGGACACAGAGCAAAGCGAAGCGTTTCATGGGAGTTTCCCTGGCTCAGAATGGGTCAATTCTAATCTTCATAAGCATCGACCGAAACCCGCACCCGCACATAGCTGCCGGGGTCGTTCGGCATCATCGTGGCGTAGCGGTGCCCGCTGTACTCGTACACCACACGGTAGCCGGCGAGGCGGTTCTCCCAGCTGTCGATTTCGCGGCAGCGGCGCACGCTGCGCGGCCCCCGGTTGTCGTCGATATTCTGGTTCTGCAGACGGTCGCCGACGATGGCGCCGGTAATGGCGCCCAGGGCGGTAGCCGCTTCCCTGCCGTGACCGCGGCCGATCTGGTTGCCGACCAGCGCACCGGTAATGCCGCCGATCACCGAACCGCCATAGGAACGTTCGCCATAAGGCTGCGCCGCCTGGTATTCGTCGTAGCACTCCTGGCGCGGCACATTGACCCGGTCGTACTCCGGCGTCGCGCTGACGACGCGCGCCCGGTCGGAATACTGTTCCGCCAGCGCGGCGCCGGAAGCCAGCGCCAGCGCGGCAGCCAAGCCGGCGAGCACGAGTTTGGTGGTTTTCATGTTCATCTCCTTTGCGTTGGGACATTTCAGGCGAGGCCTGATGTGACGCATCCTACGCGCGGGAGACTGAACGCAAGCTGAACGGGAAAAGAGGGGTAAAACTAAAAACTATTCGGCGGCGATTTTGACGCAGTTGCGTCCGGCGTGCTTGGCCTCGTACAGGGCAGCATCGGCGCGCATCACCAGGGCATGGCCGTTTTCGTCGGAGGTCAGGCGCGCCAGTCCGGCGCTGAAAGTGACGGGGATCGGCTTGCCGTCGTATGCCAGCGGCGTTTTCTGGAAAGCCTGCTTGAGGCGGTCCATGACGAACTGCGCGCCGTTGATGTCGGTTTCCGGCAGGATGATGAGGAATTCTTCGCCGCCGTAGCGGATCAGGGAATCCGCCTCGCGCAGCACCGCCTTGGTGATCAGGGTCAGATGCTGCAGCAGCTTGTCGCCGGCGTCGTGGCCGAATTCGTCGTTGATGCGCTTGAAATAGTCCAGATCCAGCATCGCCACCGTCAGCTTGCTGGCACTGCGCTGGGCACGAGCGACTTCCTTGGTCAGTACCATGTCCATGGCGCGCCGGTTCTGGGCGCCGGTGAGCCAGTCTTCCTGCATCAGGTGGCGGCTTTCCTGCAGCTCGTTCTTGATGTGCTCCAGCGCCATCTTGGTGGCGGCGAGATCGAGATGGGCATCTTCCACCGTGGAGTGAATCGAAGTGGTGGTGGTCAGGATGGTGCCGAGCAGTTGCAGCATGCGCTTCTTTTCCTGCGCATGACTCAGGTCGTCGATGGAGCTTTTGATCGTCCTGTTATGGCTCTGCAGGTCGCTGGCAAGAGTACCGGTGCGTTCGCTCGCCTCGCCCAGCATGTCGCGGATCATGGTCAACAGCGGGCCGCAGGTATTTTGATCGATCTGGTCCTGCGGCTCCGCCTCGCCGGAAACTTTGCGGAAGTACTTGGCGTAGTTTTCGGGCGTCGGCGGCAGGCCGTCCTCGGTAAGCTGGTAGAGGGCAGCGCGTGCGATTTCTGTCGGATTTTGTGGGGACATTTGATTTGCCAACGGTTTTTGCCGCAAGTCAGCTAATAAAATGGTGTGAAGTATAGCGCAAAATCAAGGGCATGGCGGCCTGTTAAACCATGCCGTTGTGCCGCAGCAGCGCGTCGATGGAAGGCTCCCGCCCGCGGAAGGCGACGAAGGATTCCAGCGCCGAACGGCTGCCGCCGACGCCGAGTATCTCGCTCCAGAAACGGTGGCCGACATCTTCGCTCAGCACGCCGTTTTCCTCGAACAGGCTGTAGGCGTCCGCCGACAGCACTTCGGCCCACTTGTAGCTGTAGTAACCGGCGCCGTAGCCCCCGGCGAAAATATGGGAGAAATTGTTGGGGAAGCGGTTGTAGGCGGGCGGAACGAGCACCGCGATCTGGGCGCGGATGCGCTCCAGCAACTGCAGCGGCGTCACGGTGCCGGCGGGGTCGAAGTCGGAGTGCAGGTGCATGTCGAACAGCGCGAATTCGAGCTGGCGCACGGTCTGCAAGCCACCCTGAAAATTCTTCGCCGCCAGCATCTTGTCGAACAGCGCGCGCGGCAGGAGTTCGCCGGTGTCCACATGGCGGGCGAGGTGCTTGAGCACGTCCCATTCCCAGCAGAAGTTTTCCATGAACTGGCTCGGCAGCTCCACGGCGTCCCACTCCACGCCGTTGATGCCGGACACGCCGAGGTCTTCCACTTTGGTCAGCATGTGGTGCAGGCCGTGGCCGAACTCGTGGAACAGGGTGATCACTTCGTCGTGGGTGAAGAGGGCGGGCTTGTCGCCCACCGGCGCGGCGAAATTGCAGTTCAGGTAAGTCACCGGCACCTGGATGCCGGATTCCTTGCGCCGCCGCGTGATGGCGTCGTCCATCCAGGCGCCGCCGCGCTTGTTCTGGCGCGCATAGAGGTCGAGGTAAAACTGGCCGACCAGCTGGTTTTGCTTGTCGCGGATGTCGAAAAATTTCACGTCACCGTGCCACGCGGGTGCGCTGGATGGGTGGATGGAGAGGCCGTAAATGGTTTCCACCACCTTGAACATGCCTGGCAAGACCTTGTTCTCCGGGAAATACTGTTTCACTTCCTGGTCGGAAAAGGCGTAGCGCTGGAGGCGCATTTTCTCGCTGGCGTAGGCGATGTCCCAAGCTTCCAGCTGTTCTAAGCCCATTTCCTCGCGGGCGAACTGGCGCAAGTCGGCGAGGTCGCGCTCGGCGTAAGGCTTGGCGCGGGCGCCCAGCTGGTTGAGGAAGTCCAGCACCTGCTGCGGCGTTTCCGCCATCTTGGTGGCCAGCGATTCCTCGGCGTAATTATCGAACCCCAGCATTTGCGCGGCTTCGCGACGCAGCTTGAGGATTTGCGTGATCAGCGCGGTGTTGTCGAGCTCGGGTTTGCCGAATTCTGAAGCACGGGTGACGTAGGCGTAATACATCTGTTCGCGCAGCTTGCGGTTTTCCCCATACTGCATCAGCGGCATGTAGGACGGCATGTGCAGGGTGAATTTCCAGCCCGTCTTGCCGTCGGCCTGGGCCGCCTCGCGCGCCACCTGCAGCGCATCGGCGGGAATGCCGGTTAGCTCGTCCTCACTCTCGACCAACAGGGCGAAGGCGCTGGTGGTGTCGAGCAGGTTTTCCTCGAATTTGGCGGAAAGGGTGGAGAGCTCTTCCTGGATGGCCTTGAAGCGGGCCTTCTTGTCCTCCGCCAGATCGGCGCCGCCGAGCACGAAGTCGCGCAGTTCGTTGGCGACAATCTTCTTTTGCGCCGGGGTCAAGGCATCGAAGGCGGGGGAGGCCTTGAGCGCCTTGAATTTGTCGAACAGGCCCTGGTGTTGCGACAGGTCGGCGTAGAAGGCGGTGAGGGTGGGCAGGTTGGCGTTGTAAACCTCGCGCAGCTCCGCGCTGTTCATCACCGCGTTGAGGTGCGAAACCTGTCCCCAGGCACGGGAAAGCCGCTCGTTGGCATCTTCCAGCGGGCGCACGAAGTTGTCCCAGGCGGGCGGCGCGGCATCGGCCACCAGCTTCTCCACCAGGGCGCGGTTGTCGGCGATCAGCTGTTCGACCGCAGGCGTGACATGCGCCGGTTTGATGTCGGGAAAACGCGGCAGGCCGGAGAAGTCGAGCAGGGGGTTGTTCATGTTGGTGGGAATCCGAGAATAGTGGCGAATTGATTATACTATCTGGGTCTACGGAGGCCTATTTCAACCATGAATTCGAATATCGCAAGCTATAAGGGCATCGCACCGGTCATTGCGGAGGGGGTGTTCGTCCACGCCAGCGCCCAGATCATCGGCGACGTGACCATCGGCGCGCGCGCGTCCATCTGGTGCGGCGCGGTGATTCGCGGCGACGTGAACAGCATCCGCATCGGCGTCGAGAGCAATATCCAGGACTTGAGCGTGCTGCATGTCAGCCACAAGAACGCGGCCCGGCCGGAAGGCGCGCCGCTGCTGATCGGCGACCGCGTGACCGTGGGCCACCGCGTGATCCTCCACGGCTGCGAAATCGGCGACGAATGCCTGATCGGCATGGGTTCCATCGTCATGGACCACGCCGTGCTGGAGCCGCGCGTCATGCTCGGCGCGGGCAGCCTGGTGCCGGAGGGCAAGCGTCTGAAAGGAGGCTACCTCTATCTCGGCAGCCCGGTACGCGAAGTGCGCCCCCTGACAGCGGACGAACTGGCCTATTTCAACTATTCCGCCGCTCATTACGTCAGGCTGCAGCAGGGCTATTAACGTGAAACTCGCGCAGCAAGACTTCGTCCCCCTCTCCCGTCTCGCCAGAGCGAGCAGCTTTGCTGCCGCTCTCGGCGGGGATACTCCTTGCGGGTGCAGGGGGAGGGCGGGGGGCAACGGGCATGGCACCTAACCCGTCTTATGCGGGCGCGGCAGCGGCAGAAAAACTCGCGCTGACCCTGGCCGGCTCCATGCTGTTTCACTTTGCGCTGATTTTCGGTCTGCAAATCCGGGCGGCGCCCGCTGCGGCCCCGTCCACACACATCATCCAGGCACGGTTGGTGGAGGTGCCTCGCCCCATCACGGCGCCACAAACGGCGCCACAGCAGCCAGAGGAGCCGGAGCCAACGCCGGATACGCCGTCGCTTCAAGACGTAGAGCCTGTTCCGCCGCCGCAGCCTGAACTGGCGGCCACCGAGCCTCCGGCGCCCGAGCCGCCAGCCAGTACGGCGGTACCGGAGAAAAACGTCAACTTGCCCAGCATCGAAGTCCCCCTGCTCGAAGACCCCACCTATTACCCGGCACAGGAAGTGGATGTTCACCCCACGGCCTTGCACGTCATTCAGCCTGTCTACCCAACCGAAGCGGCGAACACCAACATGGCCGGCAGCGTAACGCTTGTGCTGCTGCTGGATGAAAGCGGCAAGGTACAGGACATCACGGTGGAAGAATCCAGCCCGCCCGGCATATTCGACAGATCCGCGCTGGAGGCATTCCGCAACGCGCGCTTCACGCCCGCCCAGCGCCATGGTCGGGCGGTAAAAAGCCGGGTACGGATCAAGGTGACCTACGAGTTGGCGGATGACAAGACCGCGGTTGACAAGGCAAAACAAAAATGAGATAAACGCGGCTTGCGCCGATTTGATTCAGCTTGCGGGCGCGTTAAAAATACGGCTAAAGCGAGGACAAAAACCCCGTTCTAGCCGCCGCTAAATGGGGTTTTTGCTTTTTGAGGGATTTATGAACGAGTATCTGTTTACTTCCGAATCAGTATCCGAAGGCCATCCGGACAAAGTGGCCGATCAGATTTCCGACGGCGTGCTCGACGCCATCCTGGCGCAGGACCCGAAAGCGCGTGTGGCCTGCGAAACGCTGGTGAGCACCGGGCTGGTGGTCATTTCCGGCGAAATAACCACCCACGCCACGGTGAACTACATCGACATCGCGCGCGAAGTGGTCAAGCGCATCGGCTACAACAGTTCCGATATCGGCTTCGACTATTTGACCTGCGCAGTACTCACCGCGCTCAACAAGCAGTCGCCCGACATCGCGCAGGGAGTGAATCGCACGCCGGAAGAAGAGATGGACCAGGGCGCCGGTGACCAGGGCCTGATGTTCGGCTACGCCTGCAACGAGACCCCGCAACTGATGCCGATGCCGATCTACTACGCGCACCGCCTCATGCAGCGCCAAGCCGAGCTGCGCAAGGACGGCCGCCTGCCATGGCTGCGCCCGGATGCCAAGTCACAGGTCACCATCCGCTACGTGGACGGGAAGCCGGCACACGTCGATACCGTGGTTATTTCCACCCAGCATCACCCCGACGTGTCGCACGCCCAGATCAGCGAGGCGGTGATCGAGGAACTCATCAAGCCGGTGATTCCCGAGGCAATGCTGTGCGGCGAGGTGAAATACCTGGTCAATCCCACCGGACGCTTCGTAGTCGGCGGCCCGATGGGCGACTGCGGCCTGACCGGCCGCAAGATCATCGTCGACACCTACGGCGGCGCAGCGCACCATGGCGGCGGCGCATTCTCCGGCAAGGACCCGTCCAAGGTGGACCGCTCCGCCGCCTACGCCGGCCGCTACGTGGCGAAGAACATCGTCGCCGCCGGCCTGGCATCGAAGTGCGAAGTGCAGGTGGCCTACGCCATCGGCGTCGCCAAGCCGGTCAGCCTGATGGTGGACACTTTCGGTACCGGCAAGATCAGCGACGCGAAGATCGCCAAGCTGATCGAAGCCCACTTCGACCTGCGCCCGCGCGCCATCATCAAGACGCTTAACCTGCTGCGCCCGATCTACTCCCGCACCGCCGCCTACGGCCACTTCGGCCGCGACGAACCGGAGTTCACCTGGGAAGCGACAGATAAGGCAGACGCGCTGCGTTCAGACGCCGGGCTGTAGGGTGCAATAAGCGCAGCGCATTGCACCAATATCCGGCGCAATGCCCGTTGGTTATTGCGCCCTACCAGTTTTCAGTTTAAACCCCCCTCCGAGGGGCGCTGCGACCCCGCCACCGGGGCCAGGCTCGGAGCGGGATTACCGCAACAACTGCGCCCATTCAGAAACTTGAATGGAGTAAACCATGAGCACTTTTACCGACTACGTAGTCGCCGACATGTCCCTCGCCGCCTGGGGGCGCAAGGAAATTTCCATCGCTGAAATCGAGATGCCCGGCCTGATGGCAGTGCGCGAGGAGTTCGCCGCCACACAACCGCTCAAGGGTGCGCGCATCGCCGGTTCCCTGCACATGACCATCCAGACCGCCGTGCTGATCGAAACGCTGACCGCGCTGGGCGCCGAAGTACGCTGGGCGTCGTGCAACATCTACTCGACGCAGGACCAGGCTGCTGCCGCCATCGCTGCCGACAACATTCCGGTCTTTGCCTACAAGGGCGAGAACCTGGACGAATACTGGGACTTTACCCACCGCATTTTCGAATGGCACGATGGCGGCATGCCTAACATGATTCTCGACGACGGCGGCGATGCGACTCTGCTGCTGCACCTCGGCACCCGTGCCGAGAAGGACGCCTCGTTGGTTGCCAAGCCCACCAACGAGGAAGAAACTGCCCTTTTCGCCGCGATCAACAAGCGCCTCAAGACTCACCCCGGCTGGTACTCCACCCGCTTGGCTGCAATTCGCGGCGTGACGGAGGAAACCACCACCGGCGTCCACCGCCTCTACCAGATGCACGCCGAAGGTCGCCTAGCCTTCCCCGCCATCAACGTCAACGATTCGGTCACCAAGTCCAAGTTCGACAACCTGTATGGCTGCCGCGAATCCCTGCTGGACGGCATCAAGCGCGCCACCGACGTGATGGTCGCCGGCAAGATCTGCGTCGTGCTCGGCTACGGTGACGTGGGCAAGGGTTGCGCGCAAGCCTTCCGCGGCATGGGCGCCACCGTGTGGGTCACCGAAATCGACCCGATCTGCGCCCTGCAGGCCGCCATGGAAGGCTACCGCGTGGTGCGCATGGAAGACGTAGCCGACCAAGGTGATATCTTCGTGACCTGCACTGGCAACCTCAGCGTCATCAACCACGACCACATGGCCAAGATGAAGAATGAAGCCATCGTGTGCAACATCGGCCACTTCGATTCGGAAATCGACATCGCCAGCCTGCGCAAGTACGAGTGGGACAACATCAAGCCCCAGGTAGACCACGTGGTCTTCCCCGACGGCAAGAAGCTCATCGTGCTGGCAGAAGGCCGCCTGGTGAACCTGGGCTGCGCCACCGGCCACCCCAGCTTCGTCATGTCCGCCTCCTTCACCAACCAGGTGATGGCGCAAATCGACCTGTTCAACAACCCCGACAAATACCCGGTCGGCGTGTACGTGCTGCCCAAGCACCTGGATGAAAAAGTGGCGCGCCTGCACCTGAAGAAGATCGGCGTGAACCTCACCGAACTGTCGGAAGAGCAGGCCGGTTATATCGGCGTGCCGAAGAATGGTCCGTACAAGCCCAACCACTATCGGTATTGATCGTGAGTGGGGTATGGGTGAGGGGTGAGAAGGTGAGGGGTGAGAAGGTGAGGGGTGAGGCGGAAGTCAAAAGCGCTCACCGGGCCCGGTTTTGCGCCTCACCCCTAACCCCTCACGCCTCACCTATAACAACCCCTCACCTTCTAACCCCTCACCTTAATTAGGAGCGAGAGATGAGGCGTAAACATCACGATCTGGATGCGTGGCAGATAGCCATTGATCTAGTGAAGGATGTTTATGCACTCACGACATCGTTTCCCCCGCACGAAATCTACGCATTGACGAGCCAGATTCGTCGCTGCGCGGTATCTGTTCCCTCCAACATTGCCGAAGGCTGTGCCAGATTGACTGCCAAGGATTTTATCCACTTCCTTGGCATTGCCAGAGGTTCCTTGAGCGAGTTGGAAACTCAATTGATCATCGCGCGAGAACTTGGCTACCTGGATGCGTCACAATTGCCATCAGACAAACTGGATCGGCTGTTTGCCCTTATCAGCGGCCTGATCAGCCACCAGCGGAAGCGAGTAAATAATGACTAAATTACCCACCGACCCCCCCTCACCCCTCACCCCTAACCCCTCACCAATATTGAGCTTCGAATTTTTCCCTCCAAAGACGCCCGAGGGCATGGACAAGCTGCGCGCCACGCGCCAGCAGCTCGCTCAACTCAACCCGGAATTCTTCTCGGTAACCTTCGGCGCCGGCGGCTCCACGCGCGACCGCACGCTGGAAACGGTGGTCGAGATTCAGCAGGAAGGCCGCAAGGCCGCGCCACACCTGTCTTGCATCGGCTCGACGCGGGAAAACATCCGCGCCATCCTTGGCGAATACAAGGGCCACGGCATCCGGCACATCGTCGCGCTGCGCGGCGACCTGCCTTCCGGCACGCAGGACGTGGGCGAATTCCGCTACGCCAACGAGCTGGTGGCCTTCATCCGCGCCGAAACCGGTGACTATTTTCAAATCGAAGTGGCGGCCTACCCCGAGTTTCACCCCCAGGCACCGACGGCACAGGCCGATCTCGCCAACTTCAAGCGCAAGGTCGACGCCGGCGCCAACGCCGCGATCACCCAGTACTTCTACAACGCCGACGCCTACTTCAACTTCCGCGACGAATGCGACGCCATGGGCATCGCTATCCCGATCGTGCCCGGCATCATGCCGATCAGCAATTTCTCGCAGCTGGCGCGCTTCTCCGACGCCTGCGGCGCTGAAATCCCGCGCTGGCTGCGCCTCAAGATGCAGGGCTATGGCGACGATACGGCCTCCATTCGCGCCTTCGGCCTCGACGTGGTGACCGCCATGTGCGACCGCCTGCTGCAGGGCGGTGCGCCGGGGCTGCATTTTTATACGCTCAATCAGGCAGGACTGATTACTACGATCTGGCAGCGGCTGGGCCTGTAGTTTGGGAAGCCTCGCGGCCTGACTAGCTTCGTTCAGTTTGATTTTGCAGCTTGCACCACGCCTGCCACATACCTCTCCAGGCTTCTTCAAGGTTGCGGGCAAAGCGTGGGGCATCGAACAGCGGCGACTCAGCGACCTGTGAGCGCAAACCCGCTCGCGTCCCGGCCAAAGCAGTTCGATCTGCAGCGCGGGATAATGCAATATGAACGTACTCGTCCTTGTCCCGAGCGATCCAGTCCGGAAGCAGCGCCGCATTGAGAATGCTTTCTCCCTGATGGGCAATGAAGCGATCGCCTTTGAGGGTTACGACTGGCACTCCCATCCAAAGCCCCTCGGCCGTGGTGGTGCCGCCGGCGTAAGGAAACGGGTCTAGCGCGATGTCTACCCGCGCATAAGCATCCAGATATTCTGCGTACGTGCCCGAGCCTTCCAGCAGCAGGCGCTCCGGACCGATATTGTGGCGCGCAAAACGAGCCAGCAGCGTTTCTCTAAGCTCGCGGCTGACCATCTGATGCGCTTTTAAAAACAGTTTGGCTTCCGGCGCGGCCCGCAGAATGCGCGACCAGACTTCAATCACCTCATCGGTGACCTTGGTCTGATTATTGAAGCAGCCATATGTAGTGTAGCCATTCCTTTGACTCGGCAACGCGGCAACCGCTGGCGCGCCGTCAGGGGGAGAGAAACAAAAACAGCTGTCCGGAAGCCGCCATATCTTTTCCGTGAAATGATGTTCCTCTTCACATGGCGTAACCCATGGGTCGCCGATCTTCCAGTCAATCTCCTTGACCCCGGAGGTTGCAAAATAGCCAAGCCATGTAACCTGCACCGGGGCGGGTTTCCAGGCGAATGTAGGCAAGCGGCCGCATTCCGTGTGCCCGGAAAGGTCGACCAGGATATCGATCTGGTCGTCATGTATCTGCCTGGCCAGTTCGGCATGATTTTTCCCGACGACCTTTGTCCATGCCGCGCAATGCTGCCGGAGTTCGGCCGTTAAATCATCTTCCTTAAGGTAATTGCTATAGGCAAACATCTCGAAAACAGACTTATCAATCTCTTGCAGCGGCCCTTTCAGAAAATAGCCGACCGGATGCCGTCGGAAATCTCCTGAAACCAGCCCTATCCTGAGTTTCCGGCTGCAATCGGAACTGCATTTCCAGGAATCGAAGGGAACAACCTCGGCGCGGACTTCCTGATCGAATTGCTGAGCTATTGCAATCATCTCGCTCGGACACGTGTTGGGTTCGTAGTTAAGGCAAAAAAGGAGGTTGGAAAGGGTATCCAGATCGTGAGGATCTTTAGCTAGCGCCTGTTGGAATTCCATTGCAGCCTCTTGGGAAGCGCCCTTTTCCAAGTAGACTTTCGCCATCACACTATGTGGGAACGCCAGTTCCGGACCGAGTTCAATGGCCTTTTGGCAGGCCATTTCGGCTTCTTCCGATCGGAATTGTTCGGAAAGTGCACTCCCCAGGTTACTCCATGCTTCCGGAGAATTCGGATCGAATTCAATAGCTTTACGACTGGCCATTTCGGCCGCCTCAAAACGTTTTAATCCGGCAAGTGCGCGACCCCAATTATTCCACGCTTCGGAGGAATTCGGGTCAAGCTCAATAGCTTTGCGACTGGCCGTTTCCGCTGCCTCAAAGCGTTTCAGTCCAACAAGTGCCCCACCCAAATTGTTCCACGCTCCCGGGGAGTTCGGATCAAGTTCAAGTGCTTTGCGACCGGCCGTTTCCGCAGCCTCAAAGCGTTTCAGTCCAACAAGCGCTCCGCCCAAATTGCTCCACGCCTCCGGGGAGTTCGGGTCAAGTTCAAGTGCTTTGCGGCAAGCAGCATCGGCGGCCGCATGCTGCTTCTGGGCATTCAGAATGCCACAGAGATTGGCATGCACTGGTGCAAGGTCGGGTTGCAGCCTGAGCGCTTTCCTGAAAGAGGCTTCGGCATCTTCATAGCGCTTCATTTTTTCCTGAAGCTTGCCCATGTTGGAATAGGGGAAGGAGTAGTCCGGCGCCAACACAATTGCACGTTCAAAACATTGCATGGCCTCGGAGTGAGCTCCCAATTCAAGAAACTCCAAGCCGATACTGTTTTGCGCATCGGCAGAGTTGAGTGTAAGTACCCTGGTCTTATTAATGGCATCCTTCGCCTCGGCAAGCCTACCTAAACCACGTAGCGCAACGCCAAGGTTGTACCAGGCTTCCGGAATGCCCGGCGCGACTTTCAGTGCCTGTTTGCACAAGCCAGCCGCAGACTCATATTTACCGCCGGTGTTGGCCACATGGGCAGAATGAATCCATTGCGCTACGAGTTGGGAAGAAGTTGTCATTTCACGATAATGGCCTGGTTATAGCTAGAATTTTCCCATATCTGCTGC
>JBDKRR010000017.1:0-4031 GCA_039683315.1 Sulfuricella sp.
TGGGAAGCAATCGCGTCGGACTCTACACCGATGACCGCAAGACATTCTTGGGATGGTTCAACCGCGACGACCTGACTGGCGTTCGCCATCTCGGGAGCGAGAGCGGCTATGACCGCATCATCATGAACCCGCCATTCAGCAATCGCCGCGATGCTGAGCACGTCATGCACGCCTACACCCTGCTGCGTCCGGGTGGTCGGGTCGTGGCCATCATGGGCGAGGGGGTGTTTTTCGGTCAGGACAAAAAGGCGCAGGAGTTCCGCGACTGGCTGGAATCGGTCAACGGTACCAGCGAGAAGCTGCCAGAGGGCAGTTTCATGGACCCAAGCCTGCCTGTGAATACCGCCGTCAACGCCCGCATGGTGGTCATAGATAAGCCTGCTGGCGACTTGGCTCTTCCTGACCGAGATGGAGCTGGCGCTGGCGCCAAGTTCAGCCAAGGCCTGCTGTCACCGGCCGGCAATGGCAAGAAGCCATCGCGCGAGACGGTGCAGGCCATCGTAAATTCGTTCCAGCGTGCGGCCAAAGAGACCTTGCCGATCACTGTGGTCAACCAGCCAAGTGAGGTCAACGGTTTGGTCGCCCCCTCCGGTACCAAGCCTTCGGGCGCGGTCTTCAATGGCCGCATCTACCTTTTCGCAGACAACCTGGTGTCGCCTGGCGACGTTCATGTCACGATCTTTCATGAGCTCTTCCACCTGGGATTGCAGCGGGTCATTCCGGCCAAAGATTATGCGGCCCTGCTTCAACAGTTCGCCAATAACCCCCTTGTCGCCAGATACGTGCGCGACTGGAAGGCCTCACCGGAGGGGCAGCAGCGCGCGGAATCCATGACACCGCAGGCCTATGAAACCCTGGCCCGTGAGGAAGCCCTGGCCATGGTGTCAGAAGACCTTTTTGCTGACGCCGGCATCGGATCTGCTCGGCAGCCTGCCTTGGTCAAGCGCATGCTGTCCTGGCTGGCTGACGTGGCCGACAAGTTCGGCGCCTTCGGCAACCTGGGTAACTGGATTCGCGGCCTGACCCAGACGGATGCGGAGAGGTTCGTCACCCAGATGACGCGCGCTATCCTGGGCGGTCGTCAGAATCTGGAGCGCACACGCGCCAAGTTTGGCACCACGAAAGCGAACTTCTCGAAGCCCTCCAATCTGCGCCAGGACGCCACTGAAAAGGAGGTGGCCGATCTGTTCAAGGCCCTGGAGGCTCCTCGTGGCCTGAAACTGACCCAAGCGTATAGGGCTGTGGATCAGCACCCCTTGGCCGACAAAATCCGTGAGGTCGAATCCAACTTCCTCGACATCTTGGAGCGCCTGGATGATGCCGGCCTGGTGCAAATCAACTGCTGAGACTGAAACATGAGCAAAAGCAACTGCACCTACTCGTTCAACACCGCCGATGGCACCGTCACCATCAAGGGCATGGCCAACATGAAAGCCTGGCTGGCGCTGCATGGGGAGGGGGCGATTCTGGGGAGTGCGCGCGGCGCCTCCATGGCCAGCCGCAACGTGGGCGATGCACCCGCCGCCGAGGCGAAGCGGGTGCAGTCAGCCATCGAGGGCGGTAGCCTGCTGAACGCTGCGCGTTTCTTGACCCAATCCGGCGACAAGGCGCGGTCCGCCGTCGCCCAGCAGGTGCTGGACAAGCTGGAGCGGCTGGCGCAAGCCGGTGTGGATCTTCAACTTCACATCGTTCACCGCGGCGACATGGCGCCGGCCGCGCTGGCCAACGCAAGGGGCTACACGGAAACCGCCTTCGACACCAAGGGCCGGGACATTGCCGTTTGGCTCAACGGTGCGGACGTAGCTGGCAAGGTGGGGGTGGAGGAAGAGGTGTTGCTCCATGAACTGGTGCACGCAACCACGACCGGCATGGTGTTCTACGGCCGCAACCTGCCAGATTCGATCGCTGGCAAGCATGTGCGCGACCTGATGGCAGTGACGGATGCCATTTCTGCCCACATCACACAGCGATTTTCCGATGCCGACGCTGGCAAGGTAACGCTGACAGAGTTCGAGCAGGACATGCGGTCCGATGCCAACAACGCATTCCGCTCTGATGATGAGGTGCTGGCCTGGGCGCTGTCGAATGCGGAGGCGCAGCAGTACCTCGAAGCGATCCCGTACAAGTCTGGCTCGCTGTGGTCGAGCTTCGTGCAGTCGGTGCGCTCGCTGCTGGGTCTATCGCCCGCCAGCGATACGGCGCTGTCCGAGGTGCTGCGCGTGGCCGACCGGCTGCTGACGGAGGACGCCCCCGATGCGGGAAGGGCCGCCTTTTGGCACAATCGCGGAATGCACATGGTGCAGCAGCAGGGGAGAGGTAGCCTGGTGCAGACGCAGGAGAGAGCGGGCGACCAGACGCAGACCGAGGCGTTCGCCCGTTGGTTTGGTAGCAGCAAGGTGGTTGAGAGTGGATTGGAGGAATTACTGTCCAAGCCAGATGGAGTTGGGGTACTTTTGCGCGATCTCTTGGCCGCTCAAAATGCGACCGGCTCTGGACTCAACCCTGTGCAGGCTTTGATGCTGGCTTTGGCTAAGAACGACAAGATTGGCCGGGGTATTGTTGGTCTTGTTCCTGTCGATGTGGTGAACAGCTTTTCCAAGGATGGCCTCAGGCCCAAGGATGGCGGCGGCAACACCTCGATGTTCGTCAACGCCCTTAACGCGCCTGTATCTGACCAAGTTCTCTCTACGTTTAGAGGCATCCTGACAAGCCTTTCCACAAAACTTGCGAATGCCATAGCCACTGGGCGCGACCAAGAAATTGCCCCCGCATTGCTTGCAAGCGACTTCAACTTGCGCGAAGTGGGGGGACTGCTTTCCCTTCAAGGCAGCACTGATTTTTGGGGCGGCAATACTGGCGTTAAATCTGTTAGCGCAGGTGAGGCTGCAAAATCTACCTCTCCCGGCCTTGGCTCTCCAGCTAAGGATTTCAAACTCGATGCCACAGCACTCGCAGACCTTTTTAATAAGTTCGTTTCGTTTGCGCCCCATGCAAAAACCTCCATCAGTGATGATTTGCCATCCGCCAAGTATATAGCAAAACAAGGCAAGCCGCTGGTGGTGTATCACGGCACTGGTGGCGACTTCAATCAATGGGGCTTCAGTCGATGGATTTGGGCGTCTGAAACTCCTGATCTGGCCAGTCAATATGCAGAATTTAGAGGCGAGCAAGGCGGAAATTCCAATGTCATGCCACTCTACATGAAGGCAGAAGCTCCATTCAATGGCGATGCTTTGCCGCGGAGCGTGAAAGTTACCGATTTCATTAACGAGGTTGCCAAGCAGGCTGAAGCGGTAGGCAAAATAATTGAAAAGACAGCAGTCGATAACATCATTCGTGACCTGCAATCGGCTGCTCGACGCGAGGAAAGCGGACCAACATACAGTGGATATGATTTCTGGCAGAGCGCTGACGCACTATTTGGGACAAGAGGCGCAAGTGAAATTAGAAATTTCATTGTGAGGGCTGGATTCGACTCGATTACCTATACAGAAAACGGAAACAAAACATGGGGAGTGGTTGAAAACACCCAAATCAAGTCCGTCTTCAACAACGGCGACTTCGACCCCGCCAACCCCGACATTCGTTTCAGCCGCGCCGGCATGGCCGACCTGGCCAGCAAGGCCCGCGACGAGCTGGCCAACGCAGCAGGTGCTGCAATCAAGTCCATCACGGTGGCCAACATCAAGCAGCGCGCCGGTTTCAAGCTGACCGACTACCTGGGCATTGGGCTGCAGGCCCTGGGCCGCCGCCAGATCGTGGACATCTACGGCGACTTGGTGCCGCTGGCCGAGTACAACCGGCTGGTGCAGCAGATGGAAGCCGACAAGAATGAGGGCGGTGCCGAGGCCGACCAACTGGTGACGCGATGGGCGAAGCTGCCCGACGAGGCCAAGCTGGCAGACCTGATGCACGACGCCACATTGGCGCAGATCGACCCCGCAAAACCCTATGTGGATGGCGACGACAAGGCCCGGTACATGACGCTGCAGGGCCGGTTCAATGCCCTGAGCGCAGAGGCCAAGCAGGTT
>JBDKRR010000018.1:0-2217 GCA_039683315.1 Sulfuricella sp.
TATTGCGTTTCGAAGCGGACTTGCTGCAGCAGTTACAGGCTTGACCCGGCAAGCCTCATCCTATAAAAATCAGTTAACCACTGAGCTCACGGGAGAGCACGGAGTAAAAACAATGGATTGCACCATCCTTGATTCCACCCGTTGGGTGAGTCTGCTAAAGGACGCAAACTGCCTTTCTCCGTGTTCTCCGGGCCCTCCGTGGTTATCGAACTGAGGTTTTCAGGTTCATTTCAGCAGCTTTTCCGCCACGCCCGGCGGGATTTCCGGGGTTAGCCCATGCTCCAGGCGATACAGCCATACCAGCAGTTCCGCCACGGCCACATAGAGCTCGGTCGGGATGTGCTGATCCAGATCGACTTGCATGAGGATGGAAACCAGGGCGGGCGATTCATGCACGTAGACGCCGGCTTCCCTGGCACGCTCGATGATGGCTTCCGCCAGCAGGCCACGCCCTTTCGCGACCACCTTTGGCGCGGCCTGGCCCGCATTGTAGGCCAGGGCGACCGCGGTACGGCGGTCATCCTTCGGTTTCATGGCGCACCTTCATTTCAACCAGTTGCAGGCCGGAGGTTTCCATCCCCTGTTTCAGGGCGATACGCTGTTCCGCCAGCAATTTTGCGCTCGCCGCGTCCCTGGCGCCCAACTGGACGCGGATGCCCTGGGGCTGCAGCGTAAGGGTTGCGGCGATTTCCCCCAGGTGCGGCAACACCATGTGCAGGCTGGTCTGCCACTCCGGCATCGCCGTTTCGCCGCGCTGTTCCCGCGCGGAGCGCTCCTCGACCTTCCAGTCCATGGTCTGTCCCGGCCATACCTGGCCTTGCCACACCACCTGGCGGGAGTCCAGCGCTTCCAGCTGCTGACGCACGAGAGGCAGGGTGTCAGGGTGGGCGATCTGGTCGGCAGCCAGCGGCTTGGCCGCTAGCATATCGTTCAAATGCAGCGGGTTCGGCACAGTTTGTTGTGTGTGTGCCGTGGTCTGCGCACTAACAGACGCCTGCGGGTTTGTGCCGCCCTGAGCGGCTTGTGGCGCCTCGGCGGCGGGAGACAGGCGCCCTTGCGGCTCGCGCAGCAAATCAGTCAACGGGATCTGGCCCGTCACCCACTGCGCCTGGTGGGATTCGTAAAACAGGCCGCTTTGCGTCAATGCGCCGCGCAGGGCCTGAGCGAAGTCCAGCGTGTTGCTCGGTGCGGCGGAAACCAGCGGCGTAGCGCTAGTGACCGCCGTTGCCGTGCCTTTTGGGCTGTTTGCGCTGTCGGGTTGTGCCGTCTTCTCCAGCAGGCCACCCAGGAAACGCGCCGTATCGCTCAGGGAAACCAGGGGTTTTGCATTCGCTGCACTAGCCGTATTGGCCGAGTTGGTTATGTTGCCCAGATCGCTGGCCAGCACGAAGGTGAGGCGCGGCTTGGTAGTGACGAAAACAAGGTCCACCGTATCGCCGGGCTGGGTGTTCTTGGGTAGGTTCATGTCCAGCATCTTGTCCGCGATCAAGACCTGGAAGCGCCCGTTGGGCAGATTGGCGACCACGAAGGCTGGCAGTTTCTGCCCCGGAACCAGCTGCGGCAGTTCCAGCTGCTGTTGCGAGACTTCCAGCAGCGGCGGCGCTGAAGTCTTGATCAGCATCTGCAGTTGAGTAACTACATCATTCTGGATCATAGCCCCTTGGCCCTATGCATGGCCACGATCAACTCGGCCTCGCCGCGCGAGATGCCGCAGTTCGCCGCCACCTCGCTGACATCCGCCCCCTGCTTGGCCAGCTGAATCGCCTGGCTGTATGGCGAGGACTGAGCGTTCGCCTGCGGCGGCGGGGCGGCTTCGAGCTTGTCGAGCTGATCCTTGAAATGCAGTAGCTGCTCGCGCAACTGTTCGATTTCGCCTTCCAGCGCGTCGAGCCTGGGCTCGGCAGGTGCCGCGTCGGCCTTCCACCGCCGCCCTCCCCGCTTGGAACGCAACAACAGCAGCATTTCGGCGATGTAGACCGCCAGCACGACTGCGACGACAATCAGCAGTTCACGCCAAGTGATGACTAAGGATTCCAAATCCGGCCTCCCTGCACATAAATATCATTCGAGCGTACGGCTCATCTCTTTCAAATAGCTGGCGAATTCCCCGCTCAGTTCCGGGTGCTTCAGCGCGTGTTCCACCGTCGCCTTGAGATACCCCAGCTTGCTGCCGCAATCGTAGCGCGTACCGTTGAACTGGTAGGCCAGCACCTGCTG
>JBDKRR010000019.1:0-7023 GCA_039683315.1 Sulfuricella sp.
CGCGCATGCCGCCGAGAGAAAAACGATAGAACTTGCGTCCCAGGGCATCGGCGATGGAACGGCCGATGGAAGTCTTGCCCACCCCCGGGGGGCCGACCAGCAGGACGATGGAACCGGCGATCTCGCCCTTGTGCGCGCCCACCGCGAGGAATTCGATGATGCGTTCCTTCACGTCTTCCAGACCGTCGTGGTCGCGGTCGAGAATCTTGCGCGCCCGCTTGAGGTCGAGCTTGTCTTTCGAGTACTTGCCCCACGGCAACTGGGTCAGCCAGTCGAGGTAATTGCGCGTCACCGCGTATTCCGGCGAGCCGGTTTCGAGCATGGACAGCTTCTGCATTTCCTCGTCCACGCGCTGCTGCGCCGCCTCGGTCAATTCAAGCTTGGCGAGGCGTTCGTGGAAGCGGTCGATCTCGGCGGTCTTGTCGTCCTTGGCCAGGCCGAGTTCCTTCTGGATGGCCTTGAGCTGTTCGCGCAGAAAGAACTCGCGCTGGTTCTTGGTCATCTTCTCGTCGACCTGCTCGCGGATCTGCGACTGCAGGCGCGCGACATCGAGCTCCTTCTTGATCAGCACCAGCACTTTTTCCATGCGGCGGCGCAGGTTCAGTGCCTCCAGCACGTCCTGCAGTTTCTCCTTGGGCGCGGTGGTGAGCGAGGCGGCGAAATCGGTGAGCAGCGAGGGCTCGTTCGGGCTGAAACGGTTGAGGAAGAACTTCAGCTCTTCGCTGTATAGCGGATTGAGCGGCAGCAGTTCCTTGATCGAGTTGATGATCGCCATGGCATAGGCTTTCACCTCGTCGGTATTGGCGCCGCGGTTGTCGTTGGGATATTCCACCTGCGCCAGGAAAGGCGCCGTGTCCGACAGCCATTTGACGATGCGGAAACGCTTCTGCCCTTCCGCGATGAACTGAATCTTGCCGTCGGCACGCACCGGGTGATGCATGTGCACCGCGGTACCGGTGGCGTAAAAATCCTGCGGCTTGACGTCGTCGGTACTGCTCGGACGCACCATCACCAGACCGACCATTTTCTGCGCGGTTTCGCCGATTTTCTCGACGGTATCCAGCCACGGCGACATGTTCATCAGCAGCGGCAGGGTCTGCGCCGGAAAGAAAGGGCGTTCGCTGAGCGGCAGGAGGTAAAGGGTATCGGGCAGCGTCTGTACCGTCAAGGCAAGCGCGGAAGACCCACTCGGTTCGATCACTACGCCTTCAATCGCATCGTTTACGTCAGACATGTTCATCCTGGGAGGCTGTTATTTTTACCCTACGGACTTTGTGGCGAATGTTTCACAATTCAAGCCCGCTCTGCAAATGCGCCCCGTCAGGCGCTGGATACTACGTAGTTTCCATACACGATATACAGGCTGTAATTTATACCCTGGGTAAATCGAATGTGTAACCATCAACTGAAAATGCCAATCCTATCGGCATACAGGAGATGAGCATCATGGCACACGAAGGCCTGCACGAAAACGAAGAAAAGCTTGCCCCGGCGACCCTGGACTCCCATCGTGCCATCCTCTCGCTGATGGAGGAGTTCGAGGCGGTGGACTGGTACCACCAGCGCGCCGATGCCTGCGGCGACGCGGAACTGCGCGCCATTCTGCTGCATAACATGCACGAGGAAATGGAGCACGCGGCCATGATCCTGGAATGGCTGCGCCGCAGCACCCCCAGGCTGGACGAAATCCTGCGCACCTACCTGTTCAGCCAGGGAGAGATCACCCTGGCCGAGGAAGTGGCGACCGGCAAGATCGCTGTCGCTGCCCCGCCCCAGGGCGGGGCAGCGACCCCGCACCTGACGGTCGGCAGCATGAAAGGAGCCTGACATGAACAACACCAATCTTCCGTTTGACGCCGCCATCCTCACGCGCATGGAGGAACTGGCGGTGACCGAGGCACGCAAGGTCCTCACAGCACGCCGTTTCCTCCCGGTGGACGGCCCTTTCGGCCTGGGCTACGTGGCCGCTCCGGCGGGCAACGACGACCAGCGCCAGCACGCCTCCCACGGCGCCACCACCATCATTTCCCGCACCATCCCGGTACCGATGATCTTCCGCCACTTCACCCTGAGCCGGCGCCGTGTTTCCGCCCATACCGAGATGGGCCAGCCGCTCGATCTCAGCGCCCTCGGCCAGGCCACCCTGGAGCTGGCGGCGCGCGAGGAGGAGCTGATCTACCGCGGCGATGCAGAATTCGGGCTGGACGGGCTATGCACCGTGGAGAGCCGCAACCACCTGCAGGGCGGCGACTGGAACGACGTGGAACAGGTGCTGCGCGACGTGCTGTCCGCCGTCACGCTGCTGGACAAGTCACACTTTCACGGCCCCTATGCGCTGGCTCTCGAAGCGCGCCTCTACAACAACCTGTTCCGGCGCTATCCGGAAGGCTCCGACCTGCTGCAGATCAACCATCTGCAAGGCCTGTGCACCAACGGCATTTTCAAGACCGATATCGAGGGCGCGGTGCTGGTCGCGCCGGAAGCCGGCATCCTGCTCATCGGCGAAGATTTCACGGTGGACTACACCTTCCCCGATTCCGCCCACTTCAACTTCACCGTGCGGGAGTCCATGGTGCTGCGCATCGACGCACCCAAGGCGATATGCACCATCACCCCGGCAGCGCCGGCTCAGCGGGCCAAGAAATGATGCCGCGCGGCAGGACTGACGAAGAGAATACGCGCCATGACTAAATTCGATTACGTGATCGTGGGCGGCGGCTTGGCCGGCGCCTCGGCCATCGAGGGCATCCGGGAGCGCGACGAGAAGGGAAGCATCCTGCTGCTCAGCGCGGAGGCGCACCCTCCCTACGACCGCCCGCCGCTTTCCAAGAAGCTGTGGTTCGGCAAAACCCGGGTGGAAGAAATCTTCCTGCACGACCAGGCGTTCTACGACGAGCGTGGGGTAAACATGCTGCTCGGCGAAAAAGCGGAAAAGCTCGATCCGCATGAAAAAACCATCGCCACCGCGAGCGGCAAGCGCTACCGCTTCGGCAAGCTGCTGCTGGCAACCGGCGCTTCGCCGCGCCGGATCGATATTCCCGGCGGCGACCTGGAAGGCATCTGCTACTTCCGCACGCTCGACGATTACCTGCGCATGCGCAACGACGCAAAAGTGGACAAGACCGCGCTGATCGTCGGCGGCGGGTTCATCGGCTCGGAGCTTGCCGCCGCGCTCAACCTCAATCTCGAAGTCACCATGATTTTCCCCTCGCTGACTCTTTGCCGCCGGGTGTTTCCGGAAGCCCTCGGCATGGCGGTGCAGCGACATTTCCAGGAACGCGGGATCCGGGTGATCCACTCCGACTCTCCCGTGTCCTTCAGCAAGAACGGGGAAGGATTTCGAACCGAGACCGTGAGCGGAAAAAGCATCGAATCCGACCTACTGATCGTCGGCATCGGCGTCGATCCGGACATCGGCCTTGCCCGGGACGCGGGGCTGGAAGTGGGCAACGGCATCGTGGTCAACGAGTATCTCGAAACGACCCATCCCGACATCCACGCGGCCGGCGACAACGCCTTTTTCCCCTATCGCGCGCTGGGCAAGAGCATGCGCATCGAACACTGGGACAATGCGCTGACGCAGGGACGCTGGGCCGGCTCGAACATGGCCGGGGCGCACGAACCCTTCACCTACCAGCCGTATTTCTTTTCAGATCTGTTCGAGTTCGGCTACGAAGCCACCGGCGAGGTGGACACCAATCTGGAAACCTTCGCCGACTGGCAGAAGGAAAACCATACCGGGGTGATCTATTACCTGCACGAAGGACGCGTGCGCGGGGTGATGATGTGCAACGTGTGGGACCGGCTCGATGCTGCGCGCGAGCTGATCCGCAAGGGGGAAATCGTCACGCACGACAGCCTGCTCGGCGCCATACTCTGAATCAGAGAGGGTTCCGTCCTGAAGCATCAGGGCGCTGGCGAAGAAAATTTGTGCCTGGACACAAACAAATCATCGCCGTCCTTGCAATACAATAGAAGCCCTATGAAAAAAATCATTCCCTGGCTTCTAATCCTGCTCTGCGGCAGTGCCTCCGCCTTCGAATTCCCGTCCAGCTCACCTGCAACCCAAACCATCGCCGCCAGCGGCACCGTCCAACTCGCTTTTTCGCCGCAAGACGATGCCGGCGCGCTGGTGGTGCAGGCTATTCGCGGTGCCAGAAAGCAGGTGCTGGTGCAGGCTTACAGCTTCACCCATCGCCAGATCGCCTATGCCCTGATGGATGCCAGGCGTCGCGGGGTGGACGTGCAACTGATAGCCGACGACGAGCAGATACGCAGGATGGAGCGCGGCCTGGTGCCGAGGATCGCCGCTTCCGGGGTGACCACGTTCGTGGATAACGTCCACAGCAGCGCCCACAACAAAATCATGGTGATCGACGCCGGCACGCCCCAGGCCGCAGTCATCACCGGCTCTTTCAATTTCACCCAGGCAGCCCAGTACAAGAACGCCGAAAACCTGCTGGTGTTCCGCGGCAACCCGCAGCTGACGCAGGCCTATCTCGCCAACTGGCAACGGCATCGCGCCCACGCCAGACCGTACGAACCCGGCCGTTGATTACAGGGCGATTCAATGAACAACACTCAAGAAATTCGCAATCTCCTGTTCGATCTCTTCAGCGACCTGCAGCAAGCCGACATCTGGTGGCAGCTCGGCGTACTCGCATTCAGCCTGGTCCTGGCCTGGCTGTTCATGCGTCTGATCCGCGCCCAGATCCCGGTGCAGGAAGGCGCCTGGAAACTGGGCATGGGGGGCGTCAACCGCATTACTTTTCCACTGGCCGCGCTACTGCTGGTGTTGAGCGGCAAAGCCGTGCTGCAGCACTGGCAGCACGTCGCCCTGCTCAACGTCACGGTGCCGCTGCTGGTCTCGCTGGCCCTGGTGCGCCTCGCCGTGTACGCGCTGCGCCACATCTTTGCCCCGAGCGGCTGGCTGCAAACGTCCGAACGTTTTATCGCCATCCTGATCTGGAGCGGCGTAGCCTTGCACATCACCGGCTTTCTGCCGGAAATACTGCAAGCGATGGACGATCTCAGCTTCCACGTCGGCAAAAACAAGATATCCCTGCTGCTGATTTTGAGCGGACTGCTCTCCGTTGCCGTGACCATGCTGGTCGCGCTATGGATCGCCACCAGCATAGAGGGGCGCCTGATGCGTGCGGAGCATTTGAACATGAGCCTGCGCGTGGTCCTGGCGAAATTCCTCCGCGCCGTGCTGGTGCTAATCGGCATGCTCGTCGCCCTGCCCCTCGCCGGCATCGACATTACCGTTTTATCGGTGTTCGGCGGCGCACTTGGCGTGGGCATCGGTTTCGGGCTGCAGAAAATCGCCAGCAATTACGTCAGCGGCTTCATCATCCTGCTCGATCACTCCATCCGCATCGGCGACCTGGTAACCGTGGACAACCGTTTCGGCACGGTCACCAAAATCACTTCCCGCTATGCGGTGATCAAGGGCGCGGACGGTACGGAAGCGCTCATCCCCAACGAAACCCTGATCACCTCAACGGTGCTGAATCATTCCTACACCAACCATGAGCTGCGCGTATACATCCCGCTGCAGATCAGCTACGACAGCCCGCTCGAAAAGGCCATGGAAGTCATGGTGGAGGAAGCGGGCAAACACGCGCGAGTGATGCAGGAGCCGCCACCCCAGGTATTTCTGAAGAATTTTGGCGAAAGCGGCATCGACCTTGAACTGAGCGCCTGGATCAACGATCCGGAAGAAGGTCAGCAGAACCTGCGCTCCGAAATCAACCTGGGAATATGGCGGCGCTTCCAGCAGGAAGGTATTGAAATTCCTTATCCGCAACGCGTCGTTCGGCTGCTGTCTTAAAAAATATGGAAGATATATTCGAAGAACTCCAGCTGCACGTCGGCGACCGCATGCAAGTCGAGGTGCCGTCACGGCGCCACGACATGAAGTTTTTCACCACCCTGGTGGGCTACGTGAAAGGGCTCAGCGTGCTGCTGCGCACCCCCATCGTGGACAGCCTGCCGCTGCCCATGCGCGACGGCGAGAAACTGATCGTGCGCGGGTTTTCCGGCAAGGAAACCTTCTCGTTCGAAACCACGATCGAACGCATTTGCCGCGAACCCTTCTACTACCTGCATCTGACCTACCCCGAAGTCATCAGCACCACGAAGATCCGGAACGCGGAGCGGGTCCGGGTCAACCTGCCGGTCAAGGTCATACCGACAGGCGCAAGCATCGCCAAACACGCGACGATTTCCAATATCAGCACGGCGGGCATCCTGATCGATGCCGAAGAAGAGCTGGGCGAAAAGGACCAGGAAATCAACGTTTCCTTCCACTTCACCATCCAGCCCAACGACTACGATGCGCACATCGAAACCGCGGCGCTGATCCAGAACGTGGCGTTGCAGGACAACCCATCAGGGAGTTTTACTTTTCAGTACGGGGTCAAGCTGCTCAAGCTGCAAAGCAGCCAGGCGATCCTGCTGCAAAATCTCATCTACCAGAAACTGCTGGAGAATCACCACAACCTGACGTGAGGAAGGCGGCATCGGATTGGTGGGTATCGCTGCGCTCAACCCACCCTACGGCTCTATGGCCCAGGCTATGCCCAACATTGGGTAGCCCCGCCGGGGCGTAACCCAACAAATCCAATCTTCCTACCTCACGCTGATTACAGCTTGGCCTTCACCCATTCCACCACCCCGGCCAGCGCCTGCGACAGATTCTCCGGCTGGGTGCCGCCGGCCTGGGCCATGTCGGGGCGACCGCCGCCCTTGCCGCCGACCTGCTGGGCAACGAAGTTGACCAGTTCTCCGGCTTTCACCTTGCCGGTCTGATCCGCCGTCACACCCGCGATCAGGCTGACCTTGCCCTCGTTCACCGCAGCCAGCACGATAGCAGCGGACTTGAGTTTGTCTTTCAATTTATCCAGCGTCTCGCGCAACACCGCCGCGTCAGCACCATCCAGCCTGGCTGCCAGCACATTCACGCCGTTGATCTCTTGCGCCTGCGCCATCAACTCGTCGCCCTGCGCGGACGCGAGTTTG
>JBDKRR010000020.1:0-7108 GCA_039683315.1 Sulfuricella sp.
GCCGAACGTCGTTCCATCGTGATGCCGGAAGAGGAGCGCAGGAATACGGCTTATCACGAGTCCGGACATGCCGTGGTGGCACGCCTGTTGCCCAAGACCGACCCGGTGCATAAAGTTACCATCATCCCGCGCGGCCGCGCCTTGGGCGTGACCATGCAGTTGCCGGTCGAAGACCGCTACAGCTTGAACAGTGAGGGCATACTACAGAACATCGCGGTGCTGTTCGGTGGACGTATCGCCGAGGAGGTGTTCATGGGGCAGATGACCACTGGCGCCAGCAACGATTTTGAGCGCGCCACTGAAATGGCGCGGCGCATGGTGACGCAATGGGGTATGAGCGATGCGTTGGGGCCGATGGTTTACGGCGAGAACGAAGGCGAGGTGTTTCTCGGCCGTTCGGTGACAACGCACAAAAATGTGTCCGAGGCCACTATGCAACAGGTGGATAAGGAAATTCGCCGCATCATCGACCAACAGTATGCGCTGGCACGCAAGCTGATTGAGGATAATCGCGACAAAATCGAGGTGATGGCAAAAGCGCTGCTGGAATGGGAAACCATCGATGCAGATCAGATCACAGACATCATGGACGGCATTGCTCCACGCCCACCCAAACCTAGCCAAGGCACTGCCAGTCCGTCAAAGGACAATACGCCGAGCGCACCGGCGCCGGCCGCGTCGTCTACGCCTGCCCAGGAAGTCTGATTCATGTGAGGGGGAGGAGTGAGGGGTAATCTATTCCTCCTCATTCCACGCCCTTCGCGCTTCATATGCTCCACTGCGGCCGCTTCAAACTTTCGCTGGATCGCCCACTCATCATGGGCATCGTCAACGTTACGCCCGATTCCTTTTCGGATGGCGGCAAGTTCTACATTACCGAGCATGCAATTGCCCATGCGCTGCAACTCATCGAACACGGCGCCGACATCCTTGATATCGGTGGCGAATCGACTCGCCCCGGCGCACAGTCGGTCGGCGTAGCGGAAGAGCTGGACCGTATTGCGCCGGTACTCGAGGGCTTGGCGCACTGCGGTTTGCCGCTTTCGGTCGATACCTTGAAGCCCGAAGTGATGCGTGCTGCGATACAGACCGGCGCGGACATGATCAACGACGTCAACGCGCTGCAAAGCCCAAGGGCACTGCAAGCGGTGGCGGATTCCGGGGTGGGGGTATGCCTGATGCACATGCAAGGCGAGCCGCGCACCATGCAACACGATCCCCGCTATCAGAACGTGGTGACGGAAGTGAAGGCATTCCTCGCCGCGCGCGTTATGGCGGCGGAACAGGCCGGCATCGCCCGCGAGCGCATCGTGATCGATCCCGGCTTCGGCTTTGGCAAGGCGCTGGAACACAACTTGGCGTTGCTGCGTGGCCTTGATGCGTTCCGGTCACTTGGAGTGCCGCTGCTGGCGGGCTTGTCGCGCAAATCCATGCTGGGGGCGCTGACAGGTTTGGATGCGGCGGAAAGAATGGTGCCAAGTGTTGCCGCGGCAGTGATTTCTGCCATGAAGGGCGCTAAAATTCTGCGCGTACATGATGTGAAAGAGACCAGGCAAGCACTGCAGATCGTTACTGCAGTCGAGGGAGCAAGATGAACAGAAAGTATTTCGGTACCGATGGCGTGCGTGGCAAAGTGGGCGAGGCTCCGATTACGCCAGATTTCGTGATGCGCCTGGGCAACGCGGCGGGACGCGTGCTGGCACAGGGAAGCAGCGGCAAAGGGGAGCGCCCTAGCGTGCTGATCGGCAAGGACACGCGGATATCCGGCTACATGCTGGAGTCGGCGTTGGAGGCCGGGTTGTCTGCCGCCGGCGTGGACGTGCTGCTGCTCGGTCCGATGCCGACGCCCGGGGTGGCTTATCTTACCCGTGCCCTGCGCGCTCAAGCCGGAGTTGTGATTTCCGCATCGCATAATCCCTTTGAAGATAACGGCATCAAATTATTCTCAGCCAGCGGCAACAAATTATCAGACGCAACCGAGCAGGCTATCGAGGATGAGCTAGAAAAGCCGCTGTGCACCATGCCTTCTGCCCAATTGGGTAAAGCCAGGCGGGTTAATGATGCCGCCGGGCGCTATATCGAATTCTGCAAGAGTTCCTTTCCCAACGAACTCGATCTGCGCGGCATGAAGATCGTGGTGGATTGCGCCAATGGCGCGACTTATCACGTCGCTCCCCCGGTGTTCCATGAACTGGGCGCAGAGGTGATCGCAGTTGGAAACCAGCCGGATGGCCTGAATATAAACCGCGATTGCGGCTCGACCAAGCCGGACGCCTTGATAGCGGCGGTTCAGCAATATGGCGCTGATGTTGGTATCGCGCTGGATGGCGATGGCGACCGGGTGATGATGGTAGATGCCTCCGGCCAGCTTTATGACGGCGACCAGTTGATTTACGCGATTGCCAAATTTCGCCAGGAGCAGGGGTTTCTCAAAGGGGGGGTGGTCGGCACGCTGATGACCAATCTAGCCATGGAGCACGCTCTGGCAAAGCTGGGCATCCCGTTTGCGCGCGCCAAAGTGGGCGATCGCTATGTGCTCGAACTTATCCAGGAGCGAGGCTGGTACCTGGGGGGCGAAAATTCCGGACACATCCTGTGCCTTGACCGTCATACCACCGGGGACGGCATCATCTCTGCCCTGCAGGTCCTGGAAGCGCTTAAGCTGAGCGGTAAAAGCCTGTCCGTGTTCACACAGGAGTTGGTGCTTTATCCGCAGATTCTGATCAACGTGCCGATCGTCAAAGGTTTTGATTTCCGTACCAGCGCTGCGGTTAAGGCTGCAGTGTCGCAGGCGGAGCGCGCCCTGGACGGCTCAGGCCGTGTGCTGCTGCGGCCTTCCGGGACGGAACCGCTGTTGCGGGTGATGGTCGAGGGGCAGTCGGAAGCGGATGTGCGGCACTGGGCCGAGATGCTTGCCTCTGTCGTGCGCGAGTCCGCTGCCGGATAACGATCGCTCAGGCCTGGAACTGCGCCACTGCCAGCTCGAAATTGCGCGCCAGTTCCTTGAGCTTGTGGACGGCGCCCGACAGGCTGCTGATCGAGCGCGAATTGTCTTCCGCCATGGTGGAAATCCGTTCCACGTTTCGCGCGATATCCTGACTCGCGTTGTGCTGCTCGTTGGTTGCGCTGGCGATTTCGCCGATGCTTTGCGCCGTGCGCTTGGCCCCGGTGTCGATGGCCGATAGCGAATTGGTGGCCTGGTTCGCCAGCGACACGCCTTCTTTTACCTTCAACCTGCTGTTTTCCATCACTGACATGGATTCTCGCGTGTCGGCCTGAATGCCGCTGATCATGACGTTGATTTCCACCGTGGCTTTGGTGGTGCGCTCCGCCAGTTTCCTGACTTCGTCCGCGACCACAGCAAAGCCGCGCCCCTGTTCGCCGGCGCGCGCCGCTTCAATGGCTGCGTTGAGGGCCAGCAGATTTGTTTGTTCCGCAATATCCTTGATCACCAGGGTGATTTTGCTGATTTCGCCGGAGCGCTTGTTGAGAGCGGCAATCAGGCGCGAAGACTCGGTTACCGCTTGGGATATACCCGCCATTTCGCTTGCCGCCTGGGTGGCGACTTGTTTTCCGTTTTCGCACAGCGCGCTGCCTTCGTTCGAAATGGACAGCGATTCGCGCGCGTTCTGGGTGACTTGTTCGATGCTCACGGCGATCTGCTGCACAGCGGCGGCCGTTTCGGCGGCTGCCAGCGACTGATTGCGCGAACTCTGCTCGACACTCGAAACGGTATCTGCCAGCAGCACGGCTTCGTCGCTGACGGTGCGGGCCGCTTGCTTCATGTCCGCCACCATGTTGCGCAGGCTTTCCAGCGTACTTTCCAGGTGGCGGGCCATATCGCCGAATTCATTGTTGTGGGCAAAAGCCACGCGTGTTTGCAGGTCGCCGGACGCCACGCGAGCCAGGGCCTGCTGCAAATATTTCATGCCCATATCCATGCTGCGGATCAGGAGGGTGGTGGCGGTGGTGGATGCGATGGTGACGATCGCGCCGACGATCAGCGTCAGAATGACGATCAAACGCATTTTTTCCGCTGCGGCCACGCTTGCGGCATGCTCAGCCTGGATTTTTTCTTTTTGCAGGGCAATCAGCTTGCTGACCGGGTTCAGGACGCCGGTTTCGAGCTGAGGCCAGTCGTCGTCTAGGACGGAGCGCACCATGGTCTTGTCGCGCATCTGAAGGGACGCTTCAAGGAATTTGTAGAACGGATCAAGGGATTTCATCTGCGCATCGACACTTTCCATCAGGCTCGTTTCTTCCGCGGACACGCCGCTGTCCTTGCGCTGCTTGAACTCGTTCCAGAGAGTCGGCAGGCTTGCCTTGAATTCGGCCAGTTGCGTGGCGGCCTGGTCAAAGGTGACCTTGTCGAACATGACTGCCGCCATGTTGAAGCGGGCCTCGGTCAGCTTGCGCTCCATATCGAGCAGCAGGGATGACGGTACCACGGATTGTTCGTATACGGCGCTCATGGCTGAATTGCTTTTTTGAAGCACCAGCAGGTTTTCCGCAGCCAGCACAAACAGGATCACTGCGCTGAAGATGGCGCCGGCAAACAGGCTGGCTTTGATACTTGGTTTTTTGATCATTTGAAAATGTTTTGCATGATGTAAGAGGTGGTGATTCTGCCATCGGAATGTGACTGCATTGTTACTGCCCGCGCAGAAACGAGACGCCCGCTCCAGGGGGATCGGAGCGGGCGTTGTCGGTGAAGATGCCGGGCGCGTACTAGCCGGAGGTGGTCGCCACTACGTGGTTTACGTTCGCCGTGCTCACGTAAGCGTGCGCCGTCACATTGCTGGAAAGTTAACCAAACTTTCCAGCAATGTGATGGTTTCGACCGCCACTGCGTGGCTTAACATTCGCTTCGCTTATGTGAGTTTCCACCGCTACATTACAGGCAAGTTTAGCCAAACTTTCCTGTAATGTAGTCTTCAGTGGCCTTCTGCTTGGGCGTGGTGAAAATGGTGTCGGTATCGCTGAACTCAATTAGTTCGCCCAGGTACATGTACGCGGTGTAGTCGGACACGCGTGCAGCCTGTTGCATGTTGTGCGTGACGATGGCGATGGTGTAGTCCTCCTTGAGCTCGAAGATCAGTTCTTCGATACGCGAGGTGGAAATCGGGTCGAGCGCGGAGGCCGGCTCGTCGAGCAGTACGACTTCCGGTTTCACCGCGATGCCGCGGGCGATGCACAGGCGCTGCTGCTGGCCGCCGGACAGGCTGGTGCCGCCCTGATTCAGCTTGTCCTTTACCTCGTCCCATAGCGCCGCCTTGCGCAAAGCCCATTCCACCCGCTCTGCCATGTCGCGGCGGCTAAGGTTCTCATAGAGTTTCACGCCGAATGCGACATTGTCGAAAATCGACATCGGAAAGGGGGTCGGCTTCTGGAATACCATGCCCATCTTGGCGCGCAGGATGTTGAGGTCCTGCTTCTTGTCGAGAATGTTCGCGCCGTCCATCATGATCTCACCCCTGGCTTCCTGTCCTGGGTAGAGTTGGTACATGCGGTTGAAGGTGCGCAGCAGGGTGGATTTTCCGCAGCCGGACGGGCCGATGAAGGCGGTGACCTTTTTCTCCGGAATGTCCATGTTGATGGACTTCAGCGCGTGATATTTGCCGTAGTAGAAGTTCAGGTCGCGGACGGTGATTTTGGGAGCGGTCGAGTGCGGATGGTTCATGCTCATCTCAGTTTTCAATTGAACGACGATTTTTTGCGGAATAGGACGCGTGCAGCGATGTTGAGTCCTAGCACGCCCAGCGTGATCAGCAGCGCCCCGGCCCAGGCCAGTTTCTGCCAGTCTTCGTATGGGCTCATGGCGAACTGGAAGATGACCACGGGCAGATTGGACATGGGGCGGTTCATGTCCGCGCTCCAGAATTGATTGTTGAGCGCGGTGAACAGCAGCGGCGCGGTTTCGCCGCTGATGCGCGCAACTGCCAGTAATACGCCGGTCACCATGCCGGCCTTGGAGGCGCGCCAGGTTACCAGCGTCACCACCTTCCACTGCGGGGCACCTAAAGCGGCGGCAGCCTCACGTAGGCTGTCCGGTATCAGGCGCAACATGTCCTCGGTGGTGCGCACCACGACAGGAACGACGATCAGCGACAGTGCCAGCGTGCCGGCCCAGCCGGAAAAATGGCCGACATTGGCGACATAAACGGCATAGATGAAGAGGCCGATCACGATCGACGGTGCGGACAGCAGAATGTCATTGATGAACCGGGTGGTGGGGGCAAGCCAGCCGCGCTGACCGAACTCGGCCAGATAAGTGCCGGCCATGATGCCCACCGGGGTACCGATCAGAGTGGCAAGGGTGGCCATCACCACGCTGCCTGCGATGGCGTTGAGCAGGCCGCCGGCACTGCCCGGTGGCGGTGTCATTTGGGTAAAAATGGCGATACCGATGCCGCCCAGACCTTTCTGGAACAGGGTAAACAAAATCCAGGTCAGCCAGAACAGGCCGAAAGCCATGGCCAGCATGGAGGCGGTAAGGTTGAAGGCGTTGACGATGCGGCGCCGGGTGTAAATTGGAATCATCTTAAGTAGCCTTGCCTTCGCGTTTCTTGAGCTGGATCAGCAGGATCTTGGCGGAAGCCAGTACGACGAAGGTAATGAAGAACAGGATCAGGCCGAGCTCGATCAGCGCCGAGGTGTAGAGCTCGCCCTCGGCTTCGGTGAATTCATTGGCCAGCGCGGAGGCGATGCTGTTGCCGGGCATGAACAGGGAGGCATGCAACTGGTGTGCGTTGCCGATGACGAAAGTAACCGCCATGGTTTCGCCCAGTGCGCGGCCGAGGCCGAGCATGACGCCGCCGACTACGCCGATCTTGGTGTAGGGGAGAACCACGTTCCACACGACTTCCCAGGTTGTTGCGCCGAGGCCATAGGCCGATTCCTTGAGCATGGGCGGCACGATCTCGAACACGTCGCGCATCACCGCGGCGATGAACGGGATCACCATGATGGCCAGGATGATGCCGGCGGTCAGCATGCCGATGCCCATCGGCGCCCCTTCGAACAGGAGGCCGATACCCGGCAGGCCGCCGAAAGTGCTCTGCAGCCAGGGCTGCACGTGTTGGGCGAACAGCGGGGCGAACACGAACAG
>JBDKRR010000021.1:0-1891 GCA_039683315.1 Sulfuricella sp.
CCTACATCTTCCGCGGTGCGCTGGATGCCCGCGCCAACTCCATCACCCAGGACATGATGATCGCCGCCGTGCGTGCGCTGGCCGACCTGGCCAAGGAAGCGGTGCCGCTGGAAGTGCTCAAGGCCTACAACGCCAAGTCGATGTCCTTCGGCAAGGAGTACATTTTGCCCAAGCCCTTCGACCCGCGCCTGATCGAGCGCATTCCGCCGGCCGTGGCTGCTGCTGCGCGAGAATCCGGGACATTGGGTTAAAACTGCAGCACATGTCCCCTCCCCTTCAAGGGGAGGGCTAGGGTGGGGATGGGTCGGCTTTCATTGCTACCCCATCCCCCTCCCAACCTCCCCCTTGAAGGGGGAGGGGTAATCAGGAGGTGGCTGTTAATGGATATGCCCAGGAAACGCCCCGTTTACCTCAACCTGTTCAAGATCAGGTTGCCGTTGCCGGGGGTGGTGTCCATCATGCACCGCGCGAGCGGAGCGGCGTTGTTCCTGGTGCTGCCGCCGCTGCTTTACGCGCTGCAGCTGAGCCTCGCATCGGAACAGGGGTTCGCCACGGTGCACGAATGGTTCCGGCTGCCTCTGGTGAAACTGCTGCTGATCGGCACCATTTGGGGCTATCTGCACCACTTCTGCATGGGCTTGCGTTACCTTGCCCTGGACCTGGATATCGGCGTGGACCTGCCCCAGGCGCGCTTCAGTTCCAAGCTGGTGCTGGTGGTCAGCATCGGCGCCACGCTGCTGATCGGAGTCTGGCTATGGTAAAGCGCATCGTCAGCGGCGCCCATTACGGCCTCAAGGACTGGCTGGTGCAGCGCGTCACCGCCGTGGTCATGGCGCTTTATAGCCTGTTCCTGATCGGCTTCTTCCTGACCCAGCCGCTGTCGTTCGAATCCTGGCAGGGCCTGTTCCATAGCCAGCCGATGCGTCTCGCCAGCCTGGTGTTCCTGTTCAGCGTGTTCATCCATGCCTGGGTGGGGATGCGCGACATTTTCATGGACTATGTCCATCCCACGGTCATCCGCCTCACGCTGCACGTGGCGGTGATCCTGGCCCTGGCGGCCTATGCCTTCTGGGCGGCACAGATTTTGTGGAGCGTGTGATGAGTCTCGCTAAAAGAACATTCGATGCAGTGATCGTCGGCGGCGGCGGGGCAGGTCTGCGCGCAGCGCTGCAGCTGGCCCATGCCGACCTCAAGGTGGCGGTGGTATCCAAGGTGTTTCCCACCCGTTCCCACACCGTGTCCGCCCAGGGTGGCATCGCTGCCAGCCTCGGCAACGTGAGCGACGACAACTGGCACTGGCACATGTACGACACCGTCAAGGGCTCGGACTACCTCGGCGACCAGGACGCCATCGAGTTCATGTGCCGCCAGGCCAACGAGGCGGTGATCGAGCTGGAGCACTACGGCATGCCGTTCGACCGGCTGGAGAACGGCAAGATTTACCAGCGTCCGTTCGGCGGCATGACGCAGGATTATGGCGGCGCGCCGGCGGTGCGTACCTGCGCCGTGGCGGACCGCACCGGGCACGCCATGCTGCACACGCTGTACCAGCGCAACATCGCGGCCAGGACGCACTTTTTCGAGGAGTATTTCGCCGTCGACCTGGTCATGGACGCGCATGGCTACGCGCTGGGCGTGGTGGCGCTGGGAATCGAATCCGGCGAGCCGATTTTCATCGAGGCGCGCGCCTCCATCCTCGCCACCGGCGGGGCAGGGCGCATCTTCTCCGCCACCACCAACGCCCTGATCAACACCGGCGACGGTCTGGGCATGGCGCTCAGGGCCGGCATTCCGCTCGAGGACATGGAGTTCTGGCAGTTCCACCCCACCGGTGTTTACGGGGCCGGGGTGCTGATCACCGAGGGCGTGCGCGGCGAGGGCGGCTACCTGG
>JBDKRR010000022.1:0-9450 GCA_039683315.1 Sulfuricella sp.
ATGTTCCTCGCTTACCGAGCAGGGCGCGGAAACTACCATGCAGGCGCTGGCAGCGGGTGCGGTCAACATCGTTACCAAGCCGCGGGCTGGCGTGAAGCGGTTTCTCGAAGATGCATCCGGGGATCTGATAGACGCGGTTAAGGGCGCAGCTCATGCCAACGTGCATCAGTTGCGTCCGGTTCAGGAAGCCTTGCCGAAAGTGATGCCGAAACTGACTGCGGACGCCGTCTTGCCGGTCGCAGCACATGCTATGGCAGAAACCACGGAACGGCTGGTGGCAATCGGTACCTCGACCGGTGGGACCCAGGCACTCGAATCGCTTCTCACCGCTTTGCCTCGGGTCTCGCCAGGAATGGTGATCGTCCAGCACATGCCGGAAAAATTCACCGGCGCTTTCGCCAGCCGCCTCAACAGTCTGTGCCAGATCGAAGTGCGCGAGGCGGTGAATAACGAGCGTGTCGTCCCGGGAAAGGCCCTCATCGCTCCCGGCGGCAAGCACATGCTGCTCAAACGTAGCGGTGCCCAGTATTACGTGGAGGTGATCGACGGTCCCCTGGTGAACCGCCATCGTCCTTCGGTGGATGTCCTGTTTCGTTCGACCGCCAGATTTGCCGGCAAGAACGCGTTGGGCGTCATCATGACCGGTATGGGCGACGACGGCGCGCGCGGCTTGCTGGAAATGCGCGAGGCTGGGGCCGACACTTTGGCACAGGACGAAAAAAGTTGCGTTGTTTATGGCATGCCGAAGGAAGCGGTCAAGTTGGGCGCCGCAGGCAGGGTAATGCCGCTTAAGGACATACCGGCGGCGATTCTTTCTTTTTTTCGCCAAGGGTAATAAAGCATTGGGAGATTCTGAATGGAAACACTAGCCCGAGAAATAACTAATGCCGGGGAGGCGCATGCGTGTGTCTCAGGATGGCAACGCGAAAATCCTTCTGCCGCCGCTTTCGAGAACGTGGCGATAGGTATCGCGGTATGCAAACCAGATGGGGAGATACTTCAAACCAATCATCAATTTTGCGAAATATTAGGATTGTCTGAAGAAGGATTGCGTGGTGAATTATTTCAGACTCGTTCAGCCGCTGACGCGACAGAAAAATGGCTCATGGTGCATCAGGAACTGTTGACAGGGGAACGCGATTCATACTCCTTCGACGAGCGGTTGCGTCGGAAGAGCGGCCAATTTACATGGACCAATGTTACGGCATCGTTGGCGAGGAATGATGTTGGCGAACCTGAATTTGCGGTGTTTGCGCTCGAAGACATCAGCGAGCGAAAAGCGATGGAAAGCGCAATCGAGCGTCTGGGAAGGCACTACGAACTGATGCTTCACGTTATCGACGAGGGAATACTCGTGGTCGATACCGAGATGCGATTGACATTTGCGAACCAGGCGTCCGTGAAAATGCTGGGCTGGGCCAATGAGGAGCTGCTTGGGCGGTATTGGCATGAAGTCAATTGTCCGCTGACCGGCACGAAGGGCTTGATGGAAAAGGAAGGCCCCATAAACCGCGCATTGCGGGAGGGGGTGCCGGGTCAAGAAAACGACGCCTTTTTTCGGCGTCAGGACGGTGAGCGCATCAGGGTCGAATACACTTGTAGCCCGCTTTGCGACAATGCCGATATACACGGTGCCGTGGTTGTCTTTCGGGACATTACTCAGCGCAAACAGTACATCGAAGCGTTGCAAAATGGACGAAATCATCTTAAAAATGTGCTGGTTAATGTTCAAAAAACGCAGGTTCAGTTGAGCCAGTCGGCAAAAATGACAGCAGTCGGCCGGTTGGCGAGCGGGTTAGCCCACGAGATCAACAATCCAATCAGCTTCGTTTCATCCAACCTGTTTTCGTTGGAGGACTACGTACGCAGTCTGATTGCGGTAGTGGAAGCATATGAGCGCGTCGAATCTACAGATGCGAGCACCCGTGACGCCTACCAGGATATTCACTCCATGAAGAAGCAAATGGACCTGGATTATCTTAAACACGACCTGCCTCAGATGCTGGCTGAATCCAAGACTGGGGTCGCACGAGTAACTAATATTGTCCATGAGCTGCGTTTTTTTTCCCAATTGGGTGAGGAAAACGAATGGCAGATCGTAGACGTGCATAAAGAATTGGATAGTACTCTCGACGCGATGTTGGACGAAATGAGGCAAAAGAAGGCCAAGTTTACAAAAACATATGCTCCTCTGCCGTCTGTCCAATGCTTACCCGGGCAACTTGATCGGGTTTTTCTCAATCTGCTGCTGAACGCTTTTCAGGCTATTCCGGATGCTGGTGAAATTTCCATCCGAACCGGGAAAGATCGAGGTTTTATATGGGTGGAAATTACTGACACCGGTGTGGGGATCCGTCCAGAGGACCTGCCACGTATTTTTGAACCATTTTTTTCCACTAAGCAGGAAAGGCTAGGACTGGGGTTGTCGATTTGCTATGCAATCATGCAAAGACACCAAGGCAGAATCGAGGTTAACAGCAAGTTTGGTGTTGGAACTTCGTTCCGTATCACGTTACCGCAGTCCCAAGAGATGTCTATCAGGCCGCTAAGCGGCCACGAAAAGTCATAAGGACGGGTGCAAGAATGGTTTTACTAGAAGGCCGATGGCACTTCTGATGGGGCGGGTCACTACAGGCGAAGTACAACAACCTTGCGAATCGCAAGCGCATTGGCTGGACTTAAAAATACGATTGTGCAACACAAAACTGTTACGCACCGGGCACTGACTGATAGATCAAGTTATTGATTTATAATGGCACAGGTGGCGTCAGTTCGAATCCCGCCCTCTCCGCCAGCAGATAAAAAGCCCTGACTTTACGGTCAGGGTTTTTTTGTACATGTTTCCTGCGGGTATCAACGCAGGAAATACGCCTCTTAGGGCTCTTTCCCCATCAACACTTTAATCCGCTCGGCTGCTTCCGTCGGTGGCGTACGGTAGGCAAACTTGCCGAGGTAACGTCCATCCGGCCCCAGCAGGTACATGCCCGCAGAATGGTCGACTGAATATTTGTCCGGTGCGGTGCCCGGTTCAAGGTGCTTCTCATAGCGCACCTTGAAGTTGTTTGCGGCATGGCGCACCAGTTCCGGAGAACCGGTAAGGGCAACAATGCGCGGGTCGAAGAAGGCGGTGTACTGGCGCAGCTTTTCAGGCGTGTCCCGTTCCGGATCAACGGAGACGAAAATCGGTTGCAGCCGGTCGGCGAGATTGCCCAGCTTGCCCATGATGATCGTCATCTCCGCCAAAGTAGTCGGACAGATGTCCGGGCAGAAAGTGTAGCCGAAGGCGATGAGCTGGAATTTTCCGGGAAAATTCTGTTGTGTTACAGCCTGTCCTTTGGTGTCCATGAGCAGGTAACGCGGAATGATCCCGACGTCGGACTGCCCGTCATTATCTTGCTGATCTTGCTGCTTCGGCGCCTCAGGCACAACGGCAGCTTGCAGGTGCGTGGCAAGCTCTTCCACCTGGCTGGTTATTACAGCAATATCCGGGCAGGCTTCCTGGTCTTTCTTGATCTTGTCGAGATAGGCTTCCCTAGTGGTCAGTTCGAAAGCATCGCCGTAACGCCGCGCGATGGGCGCGCGTTGGATGACGATCAGTTTTATATGGGCGGCGACTTCGTGGTAGGAACACGCCAGCGCTACTCCGTTGAGGCGGCCAAGTCCGCGTACTTCCGCCATGCCGGCATCGGCGGGCGCATCAGCAGCATGTGCCGACAGGGCGAGCGCGAGCAGATAGAGCGCGAGGAGCATCCGTTTTATGATCATTTTCCATCTTCCTCAAGGTTAAAAACACGCCAGAGTTTGGGCGTGTCGTCGTTACTTTTATTCATTTTGTTGTTGTAAGTCAATTTCTGACCGATGGCATTGATCTAAAGTAAGGAAAATTTAATCTGGAATAGTTCCCAAGGAGTGTTTCGATGTGCAAGTGGACTTGTGTGGCGGTTTTTCTAGGGGCGTTGGCCGGCGGTCAGGCGCTGGCGGCCGAGTGGTCTCCGCTCAAGATGGAAGAGCATACGGTGCGCGAGGTGGATAAGGCAAGCATCGCGAGAATCGGCCCTGCAGTGATGTTTACCGCGCGCCATACCTTCGCTGACCTGAATGAATATAAGGTAAAGCGGCATGAAGCAAAATATCTCCAGATTCAATACCGTGCGAATTGTGATTCCCGGATTCTGGCTCAGATTGCCACCGAGGCTTACGACGAAAAGATGGTGCTGATCAGCAAACTGCAGATCCAGTCGCCACTGGATGCGCCCGTAACCAAGGGAAGCATCGACGAACTTATGCTCAACTTCGTTTGTAATGGCGGCAAGTAGCGTACCTGATTTCACGGCACAGAACAGGTCTACCTAATGAAAGGAATTCAAGCCGGTAAGAACATCGCAGCGGTATGGTGGTGGAAGCTTGGATTGATCGCCGTTGTCTGGAGCCTGCTGGTCGGCGCGTCGCTGTCATGGAACCTGAAACAGGTGGAAAACGCCGCTCTGGCAACGGCGACCGCCGCCGCTCAGTCGGCTATCAACAAGGATATCTCTTTCCGCAAATGGGGTGCATCGCACGGCGGTGTTTACGTGCCTGTCACTCAGCACACCCCGCCCAATCCCTATCTTCGAATGCCTGGCCAGGAAGTCGTTACGACCACCGGCATCAAACTCACCCTCATGAATCCGGCCTACATGCTGCGCCAGATGCAGCAGGATTTTCCGAGCGAATACGGGGCACGTTCGCGCATAACCAGCTTGAAGCCGGTCAACCCGAACAATGCCCCGGATGCGTGGGAAGCGCAGGCATTGCGCGGTTTCGAGACGGTGCGCAAGGAGCGGGTGGAACTGCAGGAAATCGACGGCAAATCCTATGTCAGGGTGTTGCGGCCTTTTGTTGTGGTCGAAGAATGCCTTAAGTGTCATGAACAAAATGGTTACCGCCTGGGCGAAATCCGCGGCGGTATCGGCGCTGACGTCCCGATGGCGCCTTTCGCCGCAACCGAGCACGAGCGCATAGTCAGCCTGGATGTCTCTCATGGCGCTATCTGGCTGATCGGTTTGCTGGGTATGGGGTTCTGGCACCGGCGCGATCGCATGCTGAACGCCATGCGCTTGAAAACCTTGTACGATCTGCGTGAAAACGAACAGAAATACCACCTCGTTGCGGACTACACCACCGACTGGGAATATTGGGTCGGCACCGCGGGCGAAATTGTTTATATGTCGCCTTCCTGCAAGGAAAGAACCGGTTACGATGTGGCGGAGTTCACTGCCGACCCGGGCCTGCTCCAGACCATCGTGCATCCGGACGACCGGGGGCTATACCAGTCGCATTATAAAATTCACTACCATCAACATGCCGCAGGGGAGGCCGAGTTCCGCATCGTCAGGAAAGATGGCGAAATTCGCTGGATCAGCCACTCTTGCAGGCCGGTATTTGACCGAAGTGGAACATACCGCGGAACTCGCGCCGGCAACCGGGATGTCACCTTGCGCCGTCAGGCCGAAGCCGAGGCCAGCAAGCTCAACCGCCTGTATCGCGTGCTCTCATCCATCAACGAATTGATCGTGCACCGTCCGGAGCCGGAACTGCTTTACCAGGCGGCCTGCGACATTGCGGTCAAAGACGGCGGTTTCGTCATCGCCTGGATTGCCATGATGGATGACGACGGGCGTATTTCCCCTCTTGCCTGTTCCGGCGTGTCGATGGATTCCCTGCAGGAACTCATCACCCAGCTGGCCAGTTATGAAGGCGAATCCGCCGTCAGTACGGCCTTGCGCGAAAAACGGACGTCAGTCGTCCATAATCTTCCCGAAACCCAGTTCATGGCGCCATGGCTGGACAAGATACAAGCCCACCAGCTTGGCTCGGCCGCCAGCATACCGATTGACGTGAAGGGGCAGAAAAATGCGGCGTTCATCCTGTACAGCCATGAAATCGGGTTTTTCGACCGATCCGAAGTGGCGCTGCTCGAAGAGCTGGCCAAAGATATCAGCTATGCACTGGAAGTGGCCGAAATCGATGCGGCCCAGGAACAGGCCCGTGAACAGTTGCGCCTCTCTGCCAGCGTGTTCGAAAGCAGCAGCGAAGGCGTGGTGGTGACCGATGCGCAGGAAAAGATCCTGATGGTGAACCGGGCTTTCAGCGCGCTGACCGGATATGCGGCGGAGGAAGTGCTGGGCCAGACACCGAAAATTCTCAAATCCGATCGTCACGACCGTGCCTTCTATACCGCCATGTGGGCAAGCCTTCACGAAATCGGCCGTTGGCAGGGCGAAATCTGGAATCGGCGCAAGGATGGCGAGGTATATCCGGAGTTGCTTTCCATCAGTGCGGTAAAGGATGACGGCGGCCAGTTGACGCACTATGTGGCGGTATTTACGGACATTTCCCACCTCAAGGAATCGGAGGCCCGGCTCGATTACCTTGCACGGCACGACCCGCTTACCGGTCTGCCCAACCGGATGTTGCTCACCTCCCGTCTCGAGTACGCCCTCGATCATGCGAGCCGGGACCGAAAACGGCTTGCCTTGCTGTTGCTCGACTTCGACCGCTTCAAGGATGTCAACGACAGCTTCGGCCATGCCGTGGGCGACGAGTTGCTGCAGCAGGCAGCTGCGCGCCTGACTGCGCGGCTGCGAAATGCGGACACCATCAGCCGGCTAGGCGGCGACGAATTCACCGTGCTGCTGGAAGATGTCGCCCATTCACAAGACGCGGCAAGGGTCGCGGACGAACTCATTGCCGCCATGAACGAGCCTTTCGTACTGTCCAACGGCATCGAAGTCAGGGTAGGCACCAGCATCGGCATCGCGCTTTATCCCGACCACGGCGGGACAGAGCAGGAACTCCTGCAGCAGGCCGATGCCGCCCTCTATCGCGCCAAAGCCGAGGGTCGCGGCCGTTTCAAGTATTTCAGCGAGGAACTCACGCGCGGCGCACGCGAGCGCATTGCGCTGGAGGCGCGTTTGCGCCGCGCCATCGTGCAAAACGAGTTGCGCGTTCATTACCAGCCTCAGGTCGAGATCAAGAGCGGGCGTATTACCGGGGCTGAGGCATTGGTGCGCTGGCAGCACCCCGAGGAGGGGCTCATACCGCCTGTCCGTTTCATCCCGGTGGCAGAGGAAACCGGCCTGATCGACGCCATCGGGACCTGGGTGCTCAGGGAAACCTGCCGCCAGGGCAAGGCTTGGCTGGACGCCGGCATGGCGCCTGTGACCCTTGCGGTCAACGTTTCGCCTTACCAGATACGCCACGGCGATATCGCCGCTATGACGGCGAAAATTCTCGCTGAAACGGGTTATCCGGCGGAGTGGCTGGAACTCGAATTGACGGAGTCCGCCCTGATGGAGCGGGAGGGCGAAGCGGTCGAAATCCTGCAGCGCATTCGTGCCTTGGGGGTGCGTCTCGCGCTCGACGATTTCGGTACCGGCTATTCCTCTTTGGCCTATCTAAAGCGCTTCCCGCTCGATGTGCTGAAAATCGACAAGAGCTTCGTCGACGATATCCCCCACCTGCGCGACGACATGGAAATTGCCGCCACCATCGTCGCCATGGGGCATACGCTGCGCTTCAAGGTTCTGGCCGAGGGTGTGGAGACGGAAGAACAGCTGGCCTTCCTCGTGGCCCAGGGCTGCGATTACTACCAGGGTTATCTCAAGAGCCCGCCGGTGCCGGCCGAGGATTTCGTGAAATGGCTATCGAGCGGGCTATCAGATGTTTTGTAGGCTGGCGGTGAGCAACGCGAACCCCGGCATGTCGAGCACCCGCAAACGCTGGGGTTCGTGCCTCACCGCCAGCCTACGCACTTTTCAAGTGCAGAGCTGAATCATGGTGGCGCTCGCTTATCTGGAATCTGCGGTGGAAGCGTTCATGGCATCTTGCAGCGCCTGTTCCAGCCGGTCTGGACTGATCGGTCCGCGCTTCCTGTCGACGACATTCCCCTGTGTATCCAGCACCAGGGTGTAGGGAAGGCCGGCCACGCTATTGCCCAGCGTTTGCAGCAGTGCGATGCCTTCCGCCTTGCCGGTCGCCAGGGGGAACTCGATCTTGTAAGCGCGTGCAAATTCCTGCACCAGCTCCGTGTTGTCCTCGACCGCAATGCCGATAAATGCGACGCCCCGGTCATGATATTTAGTGTAAGCCGCCGCCAGGTCGGGCATCTCCTTGCGGCAGGGCGGGCACCAGGTCGCCCAGAAATTTACAACCGCCACCTTGCCCCGCAGCTGGGACAGGCTCACGGGCTGGCCATCCAGGCCGAGAAAAGTCGCTGCATAGAGCGGAGCGGAGGTGGCGCTGGTTTCCGCTGCGACATTTAACGGTGACAGCAGCAGGGCCAGCATGAGAATCATGTGTTTAAGCATCGCAACTCCTCAGGAGTCCGCAATTATAGGGCGCAAGTACTTAATTATTTCTTGATTCATGTCAATGATCGGGGTACTGTTAGCCCGCATAATCCTGTGACAAATTGTCGCACGTGCATCATCGGCGACGGGATGGATTGTAGTTCAACTTTTGATGAAAGGATTTTGTGATGAAGCCATTCAATAAGCGAACAACCTCGTTGCTCGTTGCGGCAACGCTTGGTGTAGGCGCCGCAGGAAGCGCCTGGGCTGCCGAGTCATTGCAGGACGTGATGAAGGCACGGGGTTTGACACAGCAAAATCTGCTGGCCGCAGCAAAGACCTATGTGCCGACCGGCGGACGCGATGAATTCACCGCTTTTGCTTCCGGTGGACAAAGCGGCCAGATTATTGTGTATGGCATTCCGTCCATGCGCATTCTCAAGTACATCGGCGTATTCACTCCGGAACCATGGCAGGGCTATGGCTTCGACGAAGAGTCGAAAAAGGTATTGCGCCAAGGCAATATCGACGGCAAGGAAATCAACTGGGGCGATACTCACCACCCGGCGCTTTCCGAAACCAACGGCGATTATGACGGCCAGTTCCTGTTCATCAATGACAAGGCCAACCCGCGTCTGGCTGTGATCGACCTGCGCGACTTCGAAACCAAGCAAATCGTGGTCAACCCGCTTTACAAGTCGGAGCACGGCGGCGCTTTCGTCACGCCCAATACCGATTACGTTATCGAGGCAGCGCAGTACCCCGCTCCGTACTCCAAGAAATTCGTACCGCTCGAGCGCTTCAATGAAGAGTACCGCGGCGGCGTAACCTACTGGAAGTTCGACCGCAAGGCCGGCAAGATCGACCCAAAGCAGTCGTTCACCGTTGAATTGCCGCCTTATAGCCAGGATTTGTCCGATGCCGGTAAACTGGCATCCGATGGCTGGTCTTTCACCAACTCCTTCTGTACCGAGCGCTATGTGGGCGGTATCGAAAAGGGTCGTCCTCCTTATGAAGCCGGTTGCTCCGCCAAGGACACCGACTATCTGCACGTGATCAACTGGAAGAGAGCCGCCGAGCTGGTCAAGCAAGGCAAGGCCAAGAAGATCAACGGCATGGA
>JBDKRR010000023.1:0-4710 GCA_039683315.1 Sulfuricella sp.
CGCAAGCACCGCCCCATGTTCATGGTGGACCTGGCCGTGCCGCGCGACATCGAGGAAGAAGTCGGCGAGATGGACGACGTTTTTCTCTACAGCGTGGACGATCTTTCCCAAGTGGTGCAGGAAGGCATGGATAGTCGCCAGGTTGCGGCCGCGGAAGCCGAGTGCATCGTCGAATCCCGTGTGCGCAGCTTCGTCGACTGGATGGAAAACCGGGAAGTGGTGCCGACCATACGCGCCCTGCGTGACCATGCGGACCGCATGCGCCGCCAGGAACTGGAACACGCCCAGCGCATGCTGGCCCGCGGCGAAGACCCGCGTGAAGTGATGGAACTGATGGCCCGGGCGCTGACCAACAAGTTTCTCCATAACCCCAGCCATGCGCTGAGTCACGCCAGCGGCGACGAGCGCAGCCAACTCGAAGCCATGCTGCGCAGGCTTTACCACATCCACCACGAGTAAGTTTTAAATGAAACCATCGATTCTGGCCAAGCTCGCCTCCCTCAGCGAGCGGCTGGAAGAGCTCAATTTGCTTCTTTCCAGCGCCGATATCACCAGCAACATGGATAATTACCGCAAGCTGACGCGCGAGCATTCCGATCTCACGCCGGTGGTGGCGCAGTACCATGCGTGGCAGCAGTGCGAGCAGGATATGCGCGATGCCCAGGAAATGCTGTCCGACCCGGAAATGAAGGAATTCGCCGCGGCCGAAATCGAGGAAGGCAAGGCGCGGCTGGAGCAGATCGAGCTCGATTTGCAGAAGCTGCTGCTGCCCAAGGACCCCAACGACGAGCGCAACGTGTTCCTGGAAATCCGCGCCGGCACCGGCGGCGACGAATCGGCGCTGTTCTCCGGCGACCTGTTCCGCATGTACACGCGCTACGCCGAGCGCCAGCGCTGGCAGGTGGAAATCGTCTCGGAAAGCCCGGGCGAAATGGGCGGCTACAAGGAAGTGATCGCCAAGATCATCGGCCAGGGCGCCTATTCCAAGCTCAAGTTCGAGTCCGGCGGCCACCGCGTGCAGCGCGTCCCGGCCACCGAGACCCAGGGCCGCATCCACACCTCCGCCTGCACCGTCGCCATCATGCCCGAGGCGGACGAACTGGCCGAAGTCAACCTCAACCCCGCCGACCTGCGCATCGACACCTTCCGCGCATCCGGCGCCGGCGGCCAGCACATCAACAAGACCGACTCGGCGATCCGCATCACCCACCTGCCCACCGGCATCGTGGTGGAGTGCCAGGACGACCGCTCGCAGCACAAGAACAAGGCCCAGGCCATGAGCGTGCTGGCGGCGCGCATCATGGACGTGCAGATGCGCGAGCGCAACGCCAAGGAAGCGGCCACGCGCAAGTCCCTGATCGGCAGCGGCGACCGCTCCGAGCGCATCCGCACCTACAACTTCCCGCAAGGGCGCATCACCGACCACCGCATCAACCTGACCCTGTACAAGATCGACCAGATCATGGACGGCGACATGGACGAACTCACCGGCGCGCTGATGGCCGAGCACCAGGCGGAGATGCTGGCCAGCCTGGCCGGGGAAAGCTGATTGGCGACGCCGGCCGAGGTCCTGGTGCGAGACAGTCAGCGACTGCAACAAGCCCTCGACCTCGATCTGCGCGAAGCGCGACTGGAAGTCCAGATTCTCCTGTGTGACGCGCTAGACGTGGCGCGCTCCTGGCTCATCGGCCACGACCGCGATGTTGTGCCGGAATCAGCGGCACAAAATTACTCAGGCCTGCTGACGCGCCGCCTTGCGGGCGAACCCATCGCTTACATCATCCGCCGCCGGGAGTTTTTTGGGCTGGAATTCAAGACCACGCCGGCTGTGCTGATCCCGCGCCCCGAAACCGAACTGCTGGTCGAACTGGCGCTGGCGCGCATTCCCGAAAATCAGCCCTGCAAGGTGCTCGATCTCGGCACCGGCAGCGGTGCCATCGCCATCAGCATCGCCAGGAACCGGCCATTGGCGACCGTAACGGCGGTGGATCGGTCGCCGGAGGCGCTGGCCGTGGCGCGCGACAACGCCGCGCGGCTGCAGGCGCCCAACCTGCGCCTGTTGCACAGCGACTGGTTCGGCGCGCTCGACGCGCAAACATTCGACCTGATCGTTTCCAATCCGCCCTATGTGGAGGCGGCGGACCCCCACCTGCAGCGCGGCGACGTGCGCTTCGAACCCTTGTCGGCGCTGGCTTCCGGGGTGGACGGTCTGGACGATATTCGCCTCATCGCCGCCGCCGCGCCGCAGCATCTCAAGCCGGGCGGCTGGCTACTGTTGGAACACGGCTACAACCAGGGCGAAGGCTGCCGCGACATTCTGCGCCTGCAGGGATTTTCGGAGGTTGAGAGCGTCCACGATCTGGCAGGACTGGAGCGCGTGAGCATGGGGTCAAAGGCACCTGCTGGCCGCTGACCGAGGGCGGGCATAGGAATTTAAGAATCTGTGCGGAATGACCGGATATGCTTGAGTGTGACGCTCATGCGCGGCGTCCGCTGTCCCCGGCTGCGCTGGCTCGGATCCACGTTTTTGCTCAAAAACGAAAATGTTGGCAGAATAGCGTCAAAATTTATTCTTATTCTAAAATTTACGCTTATTAAAGATCAGGATAGGGCAAGTAAATTCGCCAGGTTCCGTGACCGAATGTGCATTGAGTCCGAGGGCAACAAAGATGGCGAGACCATTTGATATAGCACACAAAGACAGCTCGTCACCCTATGATGGAGACCAGTACCGCGAGGCAATCGAAATTGCCATGGATGGTTTCTGGCAGTTTGATATGCAAGGGCGGTTGATCGAGGTGAACGACGCCTATGTGCGCAGTTCCGGCTACAGCCGCGAAGAACTGCTGAGCATGCGTATCCCGGATCTCGAAGCCGTGGAAAACCCGGAAGAAACGATAGCCCATATCCAGAAGATTCTACGAGATGGATACGACCGGTTCGAAAGCCAGCACAGGCGCAAGGATGGGAGTGTCTGGCCAGTCGAAGTCGCGACTAGCTTTGTGGACCATGATGGAGGCAGGTTTTATGCTTTCCTCAGAGATGTCACCGAGCGCATTGAGACGGAAGCGGCGCTGCGTGAAAGCGAGGAATTCAACCGGCACATCATCTCCAGCAGCGCCGACTGTATCAAGGTGCTGGATCTGGCGGGCAACCTGCTGTTCATGAGCGAAGGCGGGCAGCGGCTGCTTGAAATAGATGACATTGGCCGCTATCTCAACGGCTGCTGGATCGACTTCTGGCAGGAGCAGGATCGCCCGGCCGTACGCAAAGCGATTGCCGCGGCGAATGCCGGGGGAGTCGGCCAGTTCCGAGCCTACTGCCCATCCGAGAAAAGCACGCCGAAATGGTGGGATGTGGTCATCACCCCCATCCTTGGGGCGGATGGGCAAACGGGCCGGCTGCTGGCCGTTTCCCGCGATATCACAGATCGCAAGCAGATCGAGGACGCGTTGCAGGCCGCCAAAACAGAGGCCGAACGCGCGAATAACGCCAAGTCCCGCTTTCTGGCTGCAGTAAGTCACGATCTCCGACAGCCGCTCTTCGCCCTCGATCTGTATGTCTCCAGCCTCGAAGGCAAGCTCGTTCCGGGCAACAGCCGGCTGCTGAGGAACATGAAGGACAACCTGGCAAGCTTAAGCGAAATGCTCGCCAAACTGCTGGACCTGAGCAAGCTCGAAGCCGGCATAGTGACCCCGGAAATCGCGAACTTTGCGGTCACCGAGGTGTTTGAGAAACTCATTTCAGCCCACGCCCCGGAAGCCACGCAAAAAGCGCTGAAGCTGCGCTGCGTACCCTCCCGTCTCATCGCACGCACCGATGCCGTGTTGTTCGAACGCGTACTGGGAAATCTTGTTTCCAACGCTGTTCGCTACACCGAACAAGGCGGCATAGTGATCGGGTGCCGGTTCCGGGAGGGCAAGGCCTGGGTCGAGGTCTGGGATACCGGTATTGGCATTCCCGAGGACAGAACCGCCGAAATCTTCGAGGAATTCAAGCAACTCGGAAACGAGGAACGAAACCGGGGAAAGGGCAGCGGGCTAGGCCTGGCAATCGTCGCCAAGACGGTTGAACTACTGGGATTGAAAATCCGCGTCCATTCCCGCTTGGGCGGGGGCTCGCTGTTCGCTGTTGAATTGCCCCTTGGACAGGCGGAAAGCAGTGCGACTTCAGGCGTGGAAAGCGGCCGCCGGCGGCTGCGGATCGCCCTGGTGGATGACGATATCGGCGTCCGCGAATCCCTGATTTTCGTACTGGAGGAGGACGGACATCAGGTGGTTGCGGCAGCCACGGGTGCGGAACTCTTGAGCAAGCTGGACGAACGGTCGCCGGATATCATTATTTCCGATTACAGACTCGCCAGAGGAGAAAACGGTTTCGATGCGATTACCGGGGTGAGGGCCGCTTATGGCAGGCATTTGCCGGCGCTCATCCTTACCGGCGACACTTGCCCGGAACTGATTCGCAGCATGAACGAAAGCGGCATAATCGTGCAGCACAAGCCAATGAAACTTCACGAGCTGAATGGCGTCCTCACGAAATTGACTAACGATGCTTCCTGTGTTTAAAGCCCCGTGATCAGTTAGTGGTCTGCTTCGCAAATGCCGGAACATGAAAACGCGTCTTCCGGCCTGTGGCGGCGTTGCTCATCCTCGCAATAGGCGCGGCTATTGCTGTGGTTCGCGCCTTGCCACAGACCGGAATCCATCG
>JBDKRR010000024.1:0-2855 GCA_039683315.1 Sulfuricella sp.
GTTGCAGGGCGGTTCCGCGAAACTTATCGCGGAAAAAGTGGAAACACGCACCGAACACAAATTCTGCAAGGAATTGGGCTTTCATTATTTCCAGGGCTATTACTTCGCCCATCCCGAAACGCTCACCGCCAAGATCATCAACCCGGCGCACGCCACCGTACTGACCCTGCTCAACAAGGTACGCAACAACGAAGACGTGAAGGAGATCGAGAACGGTTTCAAGGCCGACGTTGCACTCTCTTTCAAGCTGCTGCGCTACATCAATTCGGTGGGTTTCGGACTGTCGTGCGAGATCCAGTCGATACGTCATGCGTTGGCTATCCTCGGCTATCAGCAACTGTACCGCTGGCTGACCCTGCTGCTCGCCACCGCCGGCAACGACTCCACGCCGCCGGCCCTGATGAAGACCGCCATCACCCGTGGCCGCCTCACCGAACTGTTGGGCCAGAGCTATCTCGAAAAGAGCGACCGCGACAACCTCTTCATCGTCGGCATTTTCTCGCTCCTCGACGCCATGCTGGAAATGCCCATGGCCGATATCCTGGAAAAGCTCTACCTCCCCGACACCATTTGCGATGCGCTGCTCACGCGGCAGGGCGTATACGGCCCTTTCCTCGCCCTGAGCGAAGCTTGTGAAAATTCCGATCCCAAGCGCATCGAGGAACTGGCCGACTCCATGGCCATGGACCCGGACATGGTCAACAAGGCGCACATGGAAGCACTGGCCTGGGTTGAACAACTGGGCATCGGCTAGACCTGATCGTGGCCTGCGCCACTTCCGCCCTGCTCAACCCCGACACCGAAGGCTACCTCAACCTGCCGCAGCAGGCAGTGTATTACCGCCACTACCGCTGCAGCGCATTCGCCGACCGGCGCCTGCTGTTGCTCCACGGCGCCGGTGTGGATGGCCAGCTCACCTGGGAGGCCATAGTCGGCCACCTGCTCCACTGGTCTGAAATCCTGGTGCCCGACCTGCGCGGCACCGGCAAGACCCACTTCCCCGACCGCGTGGAACACCCTTTCGAAACCGTCGAAGTGGTGGCCGATCTGTCTGCCCTGCTCGACTCCCTGCAGTGGGACAAATTCGACCTCGCCGGCTATTCATATGGCGGGTTGGTCGCCATGCAGCTCAAGGCGGCGCGCCCCGTTGCCGTGGAGAAGACCTACCTGTTCGAACCCGGCCTGCTGAATGGCGGCACCCAAGAGGAATCGCACAGCCGGCGCGAAATCCTGCTTGAGGCCGCTCAAAGACTGCGCGTCGACGAGGAACTGGAATTCGGGCTGGGAATCTTCCTCGACGCCGTTTCGCCCCAGCGCAGCCGCAACTCGCGTAACGAGGAAATCGTCCGTACGCGGCTGGCGCATCGCCCCAAGGGACTGGCCGCAATTCTCGAAGCGGTGATCCGCGCAGCACGACAGCTCGATCGGGCGCAGCTGATCGCCGCCCAGGCACACGTCAGCAGCTTCGTCGGCGAACGCTCCAGCGGGGAGATATTCGATTTTTGCCAGGCCATTGCCCGCGGACGCACCGACTGGACCTGCCACCTGATCCCCGGCGCCGACCATGCCCTGCCGTTCCAGAAACCGCAAGCCATCGCTCAGCTCATGAATACCGACCTGGAAAGCTTTCGCGCCGTTCAGCCGGGCTTATGGGCCGCCAGATAGGCATGCGACTGCATCTCGCTAAGCCGGCTTAGCGCACGCTCGAATTCGCCGTCGAACAGGCCGGGCGGACCGAGCTGCGCCAGCGGCACGGCGGCGGAAAGTATCAGTCTGACCCGGCGATCGTAAAACTCGTCCACCAGCCACAGGAAGCGCCTCGCCTGCGCCAGCGATTGGGTATCAAACTGGGGCACGCCTGACAGCAGCAACGTATGAAAACACCCCGCCAGCTCGATATAATCGGCTTTGCTGCGCGGCCCGCCGCATAACTCGTCGAACTCGAACCAGGCCACCCCCCCACCCTGTCGCCGCGCCTTGATCATCCGCCCGGCGATCTCCAGCCTGGCGTCTGTCTCCCCACCGCTGCCGACCTGTTCCAGGAATATACCCTCCAGCGCCTGATCCGCCCGCTCGTCCAGCGGCGTGTGATAAGCGCCGGCCTGTTCCAGCGCACCGAGGCGATAATCCGCTCCGCCATCGAGCCGCACCACTTCCATGCGTTCCTTGATCAGCGCGATGGTCGGCAGGAATTGCCCGCGTTGCAGGCCGTTGCGGTACAGCGCATCCGGCTCGGCGTTGCTGGTGACCACAAGCGCCACACCGCGATCGAGCAAGCCCTGGAGCAGGCCGCGCATCAGCATGGCATCGGTGATGTCGTTGATGTGGAACTCGTCGAGGCACAACAGGCGCACTTGCTGGGAAAACTCCCGCGCCAGCCGGGACAGCGGGTCTGACTGGCCCTTCATCGCGGCGAGACGGGCTTGAACTTCCTGCATGAAGTGATGAAAATGCATGCGTCGCTTGTGTTTGAGCGGCACGCAGGAAAAGAACATATCCATCACGAAACTCTTGCCGCGCCCCACCGCGCCCCACAGGTATAGCCCCCGCACTGGACGGGGCCTGGAGAAACGGCGCAGCAGGCCGCTGCCGAGGAACCCGTGCGGCCGGAACAAGTCGCCGTTAAGCCGCCGCAACTGCTCTATGGTGGCGCGCTGCGCCGGATCGAGAACCATCCCGCGCTCATCCACCCGACTTTCCAGGCAGGCGAGTATTTCGGTGCTCACTGCCGCGCTCAAACCCCCAGCAGCAGGCGCGCGGGATCTTCCAGCGCTTCCTTGATCGCCACCAGGAACAGCACCGCCTCGCGGCCGTCGACGAGGCGATGATCGTAGGACAGCGCCAGATACATCATG
>JBDKRR010000025.1:0-1647 GCA_039683315.1 Sulfuricella sp.
ACGTTCAGGCAGAAGAGCCCGTCGTTCGCGCCGTTGTCCCAATTGCCGCCGTTATAAGCCCTTGCCCGTTCAAAAACCGGGGTGGTGCTCTACGACATGGCGGCTCCTTCGTGCTTGATCCACGCGCCGACCATGCGGCCAATTTCGTTCGTGTGTTTCATCCAGACTTCCAGGCGATGCGTGTTGATGTATTCGAGGCGATGGGCCTTGCGGATGAAGTGCCGGAACACCTCGATTTCCACGTCCAAGTCGAAAAGCGACGAAGCCTTCTGTCGGCGCTTCCACGCCACGACGGCCAGGCGGCATACCTTATTCATGGCCGCCCGCATTTCCGCGCAAAGCAAGTGCCTTTCCAGCTTCGGGAACTGATGCAGCACGGTATGCGTGTAGGCATCGAGCTCTTCCAACTTGGTGATGAGCTTCAGGTATGCGTCGTTTTTCAAGTCAGCCTTTCCCCTTCATCCTCTTCGATGTTTTTCTGGCAGTGCTGGGCGTCGAAGGCGTCGAGCAGTTTGCACAGGATGCACCCCCACCGCTTTCCAGAGCGAGCGGCCTTCCCGGCCCGGCTGCTGATGGTTTCATCCTCGCTGCCGGCAAGCGCGGCGTTCAAGGTCTGGTCGTTGGAGACGGCAACACGGAAAGCGCGATCACTTCCCGCGATGGCCGACGCCAGCGCCAGCAGGTTGCCCGCCAGCGTCATCAGCATGGAGCCCAGCAGCAGGGCGAGGCGTGCGCAGTATTGCTTCACCTGGCACCCCGCTCCGTTACCAGGAAATGGCGGACAGGGCTTCCAGGTCTTCAGCGACGGTGATGAGGTCTTCGGCGGCCTGGCGTTGCCCGATGAGCACGCCGGATGCCGCCGCGTAGGCGTTCATCTTGTCGAGCACGCGCGAGGCGAGCTCCGCGACCGGCAGGCCGCGCGCCGTGGCGATGGCAGTCAGCAGCGGTGCATCGGCGCCGGCGTCAGCGGCCAGCGCCGTGGCTTCCTTGACCTGCTGGGGCCAGGACTGCACTTCGCTATCCGGGTAGTCCTTCGCCAGCGCGGACACCGCCTTCTGGCACTCCACGTTGATTTCGGTCAGCTTGGCCGCCTTCGCCGCGTTGAGGATGGCCGCGTCGCTGGCTTCGAGAGTGTCCTCGCCCAGCAGTTCGACCAGATCCTGACTGCACGCCGGCACGTCTTCCGGCTGGCCGGGAAGCGTGACCGAAATGAACAGGCGACCAGGGCGGTATGCCTCGGGGACGAGATATGCCTTGACCTTGGCAGCGGTTGCCACCTCGGGCAGCGGCACGGTCATGGTGGAGCCTTCGACTTCCACCACCAGATTACCGTTTTGAATTTGCATTTACTGCTCCTTTCTTCATGGGGCGGCGCGCTTGGCGCGCTCGCCCAACTGCCACATGACACAGGTCACATGACCCATTACACCTTTGCGAGGCGACCGCCGATAACCGCGTAGACGCGCGACGCGGGGCCGCTGACGTCCAGGCAGAAGAGCCCGCCGTTCGCGCCGTTGTCCCAAGTGCCGCCGTGGTAGGCGACGCAGTTCGCAGCCGACCAGAAGGCGTCCGCATACGTGCCGTTCGAGGCCGAAGCGTCGATGGTGGCGGGCAGGAACACTTGCGACAGGTCGTAGTTCGCGCCGG
>JBDKRR010000026.1:0-10259 GCA_039683315.1 Sulfuricella sp.
GAATTTCGCCTGTGCTTTACGCCGAAGCCTTTGCCAAGCACATGGCCAAAGCAGGTCATGGCGCGCTGGCGCTGATTGGCTCCGTGGCCGGCGACCGGGGCCGAAAGTCAAACTACGTGTATGGAGCGGCGAAAGGAATGGTTACGCGCTACGCGCAAGGCCTGCAGCACCGTTTTGCAGGCACTGACGTCAAGATTGTGCTGATCAAACCGGGGCCAACGGATACTCCGATGACGGCCCACCTGAAAAATCGGGGCGCGAAACTGGCACCGGTCGAGGATGTTGCAAAAAAAATTGTGGGTGCGGTAGAGCGCGGTCAGGCTGTTGCCTACGCCCCTGGGAAATGGGGATTCATTATGTGGGTAATCAGACACATTCCTGCCGTTATTTTTAACAAATCAAACCTATAAAGATTTCTTGGGTTCAAACACGAAATTCAGTAAATAGTTTCGCTATTCAGATTCCCAATTACTCGAGCGCGAAAACTTGCACCCCGAAATCCCGGAACTCGGGCAGCTCAACAATTCCGTTCACATGTTCCTTCCGGATCGCCCCTACAGCCATACGCATATCATTCGTACTGAGCAGCAACACCCCCTGCCCGTTCGCATCTTTGCCCATTTTGGCAAGCATTTCCACATTCACATTTCCGGGAATTTTCTTCACATTTGCCCCGGTCAAATGATGTAACAACATAGGCTTGCCATCAAAATATATGGTCGGACTTGAATAACGTTTTTTCAGCAATTCGAAAAAATCGTGAAACGCCTGAAATCCGGGATTCGCTGTAAAACTGTTGTAATGCACCCCTTCAGACGCCAGAAACATGGGCTCTCCATTTTCAAGCCAGGAACGTAGCGTTTCTTTATACACCGTCAGGCCATATCCAGCCTGGAAGACAACCCATATTGCTATAGGCAGAAGTACCATCTTATATTTTTCACTTCTGCCAAGAAGCTTCATTATTCCAAGTCCAAACAAGAGCAGGAAGGGAAAACCAACACTCACCAAGCGTGTGTCAATCGGATCAAACGCTTTCCACGTACTCAGAAAAACCAGAGAGCCCAAATATGAAACCAACCAGACCAGGGGCAGAGAGATCGCGCCTATTTCAGGCCCGGATGCGACAGGAGATTGCTGCGCAGCTTTCCTTCTTCTAAAAACAAAAATAATAGCAATTATCCCTCCTCCAATAAGCGCGACAAACTGCAACACATCAAAGTGAAGAAGGTGCAAGCCAAACACTTTCCCTAAGACTTGCAAGTTCATCCAGAAAGACTGCTCCGAGAGCGCGCGTTGTACTCCGGAAATGGAACCAGTGAGAAGATAATTCCTGATAAAAAGAGGCGACATGGAAAGTAGTATGAGAAGAGACATGCCGACCACGTACCTCCCCCTCTTGCCTTTTTCCATGCCCAAATAGATTGTCCACAGCAATGGGGGCGCAAAAACAAGACCGATATACCGCGTATAGCAAGCAGCGATAAGCGCCAGCACGGCTAAAACAGCAGACACCTGCACCCTACCGGCCTTTACGTCGCTCTGCGGAGCCAAATAACCGTGAGTAGCCAATGCATAAGCCAGCAGCACCAACGGCAAAAACAGCGATTCGCTCCAGGCATATGTATACACAGCAAAGAATGGAACCTGCAACACAAGAAACAGGCTTGCCAAAATGCCACCAAACACCCCAACAATTTGGGTCGCCAGCACAGCAAAAATCAACACCGACAAAACAAAGAGCAATATCCCAAGATATTTTGCGGCCATTTCCGGTTCGGCGTTAATTCCCATAACGCTAGACAATACAATAGGGTATAGAGGTGGCCAGGATGTCATCGGCTTATAGGGAGTGGCTGCATCCAAGTCAAAATTAGTTTCGACGACGCCCAATCCTTGTGAAACATGTTGTGCTACATTCAGGTAATACAGTGAGTCTGGCGAGGTCGCTGCACCTTTCGGTGTTAATGTCCATTGAAAGATCACCGCCACAATGACGAGCAGGCAAATAAGCGTGTATTTCATCACTCTGGATGGTGCATTTAACATGGTCGATCAACTCAGTAGAGTATTTTGCGTAGGCAAATTTCATCGGCGAAGTGCATTGAGCCACTAAGACGACTAGTAAAGCACAAGGCTGAAGAAGCTCATACTTTCACCATGAGCGCAAAGATAACAGATTCGCGTTGGAGAAAACGAACTGAAAACAAACCAAGATTGGGGTAGAGGTTAGGGTGGATAAATCCACAATTTCGCAATTGAGCCGGGAACCGCTGGTTTCCATCTGTATCGCCAACTACAACGGAGCGGAGGTGATTGAGGACTGCCTGAATTCGGTGTTTGCCCAGGACTGCAACTTCTCCCTCGAGGTCATCGTTCATGATGACGCCTCCACCGACGGATCAGCGGAAATTGTACGGGAACGATATCCCAGCGCCATCCTCATTCCAAGCAAAGAAAACGTAGGATTTTGTGTCAGCAACAATCGCATGGCTGCCCGCGCCCGAGGGAAATATATCCTGCTGCTTAACAATGATGCCGCGCTATTCCCTGATGCCTTGTCCACACTGGAACGAGAAACAGAAAGAATAGGAAAACCAGCCATCCTCGGTCTACCCCAATATGATGCTGTAACAGGCGATCTACTGGATATCGGCAGCTTGCTTGACCCTTTCTTAAATTCAGTGCCGAACCTTGACCCATCTCGCAATGAAGTCGGGATGGTCGCTGGCGCTTGCCTGTGGACCCACAGTGCACTTTGGCAGGAGTTGGGCGGATTTCCAGAATGGTTTGGGTCCATCGCTGAAGACCTGCACCTTTGCTGCAGGGCAAGGCTTGCGGGTTATTCCGTTCGTGCTCTCGGTATCTCCGGATACCGACACCGTGTCGGGGCAAGCTTCGGGGGCGGCAAAACGATAGAAGACAAGCTCATCACTACCTTCCGCCGCCGCCACCTTAGCGAACGCAACAAATCCTTTTCCTTGGCGATCTGTTATCCGTTTCCAGCAATATTTATTGTGTTCCCACTGCACTTGTTTCTGCTGGCATTCGAAGGACTTGTCCTTTCGCTGATAAAAAAAGACAACCGATTCTGGACAAACATTTACGGCCCATGTTTAGCGGCGCTCTGGCAGTGGCGCGCGAAACTTTTACGCGAGAGGATGGCCGTTCAGGCAAGTCGCAAACCTGGCGGTGCGTTTTTCTCTGTTTTTGTCTTCGTTCCCTATAAGTTCAAAATGTTACTTCGGCATGGGCTGCCCACCGTTACCTGACCAACAGGTCAATGGCAACGCTACCCCAATTGCGTGCATACCGACTGTAATTACCTAAGAACAACTCCCGCGCCACACCGGCTATGCGCTGCAAACGTATCGGAGGAAGACTTGCACGCCGGCTCAAGTGGGCCAGCTTTGCCGCCAACGAATTCGAGACTGACTGTTTGGCTGGCATATCATACAAACGCGCCATCAACACGCCCCAACGCTCCAACTCCTTCCGGTAATAGTTGGCCCGATCCATGTTCAGCGCGGCCACCGCCTCCCGCGTCCAAGCCTTTTTCCTCCCCCCCACTACATTTCCATAGTGCTGTCGGTATGCAAGGAGTGGTTCGTCCACAAGAGTCAGGCCGCCACAAACAGCGGCGACAACAGCGATCCACGCGTCGTGAGGCCAATGTTCAGGCATGTCCTTGAGAAACGGCACGAGCTCCGCACGGAAAGCGAGTGTTGCCCCAGTAACGACATCATGCTTCAGGAGCACGTCGATTGCATGACCGGCCGCGATGGCACGCTGTTCAACAGGCGTAAAACAAACCCGCTGCCAGATTGTATAACCCATTGGGCGCAGAGCTTCATCGACCACATCTGCATTGCAGAATGTTGCATAACACCCTGGTTCAGCAAGCTTTGGTACTAGCCGAGCCAGTTTCTCGGGATACCAGATGTCATCCTGATCCGATAAGGCAATGATCTGGCCAGAACAACGTCTGATAGCTTGGTCGAAATTCCGCACCACTCCCAATCGGACGGGGTTGCAGTATATTTTGACGGGGTAGGATGCGTGACGTTCGAAGTCTTTCAGAATATCCAGCGTCTCATCGATGGATACGTCATCACATACAATCAACTCGGCTGGCCGCACGGTTTGAGCATCCAAGCTATCGAGCAATTCCTTAAGGAAGGAACCACCGTTATGAGTGCAAAGGGCGACCGATATACGCTCCCCGCTCATGCCTGCTCCGAATGGCTGTGGCACAGCTGCCTGTAAAGCGACTCATAGAAGAAAGCCTCTTCCTCCACACGGAGCGGCAATTTTAACTCACGTCGCCAGTCCTCCAGGACTTGTGGATTCTCCACCAGGTTGGTGATAGCAGCAGCCCAAGCTTGGACATCATTCGGAGGCAGACTCTGCCCCCCCCCATGCTTGGAAATATGCACGCTGGGTGCTCCAAGCGCGCTCACCAAGGCTGGCACGCCAACTGCTGCGGCCTCGTGCAAGACTAGTGAAAAAGTTTCAGGGACAGTCGAAGGAAGGCACAGCACATCGAGCTCCCGGATCACGCCGAAAGCCTGGCCCGGCGGCAGTCGGCCTAGCAGTTCGACTCGCTTGTCGGCCTGCGCCAAACGCCGCACGACATCTGTATGGTAGGCATCGCCATGCATGCCACCGACTACAAGCAGCCGCAATGAGGCATCCGGGACAAGCGAAAAGGCTCTCAGCAATATATCAAGCCCTTTCTGCGGCACGATTGAGCCGACGAAGCCGAATGTCAGCCCACCGCCAACCACCTTGTGTTTGACCGGAACATCTTCTGACTGCAATGCGAGCAGGTCGATCCCATGGGGAATCACCTTGAATTCCTGGCCTGGGAACTCTTCGCGGTAGCGTTTGGCGACGTATTCGGACGGACAAATGCGTGCGCCGGCCGAGGCAAGCACACCTTGCGCCTGTTGATAACGCCTCGCGAAGCTTTCATTCGTCCATGGTGCCACCAGGCAATCATCCGCACAGCGCGCCCCGCGCCCTGAACCCGGACAAATTTGATTACTCATATTGATGAGATTGATCAAAAAACACACAGAGAAAAAGTCTGTCAGAGTCAGCAAGTAAGGCACCCCGCAGCGCTGGGCAGCCAGCAATATGGAGCCCATTCGCATTGGGTGCATAACGTGGACGAGATCAAATCTCTCGAATTTTAACCAGGCAACAAGGCGCTCCACCAACCCAGGGTCGGTTTCAAAACTGTAATCCGCGGCACTAGGTAACTGACTGCGGGGTACAAAGGTAACCGGCACGCCTTGAAAAACGGCATCGAACGCTCCTTCAAGTTCAGCGCATAGCGATCCGCCGCAGGCATTTGAATCGACAGTGGCTGCCAGCACATGCACATGGTGCCCGGCGCGCTGCGCTGCTCGTGCAAGGTTCAAAGTAACGCGCTCTGTTCCCCCGGAAAATTCGGGGTAAAACTGATGAATTACCAACAGGAGCTTCATTAGATACCGACCTTCAACTCGTTCTTGATCGTCTCGGCCATTTCGCGGCTAGCGCCAGTTGTTTGAGTCAGATCCATGTACATATAACCCAATGTCGATCCGACTGTAGCTGCAAAATTCTTAAATACTGCATCGCGCAGTCCTCGCCTAAGTAGCTCATCCTGTCCCCGATAAACGCTACCGGCAAAAGCATTGAAGTGCTCAAGTCTGGCAAGGAAGGCGTCGAGGAAAGATCGTGCCTCACGCCGCGCCGCGCCATCTCTTTGCCAGCCGGCGACAAGATAACGCGCGGATAAGCTGTCAATGTATGCATCAAGTCTTGCCTCCCCCAATCGCGAGGGTGAACTGCTGCGTACTTCAACGAAGCGACGCCGCCAATCCCTTATCCAATCACTGAGTTCATCGCCCATATGCTTACTGCAGTCTGATTCGTCAAGGCTCTGCAGCCAGTCTGATAAATAAGCAGCAGTCGAGACAATGCCGGCGATGAGCCCTGGAACGGATTCGACATGCGGGTAGGCGTAATCATCGAACAAGCCGACAAGATAAACCGTGTCCACAAAGGATCGTTTCAGGTAATAGTACGCCGCCCGGTTGTGGGAGTGCACCACCTTAACGGAAGCCAACATCGCAACCCTATGCCCATCTTTGATAAGCCGGATGCCGAGATCGAGGTCCTCTGCGTAGTCACCACGGTAGCGATACCTGCCGAATACTTCTTTCGGTATCAAACAGGCAACGTCGCTTAGCTGGCCGTATGAACGTAGCAATGTGTGATTGTTGCCCTTGAACTCGCCGATGCGATCACGCTCGAGACAACCGAGAAAGCTGTAATGAGTGTTGATCATCCAGTCATACATCATGTCGCTGTCACTGCGGCTATATTCCGCACAGGATACCGCGGCCATATTGGCCTCAGCATGGTCAAGCAAATACCGCAGCATGCCGTAAACCCAATAGTCCCCAATCGGGTAGGCATCCTGCACCATGAACAACAAATAATCGCCTTGCGCGACTTCGGCGCCGGAGTTACGGGCGAAGCTATGTGAGAAAGCTTCTGGGAGTATCTCGACTATCGTACAGCCGGCTTCACGAGCGTACGCCACGGTATCGTCATTCGAGCCTGAGTCGACGATTACGACTTCGAGTTGACGCAATCCGCGCTGGGCACGCAGCTTGCGCATTAGCCAAGTGAATTCGAAACCTGCATTCAGCGTTGGGATGATGATCGATACGCTAGCATCGATTGGTTCGTCCACACCGACCAGCTCCGGATGCATTCGACCATCACGGGGGAGCGTGGGCTGCGAATCGAATAAATGCCCTTCGCCTGCCGGCGGGGGGGTGGTGAGGAGGATCAGGTAGGTCCGATAATGCCGGATGTAATAGGGCATCCGCGCAATGAATCCTGCCATGCCATGGCGGCGTATTTCGCCTCCTGCCCGATTGATTACATTACAAAAAAAACGCAAGAGCGGCCATCGGCAGAGCTGCCTGAAGTAACGCCGTAAAATCGGTGAAGCCATCACTGAAGGCAAAAGACTAACCCACCCAGTACCATATCTGTGCTGTTGAAGAAAAGCCGTTGCACGATCTTGTCGCGCCACCGCAGCGCGGATATCTTAAAAAAGTATTCAACCAACACGACAAGTATCTATTCCTTGACAATTAAGAAATCCAACACGCGAATATTTCCGGACAGAAGTACCGGGCGCACAGACAGGTTCAAGCGGCACTGGACGGAGGGACGCCCGCTCTTGACCGAGGTGAACCGCGACGATGCCAAGGCCAGGACAGTGCATTCCAGATAGCACGTAGCGGCTTTGTAATTTGCCATGACAGAGTAGCCTTCACCCGCACCACTTCGGCGGCCAGGGCATCTCTGTCTAACAACTTGTTTTCAAGTGTTTTTTTAGCAGCCATAAGTTCCTGTATCTGCGCTGCCCACGGAGCGACAAGTTTGGACACCCCTTCCATCCGGCTGTAAAGTTTATCGAAAATCACGGGAGAGAGTCCCGCCGCCTCGTCGGTAAAGGCATGGTAGGCCTCTTCGGCAAGAGTCTGGCAAAGGGTTGACGGTCCCATCCGGGAACCGCTGGAAAAATGCCGCAAACCCGGAGAGAGAAATGCATCAATGCGCGCCCCAATTTCCGGCTCGCCAAGGGAAAGCTCAAGCCCAAGGCTGGAAACCAGAGGCGAAAGTGCTCTGCGCCAATCGGCGAGCAGCTTCTCATAGCTGACGACAACACGCGGATAATCACGAGAAGCACGTTCAGCCTCGAGCATGTGATCAAGCCATAGGAGATATGCTCGCTCCTTTGGGATGCCATCCCTTCGAGCTAGGGATTGAGCCACCTCCTCAGGATGGCGAAGAGCAAAAACAAAAAGAGGTTCGGCACTATTCTCGGCGATCGCCTCAAGCCATAACGGTAATAGTCGGCACAGTCGAGGGTCTTTTAAACCCCACATGGAGGCATGAGAAAATTCTCGCCGTAGCAGGATTCTTATTTCACCAATGATATTAACTAGTGAGGGAGTTTTACCCCAGTCATCTGGAAGAAGGCGTTCGTCGTGCCACGTTCGATCGACAGACCCAAGGATCCGTTCATTTAGCTCGACTACTTCACGGTGTTCCCAATGCCCCTTGGCATTGAGTTCAGGGTGTGCTGGAATCAGATCGGAACCAAGTTCCACGCCCAAGACCCCTAAGCACCCCGTCAAAGCGGAAGTGCCACTACGGTGCATCCCAAGCACGATGACGCATTTATTTTTCATTTGATTGGAGAACCTGCCAATTGTTCGCCTGGGTAGCGCACATCAGACAACAACCATGCTGCATTTAGATCGAGCAACCGCGGAGGTCTGTCAAATTCACGAGAATCCGCTATTACAAGAAAAGGGCATAACCCCTCACCTGCAAACACAATCCTGAAAGTCTTGTCCCGTATCACAAAACGGATGAAATATCGTCCAGGCGCTAGAGGAAACTGATCCAGCAGGTATTCTACAAAGTGCTCACCCGACTCCAGTCGAATCGGAACACCTAGTCCGGCTGTCGTCGACGAACTCAGGAATTGCATATCTACGGCTTGGGTTCCTACAATAAGCTCTGGCTGAGTCAACGACACAAACAGCCTGAACCGAATTCCGACTCGCAACGGATCACCGGGACGTATCTCCTGAATGCCCTGTCCATTTGAATCCATAATATTAATATTGAGCAACTCAACCTCGCCAGAGCTGTCAATCTTTGCTCGAGACCAACTCGCGGTAGACGAGCTTTCGAGTTTTATCTCCTCATTTGCCTTTTCACAATACAACTGGCAGACATCGTGTGCTGGCCCGTCAGCCATAATTTTTCCACTCTGCAAGAAAATCACCCGCGAACAAAATCTTTCTACTTGCCGAAGATCATGACTTACCAACAGCACTACGCGTTGCCTGTCTGACAGCAGTTGTCCAAGTCGCTCAAAGCATTTTCTCTGAAATGCCATATCACCAACTGCGAGCGCCTCGTCCACGACCAGAATGTCAGGGTCCACGTGAATAGCTGTTGCAAACGCCAAGCGCACAAACATACCGCTGGAATAGGTTCTTACAGGCTGATCGAGAAATTCGCCAATATCTGCAAAGGCGGCGATGTCGGCAAAACGAGAATCCATTTCCTCTTTGCTCAGACCCAAGATAGTCCCTTGAAAATAGACATTTTCGCGCCCAGTGAACTCTGGGTTGAATCCCGCCCCCAACTCGAGTAGTGCCGAAATGCGCCCATTAACCTTCACCGACCCCACAGTGGGCCTGAGAATGCCACAAATGAGCTGCAGCAAAGTGCTTTTACCCGAACCGTTACGACCGATGATGCCGACCGTTTCGCCTTTCTTGATGTCGAACGAAATATCCTCCAGCGCAATGAATTCCTTGTGATATTGCTTAATACCAAATGTCAGAGCTTGCTTCAACCGCTGCCCCGGATGCCCGAATACCCTGTAGGTCTTGTTCAAGTTGCGAACGGATATTGCAACTTCGTTACAGTGCATCAGCAAATTCCTCCCGACTGTGCTGAAAAAAGGCATATCCAAAAACTGCCGCCGCCAAGCCGATGGCCAGCGCTGTGGCCCAGAGCCCCCAGGGAATCTGCGCCCCTAATGCGGCCGCCCGTCCAGCCTCTATCACCGCGCCTAGCGGGTTATGCATATAGAGTGGGCGTAATACTTCCGGCACAGCACTCACCGGGTAAAACACAGGCGACAAAAACATCAGCATCTGAACGAACAAAGGCACGATCTGCGTCATATCCTTGATGAACACTCCCCATGCAGCGAGAAACCAGGAAAAACCCAAAGCGAGCAGCAGGACGGGAATAAGAAGAAACGGAAAAAGCAATATCTCTCCGTGCAGATTGCCCGTCCAAGCGAGCGCTATCAACAGAATCAGGAAATTAAATGCGCCATGCACCAGCCCTGCGCCAAGGGGAACGAGTGGCAAAATATCCACAGGGAAGATGATTTTTTTTACAAAACTAGGATAGCTACGTACCGCCGAGGGTGAACGGGAAACGGCTTCTGCAAAGATGTTGAAGACGATCAGCCCGCTATACAGGATCAACCAGAATGGCAACCCCTCTTGTTGCTGAGGCCAACGCGCCTGAAAAATGTGGCCAAACACGAAGGCAAATATGCCCAGCATCAATAGAGGGCTGAGAAAAATCCACAACACGCCAAACATGGCGCCCCGATAACGCAAGAGGACATCGCGCTTGATCAACTG
>JBDKRR010000027.1:0-7676 GCA_039683315.1 Sulfuricella sp.
CCGCCGCCTGGCCGAATGCGACATTCAGGGCTCACTCGCCCACGCCCTCATGCTTAATGCCGTGGGCATCCATAACGCGGACGACATCTCCTCCATCCATCGCGGCATGGCGCAAATCCTGGCGGAAGTGCGCGGCGGCCAGTTCGTCTGGTCGCTCGATGCGGAAGACGTACACCTCAACATCGAGAAACGCCTCACCAGCCTGGTGGGCGATGCCGGCAAGCGCCTGCACACCGCGCGTTCGCGCAACGACCAGGTGGCGACCGACGTACGCCTGTGGCTGCGCGCCGAGATCGACGTGCTGGTCGCACTGGTCAAAAACCTGCAACGCGCCCTGCTCGATCTGGCCGAACAGCATGCCGACACGGTGATGCCCGGCTTCACTCACCTGCAGGTAGCCCAGCCGGTCGCCTTCGGCCATCATCTCATGGCTTACTACGAAATGCTCAAGCGCGACGGGGATCGCCTGCAGGACTGCCGCAAGCGCGTGAACCGCCTGCCGCTTGGCGCCGCCGCCCTGGCCGGAACCAGCTACCCGATCGACCGGGAGATGGTGGCGCGCGAACTGGACTTCGACGGGGTGTGCGAGAACTCCCTGGACGCCGTCTCCGATCGCGACTTCGCCATCGAGTTCACCGCCTGCGCCGCGCTGGTGATGACACACCTCTCGCGCCTGTCCGAAGAATTGATCCTGTGGATGAGCCCGCGCTTCGGCTTCATCGACATCGCCGACCGCTTCTGCACCGGCTCGTCCATCATGCCGCAGAAGAAGAATCCCGATGTGCCGGAACTGGTGCGCGGCAAGACCGGGCGCGTCAACGGCCACCTGGTGGCGCTGCTGACCCTGATGAAATCCCAGCCGCTGGCCTACAACAAGGACAACCAGGAAGACAAGGAGCCGCTGTTCGACACGGTGGACACCCTCAACGCCACGCTGCGCATCTACGCCGACATGATCGGCGGCATCACCGTGAACAAGGAGGCCATGCGTCAGGCCGCCTTCCAGGGCTATGCCACAGCCACCGACCTGGCCGACTACCTGGTGAAGAAGGGACTACCCTTCCGCGACGCGCACGAGGCAGTGGCGCGGGCGGTGCGACATGCGGAAAGCAGGAAATGCGATCTGAGCGAGCTGCCGCTGGAAGAGTTACGCCAGTTTTCACCCCTGATCGAAGCCGATATTTTTGCCGTTCTGACGCTGGAAGGTTCGCTCAACAGCCGCAATCACATTGGCGGCACCGCGCCCGAACAGGTCAGGAAAGCCATATATAAGGCAAGACAGGCTCTGGGAGAATAAGTGGAAGGGCTATTTTCGCGCCAGTGGGCCGAACGTTTCGCCATGCAGTGGAATACCAATATGGACATGGTGGCGCCGCTGAGCGCGGCAAATTTCAATTCGGTCATTGCCTTCGGCTTCAGCGACGAGACCAATCCGGCGGTACTGCTGGAAGTAAAAAACGGCAAGGTGGCGAAAGCAGGTACATACATCGGGGCAAGCAGCCCGACACCGGACTGGGATTTGCGCGCCAGCGCGGAAAACTGGGCCAAATGGAAAAAAGAAGGCATGGGCATTGCTGGACTGGGCGTCGCGGTTGCGACCCGGCAACTTGAATTCCGCGCCGGCGACTACCGCAAGATGATCCGCACACCACGACTGGCCGGACCTTTCCTCAAGTTCTTCACACTGCTATAAACAATCCTCGCGCAGCGAGCCCGCGTCCCCCTCCCTCTCCCGCTAGCGGGGGAGGGCAGGGGTGGGGGAAGGCAGTGCGGGGAAAGGCGGGGGTGGGGGAGGAGCCCCCGATCAAGGCAGGTAGAGAGAAAACACCGCGCCATGCAGGGCGCCTTCGTTGCTTAACTGGATGAATCCGCTTTTCCCCTGGTTGCGATGCAAGGCGGCGACAGTCGCGGAGAAATACAGCCCCAGCCCGGTACCCCCGCCACACAGGTCCAGTTTGGCGCGGCGCCCGCCATGTTCCAGGACCTCGCTGGGATACCCCTGACTGTCGTCCTCCACCCGGAAGCGCAAAAACCCATCCTCCTGCTCGGCGCTCAGCAGGACCTTGCCCTTGGCGTAATGCAACGAGTTATGGACCGCATTCACCAGAATGCCGCGCACCATCTCGCGATCGAAGAAACCATATAAACCTTCACAACTCCCGATGCTGATGTCGATACCGCGATCTTCCATCAGGGAGTGTGTTTCTACGGCGATCTCCCGCAAAACCTCGCAGGCATCGTGGTAGTCGATATCGAGTTCATAACGACCTTGAGCAATACGATAAAGGGCCAGCACGTGCGCAAGGCGCTGGTTGATCCGCGAACTGCCGTATTTTATCCGGCTCAGCGATTTTTGCGCCTCGGGGTTGTCCAGCACCCAGGGTTCATTGCTCGCGTTTTCAATGGCGTTGAAGTGCAAAAAAAGCAAATTTTTGATTTCATGAATATTGGCAGCAAAAACGGTAGCAAAATCGATATCACCGCCTGCGTCCTGATCGTTCGGCTCGTTCATTCTTTAACCCCGAATTTGGCGGAGAGATCCTTGTAAAGCGTGGCAAGCATGAGATATTTCTTGTGTTCAGGATCACGCTGCCTGATTGCATCCAGATATCCGCGCGCCACGAGCGCCAATTCCTCGTCCCAACCGCTTTGACCAATATAGGTCAGGATGGCATGAGCGGCATTGAGCACCACCACGTTGTTGTTCCCGAGCTGCTTCGCGGCCTGCATCAAAAGCTCCACCGATCCCTTCAGATCGCCTGCCTGCGCCAGCTTGACGGCGCGGTTGTTGAGGGCGATCACTTCGCGCGAAGAGTTGTGGATCAGCTCCTTGCCCTGATCGTGCAGCCCCATGCGCTCGAACATCTGTTCGGCACGCTTGAGTAGCGCCGCATTTTCATGATTATTCTTCACCAGATTCTGGGCAATTTCCTCGCCCATCGCCTGGTCGCCTTGCTGATAACAGGCGCGCACCATGTCCAGCGCCACCGATTCGGGCTTCTTGGCTGCAGCTTCGAACAGTTCCCGCGCTTCGTTGAAGGACTGCTGCGCCGCCGCCTTATCGCCGGCCTTGTCATGGATCATGCTGTCCATTACCGCCGCATGCAGCATCACCTCGGCGGAGTTCTCGAACGCTTTGCGCGCATTGCCCATCACTGACAAGGCCTGGGTATATTCGCCCTTGTCGAGGAATACCCGGCTCAGGTTGGCGTAATCTTCTGGCTCCGCGAAAGAGGAAAACTTGCCGAACTCCAGCACAGACTCGAACGCCCCCTGCGCTGTATCCAGGTCCTCGTTGTGATAGGCGGCTTCACCAAGGTTCTTCTGGCGCTGCAGAATGCGCGGCGATTTGGCCACCGCGTCCATCAGCACCCGCTGGGCGGCAGCCTCATCGCCCAGGGCGGAGTGCGTCTTGGCCAGCCAGTCGTAGGCGGACATATAGTTGGGATGGTCCGCGACGATCTGCTGGAAGCCTTCGGCCGCAGCCTGGAAGTTCTCCGCGAAAAACTGCGCCTTGGCCAATCCCATGCGCGCCCACGGGATTTCCCGCATCGTCAGGATGTGTTCATAGACCTGGCGCGCCCCGGCAAAATCCGAAACCAGCAGCAGCAACTCACCCTTGAGACGCAACAAGTCCAGCAAATAAGGCCCCGCCGCCTGGAGGCGCTGATCGCACACCTGCACCGCCTTGCGAAATTCCTGGCGCTCCATCAGATCGAATATCGGCGCCAGAAACGTTTTTTTGTTCGCCAGGCGCTCGAGCCGCAGGCGCAATACCTCGCCACTGAACGGCTTGATCAGGTAGTCGTCAGGCGCCAGCTCCACGGCGCTCACCACTTTTTCATAGCTGCGTTCGGCGGTCACCATCATGAATATGGTGGTGTTCTTGATCATCCGCCTGCGCTTCAACTCTTCCAGCAATTGCTGGCCGTCTTTGCCTTCGCCCAGGAAATAGTCGCAGAGAATGATGTCATAAGTCCGATGCTCGATTTTGTTGATCGCATCCGCCGCATTCGCCGCCATGTCTATCTTGACCCCGCCCAGCGTGGTGATGGTAATGCGCAAGGAGGAGCGCACACCGATGATGTCGTCGATCACCAGGAAGGTCTTGCCCTTGAAATCGACCGGGACATTTTTCGCACCAGGGAAAGCGGCCATGCTGCGCTAGCTCTTCATTTCAACCTGTTGGCCGGCCTGTTCGCTCACATAGCGGCTGAGGGAGGCGAACAGTTCGCTGCCGTCGCGCGTGTTGCGCCAGGCATCGTCTTTCCAGACATAGTGATAGCCACCCGACTTTGCCGCCACCCATAATTCCTGGCTGGCAGACTGGCGGTTGATGATGATTTTGCTGCCGTTCGCGAATTCGAGTTCGAGAATGCCGGCACTGGTTTCAAAGTCGATGTCTGCGTCGCTGGCCTCGATGGCCTGCTCGATTTGCGACAGCGTGGTGTCGACTAATTGCGTAAATTCGGTTGGGGTCATGACAGCAGCCAATATGTTAAGATTTCGCGCTTTACGCTTTATTACCCGGGAAGAATACTATGCGGCCTGCTTTGATGCTAGTTCTGTGCGCCCTGCTGCTCGCCGGCTGCGGCCACAAGGGGCCGCTCTACCTGCCGCCGCCACCCTCCTCCTCGCAACAGGACCACAAGTGAACACCTTTCAGCATATCAGCGGCGAACTCCACGCCGAGTCCGTGCCGCTCAGCCGCATCGCCCGGGAATACGCCACGCCCTGCTACGTCTATTCGCGCGCCGCGCTGACTGAGGCTTTCTGCAGCTTCGACACGGCCTTCGCCGGGCGCGAGCACCTCGTGTGCTACGCCGTCAAGGCCAACCCCAACCTCGCCATTCTCAACCTGTTCGCCCGGCTGGGCGCGGGGTTCGACCTGGTTTCCGGCGGCGAGTTGCAGCGCGTCCTGGCTGCAGGCGGCGACCCGCGCAAAGTGGTGTTTTCCGGCGTGGGCAAGAGCGAGAATGAAATGCGCCAGGCGCTCGAAGCCGGCATCCTGTGCTTCAACGTGGAGTCGGAAAGCGAACTGCTGCGCCTCAACCAAGTCGCCGGCAGCATGGGAAAAAGCGCGCCGGTCAGCCTGCGCGTCAACCCCGACGTCGACCCCAAGACGCACCCCTACATTTCCACCGGCCTCAAGGGCAACAAGTTCGGCGTCGCCTACGACGACGCCCCGCGCATCTACCGCTTGGCCAGCGAGTTGCCCCATATCTCCATCCAGGGCATCGACTGCCATATCGGCTCCCAGATCACCGAACTTTCGCCTTTTGCCGACGCATTGGACAAGATCCTGGAACTGGTCGACCGGCTCGAACGCGACGGTATCACACTGCACCACCTCGACCTCGGTGGCGGCGTCGGCATCCGCTACCAGGACGAAATGCCGCCTCCCGCCGCGGAATACGTCCGGGCCTTGCTGGACAAGCTCGCGGCCCGCCCGCACAAGGTCATCATCGAACCCGGCCGCGCCCTGGTGGGCAATGCCGGCCTGCTGCTCACCAAGGTGGAGTATCTCAAGCACGGCGAGAGCAAGAATTTCGCCATCGTCGACGCCGCCATGAACGACCTGGCCCGCCCCGCCCTCTACGACGCCTTCCACGACATCCAGGCGGTACGGCCGGGCGCAGGCGCGCAACAGTGCTATGAAGTCGTCGGCCCGGTGTGCGAAAGCGGCGACTTTCTCGGCCATGACCGCCAGCTCGCGCTGGCCGAAGGCGACCTGCTGGCCATCATGTCCGCCGGCGCCTACGGCATGAGCATGAGTTCCAATTACAACACCCGCCCGCGCGTCGCGGAAGTCATGGTGGACGGCGACAAGACCTACCTGGTGCGCGAACGCGAGCAGGTCGCCGCGCTTTATGCCGGAGAGCGAAAACTCCCTGATTAAAGACGATTAACCACGGAGGACACGGAGGGCACGGAGGGCACGGAGGAATTCAAGGCCTTATGCAGCACTCTGCTTTTCTCTGTGCTCTCCGTGTCCTCCGTGGTTAACATGCCGTTTAAGGATCAAGTTTGCTCAAACTCCTGATAGCCCCGTCACTCGGCGTTCTAGCGGTGTTCGGCTTCGCGCCATTCTATTTTTTCTCTCTGCCGCTTCTCGCGCTGGCCGGCCTGTTCCACCTGTGGGCAAACTCGACCTCGCCGCGGCGCGCCGCACTGGACGGCTTCACTTTCGGCCTGGGATTTTTCGGCGCCGGGGTGAGCTGGGTTTATGTCAGCCTGCACGACTTCGGCGGCATGCCGCTGGCCCTGGCGCTGGCGGCGACAGCCGTGTTCTGCGCGGTGCTGGCTATATTCCCCGCTGTGGCCGGTTTCCTGCAGGGCCGCTGGCATGTCTCGCGTGCCGTTCGTTTGCTGCTGCTGATGCCGGCGTTATGGGCGCTGAGCGAATGGCTGCGCGGCTGGGTGCTGACCGGTTTCCCCTGGCTGGCAGTGGGCTATTCGCAAGTACCCATCAGCCCGCTGGGGGGCTTCGCGCCCATCCTCGGCGTCTATGGCGTTTCGCTGGCGCTGGCGGTCGGTGCTGGCGCGCTGGCGTTGCTGGCGCAGCGGCATCAGCGGCGTCACGCCGTTATGCTATTGGTGCTGCTGACAGGTTGCGGGCTGGCCCTCAAGCTAGCGCCATGGGTACAGCCCGTCGGCGCGCCGGTCTCCGTCTCACTGGTGCAGGGCAATATCGCACAGGAGCTGAAGTGGCGCCCGGAAAAAGCCCGCCAGACCCTGGAGTCCTACGCGCGCCTGACCGCCGCCAGCCGTGGGCAACTGGTCGTATTGCCGGAAACCGCGCTGCCGATGTTCCTCGGCGACGTGCCGCCCGCCTATCTGGAGCAGCTGGCGCTGCTGGCCCAGCGCCGTAACGGAGACGTAGTGGTGGGCATCCCCGAGGAAATAGAGGCAGGCAAGTATTTCAACAGCGCGTTCAGCTACGGTTCCGCGCCAACCCAGGTTTACCGTAAATACCATCTGGTGCCTTTCGGCGAATTTCTGCCGCTGCGTTCCGCGCTCGACTGGGTGCTGACTGTTCTGCACATCCCGCTCGCCGACTTCGCCCGCGGCGCGCAGGTGCAGCAGCCGATGGCGGTGGCGAACCAGCATCTGGCCGTGGACATCTGCTACGAAGACGTGTTCGGCGAGGAGATCATCCGCCAGCTGCCGCGCGCCACTATCCTCGCCAACCTCACCAACGACGCATGGTTCGGCCATTCCCTGGGCCCCTGGCAGCATCTGCAGATCGCCCAGATGCGCGCGCTGGAAACCGGGCGCTTCATGCTGCGCGCCACCAACACCGGCGTGACAGCGATCATCGACCAGCGCGGGCAGGTGACGCAGCTGGCCCCGGTTTTTACCGCCACCGTGCTGGAAGGCAGCGCCCAAGGCTTCGCGGGCGCCACGCCCTACGTCCGCTTCGGCAACCTCCCGCTCCTGCTGCTGCTTGCCCTGCTGCTGGCAACCGCGCGCAAATTCCGGCAATGAGCTGGCACTGCTACCTGCTGGAATGCGCCGACGGCAGCCTCTACACCGGCATTACCAACGACCTCGACAAGCGCGTCGCCGCGCATAACGACGGCGCGGCGTCGAAATACACGCGCGCCCGCCTGCCGGTCCGGCTGGTTTACGCCGAGGCGCATCCGGATCGATCCTCCGCGTCGAAACGCGAAGCG
>JBDKRR010000028.1:0-4590 GCA_039683315.1 Sulfuricella sp.
GAACCCGCCAAAAACCGAACACTGCGCTGACTTATTACAAGCAGGGCGGTGCCATGGCGGTAACACAGCAGGACATTGACGCGCTCAACGCGGCCATCGCGTCGGGTGAGCGCATGGTCGTGCTGAATGGGCAGAGCGTCACCTACAGGTCGATTGACGACCTCATCAAAGCGCGCAACGACTTGCGCAAAGAGATGGCCGACGCCGCAGCCGCAACCGCCGGCAAGACCCGCGTGAAGCGGACATACGCATATCACGCCGGGCGGGGGTTTTGATGGGTATGCTCAACAAAATCACCGCCGCACTGCGCGGGCTCGGTGCACAGAACCGCTACGACGCAGCGGGCACTGGCCGGCGCATGCGCGGGTGGACGGCCCCCTCGACAGGCCCAAACAAAGCCATCGCCGGGTTGCAAAATATCCGCAATCGCTCGCGCGACGCCGCCCGTAACGACTGGTCGGGCGAGTCCGCAACGCAAAAATGGGTGTCCAACCTCGTCGGCATCGGCATCACCCCCCGCGTGAAGCGATTTCCAGCGGGGCCGCGCAAGCGGCGGGTGGTAGACCTGTGGGACCGCTGGGTGCAGCAGTCCGATGCGGACGGCGCGCTTAACTTCTACGGTCAGCAGGCCCTGGTGGTGCGGGCGTGGCTGGACAGCGGCGAAGTTTTCGCGCGTAAGCGCGTGCGCACCCTTGAATCGGGCATGGAAGTGCCGCTGCAGGTGCAGCTCATCGAGGCCGAATTTGTACCGCTGATGGACGCCGACAATTGGCCGGGCATGCCCGTGGGCAACAAGATTCGTCAAGGCATTGAGCTAGACCGTCGAGGCCAGCGCGTAGCGTACTGGATGCACCGCGAGCACCCTGGCGACGGCGCGGTTGACACCGGCAGGCTGCTGCGCATCCCGGCGGCGGAAGTGCTGCACATCTACGAGGTGAAGCGCCCCGGCCAATTGCGCGGCGTGTCCGCACTGGCCCCGGTGCTCGCACGGTTGCGCAGCTTGGCGGATTACGACGACGCAGTGCTGGAGCGCCAGAAAATCGCCAACCTGTTTGCCGCTTTCATCTCCCGCGGCGTGGGCGGTGAGGGCGACCCCGACCCGATCACAAACCTGCCAATGGACTTTGCAGGCGACGGCAGCGCGCTTGCCGGGTTGCAGCCCGGCATCATGCAAGAGCTGGACTACGGCCAAGACATCAAGTTCGCCAACCCACCAGAAGCGGGCACCACATACAGCGACTACGTGCGCACCCAGCACCTCGGCACCGCCGCAGCATCGGGCATGCCATATGAAATTTTCAGCGGCGACATTCGTGAGGTGAGCGACCGCACGCTGCGCGTGCTCATCAATGAGTTCCGGCGCTTCGCTGAGCAGCGCCAGTGGCACACCATCATCCCCATGTTTTGTCAGCCCGTGCGCCAGTGGTGGACAGACGCATCCGTGCTCGCGGGGCATGTGACCGCCGAAGAAGCCCCGGACGTGGCCCTGGTGGAGTGGGCGCCCCACGGTTGGGCGCACATCCACCCGGTGCAAGACCCGCAGGGCAAAAAGCTGGAGGTCGAGGCCGGGTTCCGCAGCCGTTCCAGCGTCATCGGAGAGCGGGGCGACGACCCCGACATGGTGGACGCGGAGCGTGCGGCGGACAAGGCCCGCGAGGACGCGCTGGGGCTTTCCGAGGTGCCAGTCGCGCCCACGGGAGTTAAAGAGGACGACGAGGAAAGCAAAGCGAGGGTGCATGCTTCCGCGATGTTCGCCGCGCAGTTGGGCGCGCCGCTGGCTGCTGTTGCGGCTGGCATACAAGCCGCAGCCGCCAAAGAACAGCCCGCCCCCGTGGTCAACGTGGCCGCCCCGGTCATCAACGTCGGCGGGGCAGAGGTGCACAACCACCTGCCAGAGCAGGCGGCGCAGCCCGCGCCGGTGGTCAACGTGGCCGCTCCAGTTGTGAGCGTGGAGGCCCCCCAGGTGCACAACCACATACCAGACCATCCCGCTCAGCCAGCGCCTACCGTGCATGTGCACAACGAGGTTCAGGCCGCCGCCGTGCAAAAAGTCGAAATCATCGCAATGCCAACGCGCGAAACCACCACCACCATCAAGCGCGACGGTAACGACAACATCATCAAGACCATCCAAACCGAGCAAGACGCCGAAAAGGAGTAAGCCCCATGTCCATGTCCAACGCCAGCGAAACCGCGCTACTGAACCTGCTTTTCAACAACACCGATTGGGCCAATGTGGGCGACGCCGCAGGCCTGCAAAACAGTGCCGCAGCGGGCGGCTTCTACGTCGCGCTGCACACCGCAGACCCCACCGATGCGGGCAACCAGACCACCAGCGAGGCCAGCTACACCGGCTATGCCCGCGTGGCCGTGGCCCGCAGCGCAGGCGGCTGGACGGTATCGGGCAACCAAGTGTCCAACACCGCCACGGAGCAGTTTGGCGAGTGCACCGCAGGCAGCGCCACCGTCACCCATTTCAGCGTGGGTCTGCTCGCCAGCGGCTCGGGCGACATCCTCTACAGCGGTGCCCTGTCGGCTTCGCGGGCCGTGTCTGCTGGCATTACCCCCTTGTTCAACCCCTCCACCCTCGTGGGCACGGTGGACTGATGCCGATTCAGACGCTCAGTGACCTCAACGCCGCGTTTGACGCGGGCGCGTGGCACCTGCAGCGCTTCCAAAAGAACGCGGGCACGGCGCACGCCTTGCAATGGGCAGACCCCACCTTTGCCAGCGGCCAGCCGGCCTACGATGCGCATGTGGGCACGCCCATGGTGTTCACCCCCTGCGTGGCGCAGAAGAACGACGCCATTTACTTCCCAGGCATCCAGCACGGGCAGCACCGACACCTGACCAGCGCCACGTTCTGGAGCAACCAAGGCACCTACAACGGCGCGGGCTCCATCGTCATTTTTGACCTGCTGGGCTACTACCCGCTGATCGACGGCGACAGCACCGACCTGCAGGAAGCCGACAACACCCTGACCTTGCCCCGGTACACCGACGGTGAAGGCGTGGGCCTGGTGATCGTCAACCACGTGGCCCCGGCAGTGCAGGACGGCGTGGCCACCATTGCCTACACGGACAGCAAGGGCGTTGCGCAGAGCGTGACCGTGGGCGTACCCAACAGCGGCCAAAACCTCGTTTGCAGCGGCGTGCGCAACAGCGCCGCTACCGACACCGGCCCCGTGACCGTATCGCTTGCCAACGGCACCACGGGTGTGCGCTCGATCGACTCCATTCAGTACACCACCCCACCGGGTGGGCTGCACTGCGCCTACCTCATAAAACCCCTGGCCACCTGCCTGACGGGTGACCACCTTGTTGCGGTGGAAAAAGAGTTTGCCACCAAAAACGGCTTCCACTGCCCGCGCATTCATGACGGGGCCTGGTTGGGCTGGTTTGACCGCATAGGTTCGGGCACGTCGCGCAGCGTGAGCTGGTTCGGTAACTTCACTTTCGCATGGAATTAGCATCATGGCCATCCAATCCATTGACAACCTCATCTCCGCAATCTCCGCCGGCCAGACCGCCCGCTACGACTGGAACAAAATTACCGGCGCATCGGCCTACACCGCTGGCCGTTGGTACGATACCTCGCTGCTGGCGGGCCTGCCCATTGCTAACGCCTGGGCGGGGACTGCGCTGAACTGGCGCACCTGCGACGAGGCCACAGGCAACGGCACGCAAATCTTTGGCATCCCGCACGGCGGCAACGTCAGCACCAACATCAAGCACCTGCTGAACATGAATGCCTGGAGCACCGCCGCCACCGGCGTGCCCGGCACTTTGATGCTCGTGGACTTGCAAGGCTACTGGCCCGGCATCAGCAACAACACCACCAGCGCCCAGGCCCTGGTGGGCACGCCCAGCCTGCGCTACGCCAACGGGGCCGGGTGCCGCCTGTACTGGGTGCAGACCGCAGCGGCGGGCGCCACGGCGCAGAACATCGCCCTGTCCTACACCGACCAGGGCGCAACCGCAGGCAACACCCTGCCCGTGACCGTTGCAATGACCGCCTCGGGCATCGCTGGGCATATCAGCCATGCGGGTGTAGCGGCCAACAACTACGGCCCCTTCCTGCCCTTGGCATCCGGCGACACGGGCGTGCAAAACGTGGCCAGCGTCACATTCAGCGCAGCCAACACCGGCACCGGCGCACTGTGCCTGGCCCGCCCGCTGGCGCAGATCACCCTCAGCGTGGCGGGTTTGATGACCGAGAAAGACCTGCTGAACCAAATCCCCAGCCTGCCCCAAGTGAAGGACGGCGCGTGCCTGGTGTGGCTGTGGGGCGCAGGCGCTGCCACAGCGGCGAGCACCACCTTTGCCGGTGGCCTTGAGTTTGTGCACGGGTAAGCGCATGGCCCTATACCCCAACGGCCGCTACCTCACCCGCTCACCAGGCCGGCACTTTGGCCCCGCCGTGGGCCTGGACGTGTACGCCCGTGGGCGCGGCGACAGGCTGAACCGCGTTGTAAGCGATACCCACGCCCGCACTGCAAGCACGCCAGACGGCTACGACGTGCACGGCACAGCGCCTGCAATACGCGCCGGGAGCATGGCCGCACGCAAGCCGCTTGCAGCGGTGGACGG
>JBDKRR010000029.1:0-24506 GCA_039683315.1 Sulfuricella sp.
GCCATCGTCATGTTGTCCACGCGCTTGACCGGGTCGTCGACGATCAGCGTGGTGGCGTCGAAACGCAGCACCTGGTCGAGGAAGGTATCGGCCCCGGGCCTGGCGAGTTCGCGCGACACCAGTTCGGAAGTGGCATCCGGCCCGTGGTAGTGTTCCGAGATCATTTCCAGGTATTCGGCATGGCTGCGGTCGAAGTAGTGCGGCGCGAAGCGCTGCAGCGGCGTACCGCTGGCTGCCTCCATGCGCGGATACCAGAAATATCCGCCGAACACCTCGTCGGCGCCCTGGCCGGACAGCACCACCTTCACTTCCTGCGACACTTGCTCGCCGAGCAGGTAAAAAGCCACGGCGTCCTGGCCGACCATCGGCTCGGCCATGTTGCTCACGGCCTCGGGCAGGCGGCGCAACACTTCCGAGTTGGGAATGAGGAATTTGTGGTGGCGCGTCTTGAAGTGGGACGCCACCATGTCGGAAAACTCGAACTCATCGGCTTTTTCCGCGCCTTCGCCGACATCCTCGAAACCCACCGAAAAGGTCAGCAGATGCTCGACATGATCGGCCAGCAGGCCCACCAGCAGGCTCGAATCCAGCCCGCCGGAGAGCAGCACGCCCACCGGCACGTCCGAGGCGAGGCGGTGGCGCTCCACGGCGCGCGCCAGCACGTGGCGGGTGGCGTCGAGCCAGTCACGTTCGGACAGGGTGCGTTGCGGCCGCGTGGCGTCGAGCGTCCAGTAAGTCCGCAACACGGTCTTGCCTTCGCTGTTGATGCTCAGTGTGGTGGCCGGCGGCAGTTTCCGGATGCCGTTGAGAATGGTGCGCGGCGCCGGCACCACGGCATGGAGCGTGAAATGGTGGTGCAATGCTATCGGGTCGAGCGAAGTGTCCACGCCGCCGCCCGCGAGCAGCGCCTGCGTGCTGGAGGCAAAGCGCAGGGTGTTGCTTTGCAGCGAATAATAGAGCGGCTTGATGCCGAAGCGGTCGCGCGCCATGAACAGCGTTAGGTGGCGCATGTCCCAGATCGCGAAGGCGAACATGCCATAGAAACGCTCCACGCATTTCTCGCCCCAGGCATGGTAGGCCTTGATGATGACTTCGCTGTCGCCGTCCGAGAAGAACTCGTAACCCAGTCCTATAAGTTCAGTTCTTAACGCCTTGTAATTATAGATTGTTCCGTTGAAGACAAGGGCAAGCTTCAGCGTCTTGTCGACCATCGGCTGGTTGGCGTGGTCCGACAGATCGATGATGGCGAGACGGCGATGCCCGAAGCCCAGCAGGCCATCGGTAATGATGCCCTCGTGGTCCGGCCCGCGCCGCGCGAGCTTGTCCGCCATCCGCCGGATGACGGCGATGTCGGAAGGCGCGCCGTCGAGGCGCAGTTCACCGCAGATTCCGCACATAAAAAAAGGGGCGTCAGCGACGCCCCGCCTCGTTTGGGTTAGATGCCGCGTAGCAGTTCGTTGATGCCAACCTTGGAGCGCGTCTTCTCGTCCACCTTCTTGACGATCACCGCGCAGTACAGGCTGTAGCTGCCGTCCTTGGAAGGCAAATTGCCGGAAACTACCACCGAGCCGGCTGGTATGCGGCCGTAGGTGACTTCGCCGGTTTCGCGGTCGTAGATCTTGGTGGACTGGCCGATGTAGACGCCCATGGAAATCACGCTGTTGTCTTCCACGATCACGCCTTCCACCACTTCGGAGCGCGCGCCGATGAAGCAGTTGTCGCCGATGATGGTGGGGTTTGCCTGCACCGGTTCGAGCACGCCGCCGATACCGACGCCACCGGAGAGGTGCACGTTCTTGCCGATCTGGGCGCAGGAGCCGACGGTAGCCCAGGTATCGACCATGGTGCCTTCATCGACGTATGCGCCGATGTTGACGTAGGAGGGCATCAGCACCACATTCTTGCCGATGAAGGAGCCCTTGCGCGCGGCGGCGGGCGGCACGACGCGGAAGCCGCCTTCGCGGAAGTCCTTGGAGTTGTAGTCGGCGAACTTGGAGGGCACCTTGTCGAAGTAGTTGGTGAAACCGCCCTTGATGAAGAAGTTGTCTTCCAGGCGGAAGGACAGCAGCACGGCCTTTTTCAGCCATTGGTGTGTAACCCATGCCCCGTCCACCTTGGAGGCGACGCGCAGCTGGCCCTTGTCGAGCATTTCCAGCACGCTGTCGACAGCGTCCTTGACCTTGGTTTCGACATTGCGCGGAGTGATGTCGGCGCGGCGTTCAAAAGCTTCTTCGATGATGCTTTGCAGTTCTTGCATGATTTTTCCTGGGTTCTAATTGGCTTTGTTGACGAATTTCTGAATTCTTTGCGCTGCTTCCACGCACTCGGCCAGCGGCGCGACCAGGGCGATGCGTACGAACCCTTCTCCGGGGTTGATGCTGCGCGCTTCGCGGGCGAGAAAGCTGCCCGGCAAAAGCGTGACATTATAATCCCGGTACAAGCCCAAAGCGAAATCGCGGTCGGACATCGGCGTCCTGGCCCAGAGATAGAATGCCGCGTCCGGTTGCACGACCGCCAGGACTTCCTGCAGCATCGGTGTAACGGCGGCGAATTTCTCGCGATACAGGCGCCGGTTTTCCAGTACATGTGCCTCGTCGTTCCATGCTGCAGCACTGGCGGCCTGCACGGCGGGGTTCATGGCGCAGCCGTGGTAGGTACGGTAGAGCAGAAATTTCTCGATGATATTGGCGTCGCCCGCAACGAAGCCGGAGCGCATGCCGGGAACGTTGGAGCGCTTTGACAGGCTGCTGAACATCACCATGCGGCGATAGTCGTGGCGGCCCAGCAAGTTTGCGGCTTCCAGTCCGCCCAGTGGCGGGTTGTCTTCGTCCGGGTAGATTTCGGAATAGCATTCGTCCGATGCGATGACGAAATGGTAACGGTCGGAAAGCTCGAACAGATGCCTCCATTCTGCCAGACCCATCACCTTGCCAGTGGGGTTGCCGGGCGAGCACACGTACACCAGCTGGGTATGCTGCCAGATGCCTTCCGGCACGCGGTCGAACTCCATGCTGTAGCCGTTTTCCGGCAGGGTGTTGAGGTAATGCGGCGTCGCCCCGGCCAGCAGGGCGGCGCCTTCGTAGATCTGATAAAACGGGTTGGGCGAAATCACCACCGGTTGCGTGCGAGTGGTGTCGATCACTGCCTGGGCGAATGCGAACAGCGCCTCGCGGCTGCCGTTGACCGGCAGTATCTGCGTGCTGATGTCGGGTGCCGGTACGTGGTAGCGACGGGCCACCCAGTCGGCAATCGACTGGCGCAGCGCTTCGCTGCCCTGGGTTGTGGGATAATTCGCCAGCCCCGAAAGATTGTCGGTCAAAGTTTGGGTGATAAAAGCAGGTGTGGCGTGCTTGGGTTCGCCGATGGAAAGATTGACCGGGCTATAGTCTGGATTGGGTGTCGTGCCGTGAAACAGCTCGCGCAGCTTCTGGAAGGGGTAGGAGTGCAGGTGATTGAGATTAGGGTTCACTTGATGTCTTATATTTAAGATTATGATTTTGAATGAATAGCAAAAAAACGATGCATACATTCAAAAGCGTAAACTGGAAATTATAGAAGTGTTAAGCATGGTTGCAAAACAGAAAATGCTGGCGGTCTCCGGATTGCTCTCCGGCGCCGTCATCTGGGGACTGATCTGGTACCCCTATCGTCTGCTCAGTGAAGTTGGCATTTCCGGCGCACTTTCCAGTCTGATCACGTATCTTATCGCCGTGGCGCTGGGCGTCGCGCTCTTTCCCGCGGCCTTTTCCCGAATCCGCCACGCCGGCTACCTGGCGCTCCTGATCGGGCTCAGCGCGGGCTGGACCAATCTTGCTTACGTATTGGCCGTGATCCAGGGCGAGATCATGCGGGTGCTGCTGCTGTTTTACCTCTCGCCGTTCTGGACCGTGATTTTTGCCCACTTGCTGCTGCGCGAGAAACCCGGCGCGGCTGGCTACGGTGTCATCGCCATGTCGCTGGGCGGCGCCGTGGTGATGTTATGGCGGCCGGAATTCGGCCTGCCGCTGCCGCAGAACCAGGCAGAGTGGCTGGCCCTTTCGGCCGGCCTGATGTTCGCTTTGTCCAACGTGCTGGCGCGCAAGGCGCATGATCTGGATATACAGGTCAAATCTCTCAGCATCTGGATAGGGGTAGGGCTGCTGTCACTTTTGCCCATACTGTGGGCACCATCCACGGCTCAGCCGCTTGCAGTCTTGGCCTGGAACGGTTGGCTCTGGCTGCTGTTCATCGGCGTGGCGATTTTCGGCGTGACATTGGCAGTACAGTTCGGCATTTCCCATACGCCGGCCAACCAGGCGATCGTGATTTTTCTCTTCGAACTGGTGGTGGCGGCAATTTCATCCTATTTCCTGGCGGGGGAATCCATGAGCTTGCAGGAATGGCTGGGCGGCGCGATGATCGTGGCTGCCAGCCTCTTTTCCGGCAAACTGGAGCAGCAACATGACGATCACTAGTTTTCTCCACGCTTCATTCCTGGTGTCTGACCTCTCCAGTGCGCGTGAGTTTTACGAGGGTGTGCTGGGATTAACACCCAGCTCGCAGCGCCCCGAGATGGCGTTCGAGGGCGTGTGGTATGAAATCGGCGCGCAGCAGATTCATCTGCTGGCATTGCCCAACCCCGACCTTGTCAGCGGGCGGCCCGGACACGGTGGCCGGGACCGCCACATCGCCCTGGCGGTAGACGACATTGAACAAATGAAGCGCACGCTGGAGCAGTCCGGGATTCCCTACAGCATGAGCCGTTCCGGACGTCCCGCCTTGTTCTGCCGAGATCCTGATGGCAACGCGGTTGAATTGGTGGCCTTGCCCACAACATAGCCGCTCCATGAACAACCTCATTCTCCTCATTACCTGCTTTATCGCAGGAGTGTTGCTGCGTCGCAGCGGGCGCATGCCTGAGCAGGCGCCTGCCACGCTCAACAGTTTCATCATCCATATTTCGCTGCCCGCGCTGACGTTGCTCTATATCCACGATCTCAAACTGAGCGGCGATGTGGCTTTCATCGCGGCCATGGCGTGGATTCATTTCGGCCTTGCGGCCGGATTTTTCTGGGCGATTGGGAAATGGCTGAAGCTGCCGCGCCCCACGGTGGGGGCTCTGATGCTGACCGGGGGATTGGGCAATACCTCCTTTCTAGGCTTGCCGATGATCGAGGCTTTCTACGGCAAGGAGGCCATCGTCACCGGCCTGATCGCCGATCAGCTCGGCTCTTTCCTGGTGCTATCCATCCTCGGCATTACCGTGGCGGGGCTGTATTCCTCCGGTGCGCCAGGCGCACGCACCATCCTACGCCGCATTGCGCTGTTTCCGCCCTTTGTCGCGCTGGTCGTCGCTGTACTGTTGATTCCCGTGGCCTATCCAGAGTGGTTCACGCTGCTGCTGAAGCGCCTGGGCGACACGCTGGCGCCGCTTGCGCTGCTCTCGGTTGGATTCCAGCTCAGGCTCGGCCACCTCGCAGGAAACGGGCGCAACCTGGCGCTCGGCCTGCTGTTCAAGCTGCTCCTCGCGCCGCTGGCGATTTTTCTGCTCTATGTCCCGCTGCTGGGGGCGAGCGGGCAGCATATCCAGGTTACCTTGTTCGAGGCCGCCATGCCGCCCATGATTACCGCTGCCATCGTGGCTACCGAACATGACCTCGATCCCGAGCTGGCGACACTGATGGTGGCGGTGGGGCTGGTCATGTCGTTTTTTACCCTGGCGGCTTGGTGGTGGGTGATGCGGGCAGTTTGACTTAACAGGAAGTAGATTTCGAGGTGTCAAGATGGGACTAGGTTCATTTTTCACTGCCCTGTTCGGGGGAAACGAGGCTGACAACTTGCCTTTCAAGGGAGAGAGCAGAGAAAAACCAGCTCCAGCGGCGCCAGCCGTGGCTGCGCCAGAGCAAAGCGCCATCGGCCGCGAGGAAGCGGATGCCATGCTGTTTCGCGAGGAAATCATCGATTCCCGCGGCAGGCTTTGCGGCTACCGTTTTTCGATGAAATCCCTGGATGAGCAAGCTTTCTTTTCCGAACAGCAGTTATTCGAAGCGCTGCAGACCGCGGGGATCCAGACTTTTGCGCAACGGCGGGTCGCCGTCATTCCCATCACCCCTGACGGGATCGTTTTTGGCCGGCATAAATCCATGTCGGCCGAGAATACAGTCTTCCTGCTTGACCCGCGCAAGAGCACGTTGCCCCTGGACAGGTTGCTTGGGTGCCTGAGCGCCATTCGCGGCTCCGGCTGCAAAGCGGCATTGACCGGTATTTTGTCTTCGGATGAAGAACTTTCTCTTTTGGCGGAAAGCGATATCGTGTTTCTGAATATCGCGGAGTTTTCGCTGCAACAATTCCAGAAGCTGGCCCAGCGACTGCGTGCCGTAGCGCCCCAGGTTGCACTCGGTGTGGAAGGGATTCATTCATGGGCCGAGCAGCGCATGTGCGCTGCAAGCGGCTTCGAGTATTTTCTGGGCGATTTCCTGGCTACTGCCGAAGAAGAAAAGAAGGACCAGAAGATCGATCAGGGGCGCATCACGGCAATCGAAATGCTCAACCTGCTGCGCAGCGAAGCGGATTTATCCGAACTGGGCGAGGTGGCCAAGAAAGACCCCGGCATCGCTTTTCAGCTTCTCAAGGTCGCCAACTCTCCCGCTTCCGGGCTGAATACGCAAATTGCCACGCTGGACAACGCGATCCTGGTTCTGGGGCGGGAACAGCTTTATCGCTGGCTGACCATTTCGATGTTCCGCATCGGCCAGGTACGTGAAAGAGACGAGGCTTTGCTGGAAATCGCCCTCACGCGCGCCCGCTTTCTCGAAACCCTCGCAACTCCGGGCGTGACCAAGAAGGATCGCGATGAACTATTTCTCGTCGGCATGCTTTCGCTGTTCGATGTACTCCTCGGCATGCCGATGTACAAGGTGATGGAAAAGATGCAGTTATCCCCATCCGTACTGGAAGTGCTGTTGCGCAGCGAAGGTCCCCATGGGAAGTTTCTGATGCTCGCCCTCGCCGTGGAGAAAGGCCGCACCACGCAGGCGGCCAAGCTGGCTGAAGAACTGGGTGTCGCACTCGATACGCTTGAACCCACCAGCCAGGCCGCTTTCACATGGGCGCAGGATGCGCTTGGATATGGCGAATCACGGTGAGTAGGGTGGTGCCGGGGAGGTAATTTCCTTGGCTGCGGCCGGCTCCTCGCCGTGAAAATCGCGTAGCGAAGCATAGCGTTTCGAGCGTGTTTCCCGCACACGCGCCATCGCGCGTTCGACCGGAATGCCAAGCTGGGCCAGCGTCTCGGCGGCGAGCATGAGGCTGCCTTCGAGTACTTCGGGGATAACCTCGGTTGCTCCTGCCAGCTTGAGGTTCTTGGCGACCGAATCGTCGGGTGCGCGCACCACCACCGGAATCTCAGGACGGGCCAGGCGAACCTGTCGCACGGCGCGTTCCGCCGAGTGCGCATCGGGATAGGCGACGACGACGGCGCGAGCCCGTGCGATGCCGGCGGCCTTGAGTACTTCCGGTCGATCCGCGTTGCCGAACACCACTTTGCCGCCTTCGGCTTCGCTATGCTGGACATGGCTCGGGTCCAGGTCAATCGCGATGAAGGGGATGCCTTCCGCCGCGAGGAATTCGCCCACTCGTCGTCCTGAGCGCCCGTAGCCACACAGGATTACGTGATGGTCGAGCTCCATGCTGGTGGAAGCGATGTCGTGTATCACCTTGGCCTTGTGCGACCAGTCACCGTGTGCCAGACGGCTGCTCATGCGCGAGGCATGGCTGATGAGGAACGGCGCAATGAACATCGACAACAGCATGGCGGTCAGCGTGATTTGAAATACATCGTCGGCGATCAGATGCTGTCCCCGCGCCAGTCCGATCAGCACCAGCCCGAACTCGCCCGCCTGCGCCAGTTGTGCCGCGGTGCGCAAGGCGACATCCAGGCCGCTGCGGGCCGCCAGCGAAATCGCCAGCACCACGATTCCCTTGCCGCTCACCAGCAGCAGCACGGCCAGCAGCAGCAGGGGGAAATGGGAAAACACGTAGCCCAGGTCGAGCATCATGCCCACGGTGATGAAAAAGAACCCCAGGAATATGTCGCGGAAAGGTCGGATGTCGGCTTCGACCTGATGGCGATAGGCAGTTTCCGAGATCAGCATGCCGCCGACAAAAGCGCCCAGTGCCATGGATAGTCCGCTGGCCGCGGTGATGAAGGACAGCGAGACCACCACCCACAGGGCGGTCAGCACGAACAGTTCGGTGGAGCGGATGTGGGCAACGGTGTCGAACACGCGCCGCATGACGCGCTGGCCGACCCAGATCAGGCTCGCCAGCACCGCCACCGCGATGCCCATGGCGATACTCAGCGAGCGCACCAAGTCGCCCTCCGGCTGCGCCAGCGCCGGGAGCAGGATCAGGCAGGGCACCACCGCCAGGTCCTGGAACAGCAGCACGCCCATGGTCTGCCGCCCGGAGCGCGAATGCAGCTCGAAGCGCTCGGACAGCATCTTGGCCACGATGGCGGTGGACGACATCGCCACAGCCAGGCCCACCGCAACACCCGCGCGCCAACCCTGTTGATAGCCGAACCAGGTAACCAGCCCGGTGCCGATGGCAGTCAGCAGCAATTGCGCCGCGCCGAAGCCGAAGACCAGCGAGCGCATGGACTTGAGGCGCGTCAGGCTGAACTCCAGGCCGATCGAAAACATCAGGAAGACGATGCCGAACTCGGCGGTGAATTCGACATCCTGCTCATTCGCGACGAAGTCCACGCCATAAGCGCCCATCGCAGCGCCCACCGCGAGGTAGGCCAGCATCGCGGGCAGCCTGAAACGGCGCGCGATGCCCACCATAACCATGGCGGCAGAAAGGAGCAGGACTAGGAAGGTTAGCTGGTTGTGCATTATGGCTATTGTTTTTCACCTTCCATGGTGCCGGCAAAGCGATAGGCGTTCTTGCCCGCTTTCTTGACAGCATACATGGCGTTGTCGGCCTGGTTAAGGAGTTCCTCGGCATTGCTGCCGTGCTGCGGATAGAGCACGATGCCGAGCGACGCGCCGATGCGGCATTCGTGGCCGAGCAGGTGGTAGGGGGCCGCCAGCGTGGCGAGAATTTTTTCCGCTACGCTGGCGGCGTCCTGGGGGCCGCGGATGGCGCGCAGGATGATGGTGAACTCGTCGCCGCCCATGCGCGCCACGGTGTCCGATTCGCGCACGCATTCGAGCAGGTGTTCGGCGACGGCCTTGAGCAGGGCGTCGCCGGTGTCGTGGCCGAAAGTGTCGTTGACCGCCTTGAACCCGTCCAGGTCGACGAACATCAGCGCGAATTGTCCCTGGCTGCGCCGGGTCTGGGAAATGGCCTGACTGAGGCGGTCGAAGAACAGCGCCCGATTGGGCAACCCGGTGAGGGCGTCGTAATGCGCCATCGACTCCAGTTTTTCCTCCAGCAGCTTGCGCTCGTTGATGTCCTGCACGATGGCGATGATGGCGCGGATGTAACCGCCTTCGTCCTTCACCGGCGTCATGGAAAGGTGTCCCCAGAACACTCTCCCGCCGCTGCGCACGAAGCGCCGGTCGCTTTCGTAGTGGGGAATTTCGCCGCTGGCGAGGGCGACGAACAGCTGTTGCGTCTCCGCCACGTCATCGTCGTGGGAGATGTCGCGGTAGCTGAGCGCGGCGGCTTCTTCGCGCGAGTAGCCCAGCATGCCGAGCCAGAAATCGTTGACCTTGATGAAGCGGCCCCACAGGTCGACCAGCGCTATGCCGCCCCCGGCGCTGTTGAAAATGGCTTCCAGCTCGGCGTGGCCGAGCGCAACTTCTTCTTCCAGCAGTTTGCGGGCAGTGATGTCGTGCGATATGGCGATGAATTTTTCCGCCTGTCCGTCGTGGCCGAGAACCGGGGTGATCGTCATCATCAGTGTGATGGAACTGCCGTCCTTGCAGCGATTGATGATTTCACCCTGCCAGATTTCTCCCTTGAGAATGGTTGTCCACAGGTTTTCGTAAAAGGCCGTGTCCTGAAAGCCGCTCTTCAGCAAGGACGGCTTCTTGCCGATCGCCTCTTCGGGCGCGTAGCCGGTGCTGGCACAAAAAGCCGGGTTGACGTACTTGATGATGCCGTTGCGGTCGGTGACGTGCATCGCCTCCGTGGCCGAATGCATGGCTGCCGTGCGCCATTCGATCTGTTTACGCAGCGCAAAAATCCGGCGCAACAGGCTGTCCGTATGATGGCTTATGAAAAGGGCGATTACGATTGCGGGGATGGCGAGCAGGTTGAATTTCACCAGGTCGAGCCCGGCGTAGCCGCCGAACAGCGCCACCAGCAGGTTGGGCATAATCAGCAGCAGTAAATTGCCGATCAGGTTCGCGCGCCAGGAAAAGATGCTGGCCATCAGGGGCGGCACGAGGAACCACAGCAGCAGGCCGGCGCCGCCCAAGGCAAGCCCGTCCGTCAGTCGCGCCAGGGCGGAGAGAAACAGGGTCTGCGTTGCCAGCAGAAGCATGTAGAACAGGTAGGGTAGGGCGCGCAGCGACAACCCGGCGAGCAGGGAGATAGGGAATGCGGCCAGCATCACACCCATGATCAGGTGCAGCCCTACGACGTTCGGTGCGTGTACCTTGTCGATGCGCCAGTCCCATACCCACAGTCCCCATAGCAGGAGCACGGAGGCAACGCCGAGCGCGGCGCTGAAGCCGTGCAAGTCTTCGAATTTCAGGCGCGTGTAGGCATCAGTCGCCTTGGGAATTCGCTTGCTTCGGAACCGGACTGACATGAATTGCTGGTTAACTGTCGTGCTGGCGCGAATGGCTCTGCTGGATGCTGCGGCGATGGAAGCGGAAAAGGGTGCGTTCCAGCCATTCTTCCATGTCTTCGCTCAAATCCGCGAAATTCGCCCATACCCTGCCGACGCCGGTGTCCTGAAGTTCCACCTTGGTCACCGTGGCGGGAAGTATCAGAGCCTGGGGCAATTTCGGGCTGATGTGGAGCGAGACCAGCACCACTTGCTGCACGGCCGGGGCGGTTTCACCAAACCACTCCAGCGACTTGGCGCGCAGAAAAACGTGGTGCAAAGGCGGGAGTTCGGCCTGCTGCAGCGCGAGTTGCGTCATCAGACTGAGCGCCAGGTCCAGCTTGGCTTCCAGCCTTTCCATGGCTTTTCCGTTGGCGGATGCGGTATCGCGTTCCACTTCTGGAACCGGCGTTTCAAGCACCGCCAGTGCGCGCAGGAGTGCAGCGCCAGCATGTTGCCATTGCTCGTTCTGAGCGGGCAGGAGGCGTCCGAGAGGCGTCCAGCTTAGCGGCAGGTCTGCTGCGTAGAAAACGCCGTTGGATTCGAATTTATCTGGCATAGCCGGAGTATAGCAACCGTGCGCCGTCCCTGGCGAGAAGTGCAGATCCATATGCCGCCTCGGCATGGGCTGCGGTGCGTATCGGAACGCCCAGAAAACGGGCACGTAGCGACGTGAACGCCATGTTATGCGCGCCCCCGCCGGCGCTCAGGACGGCTGTCAGCGGTGCCGCTCCCAATTCCTGCAGCAGCTTGTAGCCTCGTGCCTCTATGTGGGCGATCCCTTCCAGCAACCCGTGCAGGAAATGCGCCGGATCGTCGGGGCGCGGCGTGAGGCGCGGGGGATAAAGAGGATCGTTGACGGGGAAACGCTCGCCGGCTTTCGGCAACGGGTAATAATCGAGTCCGCTGGGCTGGTTTGTATCGATTTGCCTGCTCAGGCTTTGCAGTTCGGCATCGCTGAAAAATTTCCGCAGCACGGCGCCGCCGCTGTTGGACGCGCCGCCCGCCAGCCACAACTGGCCGAAACGATGGCTGTAGACGCCATGTCGCGGGCTGTCCACCCGCCGCTCCGAAAGCAGCTTCAGCACCAGGGTGGAACCCAGCGAGCTGACCGCCTCGCCCGGTTTCCGTGCGCCTGAGGCGAGAAACGCGGCGATGCTGTCGGTGGTGCCGGCGCGCACCAGGCAATCGCGCGGCAGGGCGAAATGGTGGGCGATGCGGCCGCTGATCGAACCCATGGCGGCGCCGGGCTCCACGATACGCGGCAACAAGGGTGCCACCGGAAGTTGTTTGATCCATGCCGGATAATCGAACGCTTCCGGATCGGCGCCGGTTTTCAGAGCGTTGTGGTAGTCGCTCAATCCCAGCTGGCCGTGCATCTGGAAAGCGAGCCAGTCGGCCTGATGCAGTAAGTGCCGTGCATTTTCGAACCCCGGCTGGCGCTGAAACCACAGCAGCTTGGCCAGCCCTGATGTCGGCGTAGCCACAAGACTATTAATCTGAAACTTGCGAAGCGAGCCTTCGTCCCCCTCTCCCGCATGCGGGGGAGGGCAGGGGTGGGGGAAACGATCATGGTGAGTTTCATGATCGTTAGGTGCAAGCTGCGCCAGGCTCTCGGCCTCGGCGCTGGCGCGGACATCGTTGTAGAGCAGGGGGGCGCCCAGTGCTTCACCGGCGCCATCGCACAGCAAAACAGTGGCGGAAGTGGCGTCGATGGAAATGGCGCGGAGCACGCTGCGTAGTGCAGCCGGGATTTGCCCGATCAGTTCGAAGAGGGCTGTGCGCCACAGCGGGGCGGATTGTTCGCCGTGGAAGTCGTAGCGGCACTCGGTAAGGATTTCCCCCGCCTCGTCGATGACCGTGGCGCGGGCGCCGCTGGTGCCGAAGTCGACACCTAGAAAGGCGTGAGGGGTGAGGGGGGAGGCGTTAGGGGTGTTCACAGGTTTGACTCGCTGCCTCTCCTTATCACTGTGCCTCAGCCGCGTGTATTCGAATTCGCCTCGAATGCCGTCAGTTCGACGCGTGGAGCAGGCTGCCAGCCGATTTTGCGGTGTTCGGCCACGACATTGGTGAAAATGCCGCCACGCACGTAGAACTTGGCTGTCAGGCGCATGAAGCGCGGGTGGGTTGCCGCCACCAGATCGCTCAGGATGTGGTTGGTGACCGCCTCGTGGAAGGCGCCCTCGTTGCGGTAGGACCACATGTACATTTTCAGGCTTTTCAGCTCGACGCAGTTCTGGTCGGGAATGTAGTCCAGGATCAGGGTGGCGAAGTCAGGCTGGCCGGTCTTGGGGCACAGACAGGTGAATTCAGGGACTTCCATGTGGATATGGTAATCCCGCTCCGGATAGGGGTTGTCGAAAGTTTCGAGTTCTTTGCTGGGTTGGGTCGCCATGGCTCGTTCCAGATGTTCAAATATATAAACATTATAACGCGATGACTGTTCCGGTAATGATTTGCCAGTGGCTGCCCGGGTGTAAATTTCTTACTACGCGTTTTAGCATATAGCCTAGGCATGCAAACCTTGGTTATTATGTGGCTTACCTCTGATTGTCATAACCTGATTGACCCCGCGACCCGAGTAAGTTTTGAAACCGCTTAAGAACTTTAGGATAGACACTGGATGATTGGCGATACACAAGACGATAAGCAGGTCGTTTCGACGGGAAGGGAAAAACGAGCCTTTGCCCGCAACGTGATTTATCTGGTGGGTGAGTTTGCTATTCCCGGGCAAGCGGAGCGCGCGATCGTGATCCAGGATTTTTGTCCAGGCGGGGTGTTTCTCTCCTTTCAGCCCGGCGAACAGTCATTCACTCAACCGGTTCCCGTTCGTGACGCGATCATCGAGATCCGCTGCACAGTCCCCACAGCCAATGGCGTTCAATCCTTGCGCTTCCAGGGGCGGGTCGCGCGCGCGGATCGCGGGGGTGCCGGTATTGCTTTTATCAACCCCAGCTTCGAAGCGCTGCATTTTCTTCATGAATTTGCCAAGAATACTCAGCACGATCAAGGTCGCAGCACGGGGGGGGCGTCAGAAGGAGCGAGCTCTACAGGGGTAATCGACGCAACAGCCGAGTCTCTTGTCGGCGTATGCCGACAGTTAGTCGAGGATCGTCTCGATCCAATAACGAAAGACTTCCTGAAACAAGTCACAGAGCGCATTTTTAACCTCGCTGGAGAGGCTCGCAGCATTGTAGAAAAAAACGCCTATTACTCCGCATTGAACGTCTTCAACAAGGACGGTGCAGCGTTCGCAAGTGAATTTCTGACAAGGATGAAAAACCGGCTGCGGCAGACGCCTCTGGTTAGTCCTGCCAAAGCGTCCGCGTCAGGTGAAAAAGAGGCAGGCGGGTTGTCGCTATCCCTGGTAGAGGAAGATGTTTTCGAAGACTGGCTTGCCGCTACAGACATCGCCCGCGCGGTGGAACTCGAACACAAGGAGCAGCTCAATGCACTGGAGCGGCGCCTCAGCGCCCTCTTCAATCAGCCTGTTAACAAGGAAAACAATCCCTTTGGACCAAGCATCATCAGTCAGATTTTCCAGGAGGCGCTGGCTACCCTTGCACTCGAGCGCAAGCTTATGTCGGATAGCTGTAAGGTTTTCAAGAGCGTGTTATGCGACCAAGTCGGTGAACTGTATGCCGAACTCAATCGCCGTCTGATCGAAAGCGGCGTGATGCCTGTCCTGCGGCTAGCGGGCACACAGCCGCCGCAGCCCGTCCCCGCACAGGGTGCTGTGCCGCCGCCTCGCCATCAAGCCGAGCCAGCTCCCCGTCTATCGCCGGAGCCTCCCCCTGCGCATGATGTAGCGGAGCGGGAGATGCAAGCTGCACCGACCATGCAAGCTGCACCGACCATGCAAGCTGCACCGACCACGCAAGCTGCACCGACCACGCAAGCTGCACCGACCACGCAAGCTGCACCGACCACGCAAGCCGCACCGACCACGCAAGCCGCACCGACCACGCAAGCCATGCCTTCGCCCGAAATCCAGTTGCCTCCGCTTGCGCAAACATTCCCACCCGCGCCACCCCCCGCGTCTGGCGCAACAACTTCGGTGGAGAACGGGTTTTCGCCAGGAGCGGAACCCCAGGTGTCCGAGCCTGCTGCCACGCCTCGATCATCGCGAGACTGGTACCAGTTGATACAGGGCTTGCAGCAACAGATTGCGGGCCAGGTCGGGCGTCCAGCGGTGACGCCGCCGATGCAGCATCAAGCGCAACAGCAGACCGCATCCGGCGCAGGCACGACGCTTAATCAGACCGCGCCAGCAGTACCTGCGAGCACGCCGGCAGCGCCGCCGGCTGAGCACCGCCATTTCACGACGGAGGAAGTGCTTTCGGCCCTTTCTCGTGTCAAGCCTGAAACACCCGGCAAACAGCCCGGCGAAATGTTTCACCAGAATTTCATGCACAAGCTCCAGTCGGCGCTGGCTGACATCGCGCCAAGCGCCGAAGTCAGGGAAATCCCCACTCGCGAAACCGCTCTCCTGGAAATCGGCGGCAACCTGTTCGACTCCGTGCTGACCGACGAACTGGTGGCCGACACCGTCAAGCCGTGGCTTAACCAGCTTTCTGTTCCCCTGATAAAAATGGCGTTGCGCGATGATTCGCTGTTTTACGACCAGACTCACCTTGCGCGCCAGTTGATCAACCAGATCGCCGAGCTGGAATTGTTCGGCGCGATTTCCAATGTCGAGAACGCGGTCAGGAAAAAAGTCGATGGGCTGCTCACCGAGATTTCCGGCGTGGAGGAGGTTTCGCCGGAACTGCTCCAGCGAATACTGAATGAAGTCAGCCGTCTGGTGCATGTACAGAACAAGGCCTATGAGGGGAATATCCGCGACCTGCGGGCACACTGCGAAGCCGAGGAACTGCGTGCCAAGAGCGCAGAGCCGTCCGCTAAAACGAAATCTCTGAACAAACTGTTGAGTGGATTTCTGCCGCTGATGGGAGGAGCGGATGAAACGGCCCCGGTTGTAGAAAACGAAGCGCTGCGCGAATACAGGAAGCGGGCACGCCGGCTGAAGGTGGGTAGTTGGCTGATGCTGAAACGCGACGACCAGCGCAAGCGCATCCGGCTGGCCTGGGTGGCCGATAATCAGGATAAGTATGTTTTCGTCAATCTCCAGGGATTAAGGGAGGAGGCGTTCAGTCAGAAAGAACTGGCGGAAAATCTCCGCAGCGGCGATCTCGTGGTTCTGGACGAAGGCGATGAGCAGCTGGTCGACCGCGCACAATCGGCGATGCTGCAAAAGGTCCACACCAAACTGCTGCACGAAACCGCTCACGACCAGTTGACCGGTCTCATTAACCGCCGCGAATTCGAGAAGTGCCTGGAACGAATCCTGGCGCAGGTGCGTGAATCCGGCACTCCATCGATATTGTGTTATCTCGACCTGGAACAGTTCAACGTCATTAACAATGTCTTCGGCTACGAAGGTGGCGATCGTGCGCTGGTCGAGGTGGCTCGCCTGCTCAAGCAGGAACTGGGTGAACTTGGGATGCTGGCACGCATCGGTGGCGACGAATTTGCCATGCTGTTCGAAAACTGCAGCCTCGACGACGCGCTGAAGGTCACTTCCCGCCTGACCGGCGTTTTTCGCGATTACCGCTTCATATCGGGCGACAAGACCCTCTCGATTTCCTTTAGCGCCGGGATAGTGGCAATCGATCCGGAGAGCGAGAGCATCGAACAACTGCTGCAGGCGGCTGAAACGAGTGGCCGCATTGCGCGTTCCAAGGGAACCAATTACGTTCAGGTCTACCGTGCCGACGAAGCCAGTACGGCGCGTCATCTCAAGACGGTCAAATGGGTCAGCCGGATCGACAAGGCGCTGGACAGCAATACCCTTGAGTTGCGCTGCCAGCCCATTGTCAGCATCGGCGGAAAGAGTGTGGCGGTGCATCACTCCGAGGTGCTGCTGGGCGTGCCTGACGAAGATGGGAAACTCATTTCGCCGGTCGATTTCATCATGGCCGCCGAACATTTCCGGCGCATGGCCAGCGTGGACCGCTGGGTGGTGGAGCACGCCTTCAAATGGCTGGTCGAGCGCCGCGACAAGCTGAATCAACTGGGCGGGCTTGCCATCAACCTGTCTGGCGTCTCACTCAATGAGGAAGGTTTCATCGACTTTATCATCGAGAAGGCGGAAAAACTGAAAGTCCCGATGAACAAGGTCTGTTTCGAAATCACAGAAACGGTGGGCGTCTCCCACCTTTCGGATGCGGCCGAATTCATCAACGTTCTGAAACAGAAGACCGGCTGTTCCTTCTCTCTCGACGATTTCGGCAGCGGTCAGTCCTCCTATGCCTACCTGAAGAACCTGCCGGTCGACTTCCTCAAGATCGATGGCGCGTTTGTCGAAAAAATGGACGAGAATCAGTATGATTTCGCCGTTGTGAAGTCGATCACCGAAATCGGCCATTTCATGGGCAAGAAAATCATTGCCGAACGTGTGGAAAACGAGGCGGTACTGAAACTCCTGCGCAGCATCGGCGTCGACTACGCGCAAGGCTACTATCTCGGGAAACTCCGCAACATGAAAGCACTGGGCAGCTGATTTCCATCATTTCCACCTGTTTCTATTAAAGCTGCTGTTAGAACTCTTGCGCCTCACCCACATCAAACTCGCCGGTTTCAAAACCTTCGTCGACCCCACCACCATTCCCGTGCCGGGACAGCGGGTGGGCGTGGTCGGCCCCAACGGCTGCGGCAAATCCAACGTGATCGATGCCGTGCGCTGGGTAATGGGCGAGTCGCGCGCCGCTGCGCTGCGCGGCGAATCCATGCAGGACGTGATTTTCAACGGTGCCGCCACGCGCAAGGCGGTGTCGCGCGCCAGCGTGGAGCTCAAATTCGACAACAGCCTGGGCAAGGCGGCAGGGCAGTGGTCGCAGTATGCCGAAATCAGCGTCAAGCGGGTGCTGCACCGCAACGGCGAATCGCAGTATTTCATCAACAACCTGCACGTGCGGCGGCGCGACGTCACCGACATGATCCTCGGCACCGGCCTGGGGCCGCGCGCCTATGCCATCATCGAACAGGGCATGATCTCGCGCATCATCGAGGCGCGTCCGGAAGATTTACGCATTTTCCTGGAGGAAGCTGCGGGTATTTCCCGCTACAAGGAACGCCGCCGCGAGACCGAATCGCGCCTCAAGGACACGCGCGACAACCTGGCACGGGTCGAAGATATCCGCCAGGAACTGGACAAACAGCTGCAGCGCCTGGAAGTGCAGGCGCAAGTGGCGCAACACTACCAGCAGCTGCAGCAAGCGTCCCAGACCACGCAGCATCTGCTGTGGCTGGTAAAAAGGCAGGAAGCGCTGCTCGCTCGCGAACGCGCACACCAGCAGGTGGACAAGCTCGTAAACGAGCTCGAGGCGGAAACCGCAGCGCTGCGTCAGTCCGAAAATCAACTCGAAACCGCCCGCGCCGAACACTTCGCCGCCGGCGACGCGCTGCATGCCGCCCAGGGCGAGCTGTATGCCGCCAATGCAGAAGTGGCCAGGCTGGAACAGCAACTGCAGCACGAGCGCGAAACGCATAACCGCCTGACCAGTCAGCTCGGCGCTTGGCGAAACCAGCAAAGCCAGCTGCAGCTGCAGTACGGGCAGGCGGAGGAAAGCCTCGCGCTGTGGCGTGAGGAGCGCGAGACGGCGCAATGCAGGATGCAGGAGAGCGCCGACACGGTAGGTGAGGAACGCGAACGGCTGCCGCAAATGGAGGCCGCCTTCCGCGAATGCCAGCGCCGCCACGCCGATTTGCAACGCGAACTGACCAAGCTGGAGCAGGCGCTGCAAATCGAGGAGGCACATCGCAGCCATGCCAGGAAGACGGTGCAGCAACTGGAAACGCGGCGCGAAAGGCTGCAGCAGGAAACGGCAGGCTTGCCGCAACCGGACCAGCCGGAACTGGAGCGGCGCCGCAGCGAACTGGAGGAACTGGCCGGTGCATTGCTACAGTGCCAGGCGCAGCAACAGGCGTTGCAGGCCGGTTTGTCCGCGCTGGAGCAGGCGCAACATGCCGCCCAGCAGGCAGCGCACGCCGCCCAGCAACGGGCGACCAAAATGGACGCGCAACTTCATGCCCTGCGCCAGATGCAAAGCCGGCTGGAACACAACCACAAGCTCAAGGACTGGCTGGCCGGACATCAACTGGACGGCTTGCCGCGACTATGGAACAGCATACGCATCGAAGCCGGCTGGGAGGATGCGCTGGAAAGTGTACTGGGAGAGCGCCTCAAAGCGATCGCACTTGACCGGTTTGAGGTGGCGAGCGCCTGGCTGGGTAATGCGCCGCCCGCACCCCTGGCACTGTATGAAGCCGGACGGCCGCGCGTCGAGTCGGCCGGTGGGACGCTCACGCTCTTGCGGCAATGGGTAGAAGGACCGGCGAGCCTGCTGGATGAATGGCTGCATGGCGTGTATGCGACATCCAGCCCAGACGAAGCCTGGTCGCTAAGGCACCAGCTGCAGCCCGGCGAATGTCTGGTCTGTCGCGAAGGGCACGTATTTACCCGTTCCAGCGTGAACTTCTACGCGCCCCAATCCGAACTGCACGGCGTACTGGCGCGGCAACGCGAGATCGAGGCGCTGGCGGGCGAGCTGGAACAGGCGCAGGCCGAACTGGCGATACGCCAGGACGAGGCAGCGCAGGCCGGGAGCGCGTTTAAAGGGGCGCAGCACGAGCTGGCGGAGCTGCGCAGGACTGGCAGCGAAATGCAGCAGCGCCACCACCGCCAGCAACTGGAAACAGAACGCCAGACCCAACAACAACAGCACCTGTCGCAACGTCGCGAACAGATCGGACTCGAGGTCGGCGACATCGCGGCTCAACTCGAAATCGAGACGGAGCAGATCGGCGAGCACGACTACAACATCGAGCGCCAGCAGGAGCAGATCGGGGCGCTGCACGAACAGCTGGAGGATGCGAGAACGGCGCGCGGCGATTCGGAAATGCAGCTCAATCGCCAGCGCCAACTCGCCCAGGCGGCGGAGCGCGCCGCGCAGGAAGCGGTATACCAGCACAAGAACTGCGTCGCCAAGATCGATGAATTCGAACGCGCACTGGCGGCGCTGAGCGGTCAGCTCGAAGAACTGGCCGGGAGGCTTGCGGAACTGAAAGGGGAGATAGACGGCCTGCAGCAGGGCAAGCTCGACGCCCTGTTACAACAGGCGTTAAAGGCACGCCAGGCGCAGGAAAGCAGCCTTTCCGCGGCACGCGATGCGCTGGCCGAAGCCGGCAACACCCTGCAGCAACTGGAGCAGCAGCGCCTCGCCAGCGAGCACAAGCTTCATCCCTTGCGCGACCGCCTTGAGCAGGCGCGCCTGAAGGAGCAGGAGGCGCGGCTCGCCGAGGAGCAGTGGCAAGAGCAACTGGACGGAGCAAATGCCGATTTCGATGCATTGCGGCCATTGCTGGAAAAGCGTCCTAGGGCAACGGAGCTGCAAAACGAGGTCGAGCGCCTGGCGCAGGAAATCGAGGCGCTCGGCGCGGTTAACCTGGCTGCGCTGGAAGAATTGCACAGCGGGCGCGAGCGCAAGCAGTACCTTGACGCCCAGTTCCAGGATTTGTCCGAAGCCATGGATACTCTGGAACAGGCAATCCGCCGCATCGACCGGGAGACACGCGCGCGCCTGCAGGAAACCTTCGACACGGTGAACCGCCATTTTGGCGAACTGTTCCCGGCGGTGTTCGGCGGCGGCAATGCGCGTCTGGAAATGACCGGCGAGGAAATCCTCGATGCCGGCGTGACCCTCATCGCCCAGCCGCCGGGCAAGAAGAACAGCTCCATTCACCTGTTGTCCGGGGGCGAGAAAGCGCTCACCGCACTGGCGCTGGTGTTCGCCATGTTCCGCCTCAACCCGGCGCCGTTCTGCATGCTCGACGAGGTGGATGCGCCCCTTGACGATTCCAACACCGAGCGCTTTTGCGAACTGGTGAAAAAAATGTCGCAGCAAACGCAGTTCATCTACGTCAGCCATAATAAAATCACCATGGAAATGGCCGAACAGCTGGTGGGCGTCACCATGCAGGAATCCGGCGTATCGCGAGTTGTCGCGGTGGATCTGGAGGAAGCGGTGAAATTGAAGGATGCGGCTGCGCTATAATCCCGCGGGATAATCAAGACCAAGAATAATCAGGACAGAGAACCGGACATGAACGAACTGCAATTGTATCTGTTGGCCATCGGCGTCGCGGCGATCTTCGCCGTGCTGGGTTTCAACCGCTGGCAGGAGTACAAGTATCGGCGCCAGGCGGAACAGCGTTTTCCTGCCAATCGCGACGACGTGCTGCTGGCGGAAAACAGCGTGCCCGAGCGTTTGGAACCGGTGCTGGACACGGCACCTGAGGAACAAGAAAGCGAAGAAATCTACGCGCATGACGAAGTCGAATTCGAGCAGGAAATCCCTCCAGCCTGGACGGCGAGCGAAACGTTCGAGCCCGAAACCGCAACAGCAGTGGATCTGCCAGAAGAGCCATTGGCCGAACCGGTTGCAAGGCAGGCACCGCCTGTTCAAGATATCGCTACAGCGCAGCAGGCAGAACTCGCCCCCGATCCTGCAACGGAATATGTCATCACCCTCAATGCCAGCGATCCCATCACCGCCCATGCACTGGTGCTGATACTGCAACAGCTGAAAAGCGTCGGCAAGGCGGTGCGTTGGCTGGGACGGCGCAACCAGTACGATGGCTGGGAGGAAATCGCTCAGGCCTCGCCCAGCGCCGAATTCGTCAAACTCGCAGCATGCATCCAGCTGGCGGACCGCAACGGCCCCCTCCAGCTCGACGAGATCAATGCTTTTTGCGACATGGTACAAGCCGTGGCGGCCAATCTTTATGCGGTGATGGATTGCCCGGACAAGCAGGCCGCGCTGGCCGCGGCGGCGGAACTGGACCAGTTCTGCGCCGATGTGGACGTGCTGATCGGGGTAAATGTCATTTCCAAAGACGGCAACCCCTTTGCCGGCACCAAGCTGCGCGGCTTGGCCGAATCGGCCGGGATGCGCCTGATGCCGGATGGAAATTTCCATTACTTCGACGACAAGGGCGCCGCGCTTTTCGCGCTCGGCAACCTGGAACCCACGCCATTTTCTGTCGAAGGCATGAAGCATCTGTCCACCCATGGCGTGACATTCATCTTCGACGTACCCAAGGCGGCAGGCGGGGTCCAGGCATTCAACCAGATGCTGCTGGCCGCACGGCAATTCACCGTCCGGCTGTCGGCCCTGATGGTGGACGACAACCGCAAGGAGCTCAGCGACACCGGTGTCGATAAAATCCGTCAGCAACTGGCGGTCATTTACGTCACGATGGAACAGCACGGCATCCATCCCGGCGGCCCTCAAGCCAGCAGACTGTTCGCCTGATGGACGTGCCGGCACAGCTTGCCGAACGCGCTCGTGCGCTGCGCGAAGAACTCGAGCGCCACAATTATCTGTATTACGTCCTCGACGCGCCGACCATTCCGGATGCCGAGTACGACCGCCTGTTCCGCGAACTGCAGCAGCTTGAAATTCAGTATCCGGCGCTGTTGGCGCCGGATTCCCCCACCCAGCGCGTCGGCGCCGCGCCGCTCGCGCAATTTGCCCAGGTCCAGCATCGCACGCCGATGCTGTCGCTCAACAACGCTTTCGAGGATGCCGATGCCGTCGCGTTCGACCGCCGCGCGCGTGAGGCCTTGGGCGCCGAGGTCATCGAGTACGCGGTAGAGCCCAAGTTCGACGGGCTGGCGATTAGCCTCACCTACCAGGACGGAGTGCTGGTAAAGGGCGCCACGCGCGGCGATGGCTACACCGGCGAGGACGTGACCGCGAACCTGCGCACCATCAAGGCCATCCCGCTCCGCTTGCAGGGTGCAGGCCTGCCGCACCTGATGGAAGTGCGCGGCGAAGTGCTGATGCTGAAGGCCGATTTCGCCAAACTGAACCAGAATCAGCGCGACAAGGGCGAGAAGGAGTTCGCCAATCCGCGCAACGCCGCCGCCGGTTCGCTGCGTCAGCTCGACTCACGCATCACCGCCAGCCGGCGCCTCACTTTTTTCGCTTACGGCCTCGGCACCATGGAAGGCGGTCCGCAATTTCGCCGCCACAACGAAATGATGGATTTTCTCGCCGCCCTCAGGTTGCCGCTTTGTCCCGAGCGCAAAGTGGTAACCGGCGCTGCGGGCTTGCTCGACTATTACCAGGCGATCGGCGCCAAGCGCGACGGTCTGCCTTATGAAATCGACGGCGTGGTGTACAAGGTCAACGACCTGGCGCAGCAGGACCAGCTCGGCTTCGTTTCCCGCGCGCCGCGCTGGGCCATCGCCCACAAGTTTCCGGCCCAGGAAGCGCTGACCGAAGTGCTGGGCATCGACGTGCAGGTCGGCCGCACCGGGGCGCTGACGCCGGTGGCGCGCCTCAAGCCGGTTTTTGTGGGCGGCGTGACGGTATCCAATGCAACCCTGCACAACCAGGATGAAATCGACAGAAAAGACGTACGCGTGGGCGATACGGTGATCGTGCGCCGCGCCGGCGACGTGATCCCAGAGGTGGTGGCGGTGGTGGCGGAAAAACGGCCGCTACCCGAGCCGGCGCGCTTCGGCATTCTGGAAGCCTTCCCACGCTGCCCGGTGTGCGGATCGCATGTCGTGCGCGACCCGGAGGAGGCGGTGGCGCGCTGCAGCGGAGGGCTCTATTGCCCGGCGCAGCGCAAGCAGGCGATACTGCATTTCGCCAGCCGTCGCGCCATGGACATCGACGGTCTGGGCTACAAGCTCGTCGAACAGCTGGTGGACAAGGATATCGTCCACAATCCGGCAGAACTCTACACCAGGCTCGATGCGTCGGGTCTGGCCGCGCTGGAACGCATGGCGGAGAAGTCCGCACAGAACATCGTCGCGGCCATCGAGACCAGCAAGAACACGACCCTGGCGCGCTTCATCTACGCGCTGGGCATCCGCAATGTCGGCGAAGCAACAGCCAAGGAACTGGCCGCTCATTTCGGTTCGCTGGAACGCCTGATGGAAGCGGACCCGGCCGCCCTGCAACAGGTGGCGGACATCGGCCCGATCGTGGCGGACAGCATCCTGCAGTTTTTCAGCGAAGCGCATAACCGCGAAGTGATCGAACAATTGCGCGGTGCCGGCGTCCAATGGCCGGAAGGGGAGGGCAAGGCGGTCGGCGGCGCGTTGCAGGGCAAGGTTTTCGTGCTGACGGGCAGTTTGCCCAATCTCACGCGTGACCAGGCCAAGGAGCGGATCGAGGCCCAGGGCGGCAAGGTGACCGGCAGCGTGTCGAAAAAAACCGATTACGTGGTCGCGGGCGCAGAACCCGGCAGCAAGTACGACAAGGCACTGGAACTTGGAGTTAATATTCTGGATGAAGATGGCCTGATAATGCTATTGAAAGGAAAAGAATAAATATGCAAAAAGTAACCAAGGCAGTATTCCCGGTCGCAGGTCTCGGCACCCGCTTCCTGCCCGCCACCAAGGCCAGCCCCAAGGAAATGCTGCCGGTGGTGGATAAGCCGCTGATCCAATATGCGGTGGAGGAGGCGGTGGCGGCCGGTGCCGAAGTCATGGTGTTCGTCAACGGTCGCAACAAACGGGCGATTCCCGATCACTTCGACAAGGCTTATGAGCTTGAACGGGAACTGGAAGCCCGCGGCAAGCACAAATTGTTGGAAATGGTACGCCGCATCGTCCCCGAGAAGGTGACTTGCGTCTATATTCGCCAGTCCGAGGCGCTGGGTCTGG
>JBDKRR010000030.1:0-8167 GCA_039683315.1 Sulfuricella sp.
TCTTCCGGAAAATCCCGGATCAGTTCGACAAAGTCGTCGACACGGCTGTGCGGCGGCAAAATGTGGATATTGCAGTCTTCGCGCACGAACTCGAACACGCCTTCGATGGCCGCCTTGTCGGCGGCGCTCTTGAAATTGATCTCGTAGCCCAGATAGCAGGATTCCGCGTCCATTTCGGCGGCGGGCGGCATGGCATCCGTGATCGTGGTGATGCGCACGATCTCGCCCAGCGTGCCGAGGTAACGGAAGAACGACAGGGGATCCATGCCGTTGCGCAAAACGTCGCGGCCGAAGCGCAGGGAGATGTGCCAGTTGTCGTTGTCCACCAGACCGCCGCCCGAGCTTTCCACCGTGGGTTCGCGCGGCGGCGCCACGGCCGATTGTTGCGGCGCGGCGGTGGATTGGCCATCCAGATAGCGTGAGAGTTTTTCCACCAGGGCGGAACCGGCAAGCTGCTCGTCTGCGCTCGGCGCTTCCGAACCGCGCTCGACATGGTTCACCAGCGTCGCCATGTGATCGCCGCACAACAGAAACAGCGCCACCAGATCGGGATCGATCGCCAGCTTGCCGCCGCGCACCTTGTCCAGCACGCTTTCCAGCACGTGGGTAAAAGCCACGATGTCGTCCAGCCCGAACAGCCCGGCAGAGCCCTTGATGGTGTGCGCGGCGCGGAAAATGGCGTTGACCGACTCGCTCTGGTCGGCTTCGCCTTCGATGCGCAGCAACCCGTCTTCCATGTCCTGCAACAGTTCGCGGCTTTCGACGATGAAGGTTTGCAGTGCCTGATCCATATTCATGTTGCTTGTCTCCTTGGTGGGCAGCTAGTGCGTCGGCGAGGAAATCACGACCGGATCGCCGAAGAACGGGGTCATGTCGCACATGTCCAGCACTTCCAGCACCGCCGGGCTATGCCCGACCAGGTGCAGGTTGCCGTTGCGTTCCGCGCACTCGCGCTTGGCTAGAATGAGGAGTTGCAGGCCGGCGCTGTCCAGTTCGCTCACCTGGGACAGATCGATTTCAAGCTCCGGGCATTGCGCCAGCAGCGGCATCAGGCGCGCCTTGGTTTCGGCCGCGGTATAGATGGTCATTTCGCCAACTACATGGAACTGGCAGGCAGGGGTGTCGTTCATGACGATCTCCGGACTAAAGATTTAACGTAAAACTCGCGTAGCGAGCCCAATTCCCCCTCTCCCGCAAGCGGGGGAGGGCGGGGTGGGGGAAACGGTCATGGCGAATTTCATCGTTCGGGGCTGCACGTTAGCCATGACCGTTACGGCAGAATCAGTTTGGAAACGGCGTTGAGCATCTGTTCAGGCTTGAACGGTTTGACCATCCAGGCCTTGGCGCCCGCAGCCTGGCCGGCCGCTTTCTTTTCTTCGCCGGCCTCGGTGGTGAGCATGATGATCGGCGTGAACTTGTAGGCCGGCAGCTTCTTCACTTCGCTGACGAAAGTGAATCCGTCCATGTTAGGCATGTTGACGTCGCTGATGATGAGGTGGACCTTCTGCCCCGTCAGCTTGGTGAGCGCGTCCTTTCCGTCCGAACCCTCGATCACGTCGTAGCCCGCGCCCTTGAGCGCGATGGAAACGACCTGGCGCAGGGTGGTGGAGTCGTCGACGATGAGAATTGTTTTAGCCATAACTGTTTCCTCCTAGAAAAATGTGATTTCGTCGTCTTGTGGCTTGGCAGTCTTGTCCTTGCCGTGGTTCGCCTGTTCTTCGCTGGTGGCGTAAGTCCGCTCCAGGTCTGCAAGCACCTCGTTGACATTCAGAGCTTCCAGACGGCCGCTTTCCACGAAGCGCATTTCGCATTCCCTGAGCTTGCCGGGGAAGCTGGCGACACTGTCGCGCACATGGCTCAGTATCTGGCTGGTCCGGTCCTGGAACTGAAGCTGCTCCAGCGCCTCCGCCACCTCCTTCTGGATGCCGGCACTGGCGCTGCGCAGGATGCCGGAAGACTCGGCCAGCCCGCCGGTGGCCTGGCGGAAATCGTCGAGCACGTCGTGAATCGCCTGCTCCGATGCGCTGACCGACTGGCCATCCTGCGCGGTGGATTTCTCGGCCGACTCGAATGTCGTGCCGATGGCCCGATTGACGATTTCGATTTTCTCGTTGATCTTGCGCCCCGTTTCACCCGACAGTCCCGACAGCTTGCGCACTTCGTCGGCCACCACGGCGAAGCCGCGCCCCGCCTCGCCGGCGCGCGCCGCTTCGATGGCGGCATTGAGCGCCAGCAAGTTGGTCTGGTCCGCAATCTTGGTGACAGCACTCGCCATCTCCTTCAACTGATCGATGAACTGCACCAGTTGACCCACTTCCTGCAGCAGCGTGTCCTTGTTGCGCAGCGTCGCCTGCATGGAGGCCACCACCGTCTGCATGCGGCGCTCGCTTCGGGCAAAAATGGCTACCAGGCCATGCCCCTCGCTTTCCACCGACTCCGCGGAAACATTGGAAGCCGCCACGGCCTCATCGAGCTTGGCGACAATGCTGGAAAACTTGTGCATCAGCTCGATCACCGCCTGTTCGGTCTGACTTCTGCCCGTTTCGATCTGTTTTTCCCACACCGGCACCACGGTCCGGGCAAAATGATCCAGACCGGCCAGATACGATTCGGCAGATGCCCGGCACTCGGTCTGTACCGCCTCTTCCCGCCCTGTCAGCTGGAGCGACATTTCGCGGCAGCGAATCCCCCTCAACCCAATGCCGCAACCCACCCCGGCAACGACCACCACGGCAGCAAGTCCGAGACTCAGCCAGCTCGCCTCGCCGGCGAAAAGCGTGGCGCCCGCCCCGACTACGACCGGCAGTGCGGCATAAACCCAGCCGCTCAAGGAATTCTTTGTATCACTCATATTTTCTTCCCGCTTTCGCTTCCCTCAGTCGCGGCACCGGCAACCTGCCGTACCTTGTCGCGAACCAGCTCAAAATCCTGCGCTTTGTCGAAAACACCCTCCGCGCCCATTGCCATGCACTTCTTGCGATATGGCTGGCTGGCGTGGTTGGAGAACACGATCACCCGGCATGCGGGCACTTTTTCATTCACTTCCCGCAGCACATCCAGGCCGCTTCCGCCTTCCAGCTTCAAATCCAGCACCACCAGCTCCGGTCGCTGTTCCACGATGCCGGCGATCGCTGTGCCCGGAGACGCGGCCTCAAGCACCGTGGTGCCGGGGTCGAGTTCCATGACCATGTCGCGCAGTCGTTCGCGGATAACCGGCGAATCCTCTACCAGGTAGACCATCATTTTTCTAGACTTTTCCTCTGTTTCCGACGCCGCATCACTGCCGGCATTGAGTGGCCCTGCCGGGGAAAGGCTGTTACTACTTTCCGATGACTGCATGATGGATGCTTTCGCCGCTTAAAAATATCGGGCCTATGCTGAATCTGGTTGTAAGAAAGCAGCAAGGGGGCTAGGACATATCCGATAGCCGAAGTCAGACAAGTGGAACGGGGTCATTCTCTTATGCGGCTTGAGGAGCTAACATAGGGTTATTCCACATGGACGCACATATCATGGCTGATATGAAGCATGTAGAGGCGGGAAACACTTCCGCGGCAGACAACGCCTCCCGCATGCGCGCCCATCTGCGGATAGCGGGCCTGCTCGTCGTGATATGGGGCGTTCTCGCCTGGCTCATCGCCGAGCGCCATTTCAACGCCCGGGCCACGTTGCTCGTTACGCATGAAACCCAGCGTGCCGAGCAACAGGCCGATATCGTCGCACACAATATCGACCGCGATCTCGAATACCTGCGGGGCATCCCCAGCCTGCTCGCCAGCGAGAACAGCGTCCGCAAGGCGCTGCTGCGTTTCGGCCCGGACGTTCCCGCCTCTTCGCTGCCGGATGAGCAAAGAAAAGAACGCTGGACGGAGGATGCAACTCTGGATGCGCTCAGCCAGTTTCTCGCTCTCACCGTAAAGAATCTCGGCACCGACATGATCTGGGTGATGAATGCGGCGGGAGACTGCGTCGCATCGAGCAACGCGCGCAAACCGGATAGCCTGGTCGGCACCAATTACGCCGACCGGGCATATTTCGTGCCGACCCGCCAGGGCCGGCCAGGTCGCCAGTATGCGGTAGGCAGAAAAACCGGCGTTCCCGGCCTGTTTTTTTCCTTTCCCGTGATCGTCGACGGACGATTCATCGGCGCGGTGGCGGTAAAAAGAGACCTGGCTAATCTTTCTTTCTGGGTGGATCAGGCCGACGCGTTTGTCGCGGACGAAAGCGGCATCATCATCCTCGCGCGCGACCAGCGCCTGGCTATGCGCGCGCTTCCCGGCGCGCGCGTTTCCACACTGCCTGAAGCCGAAATGCTGGCACGCTACAAACGCAAGGCTTTTACGCCGCTGCTGCTACAGTCCTGGGGAGACCCGCGCCATCCCTCGCTGCAACGCCTCGAAAACGAGCGCGTACCGCTGCTCATCGCGTCCCGGAACGACGCGTATGCGGCCATCGATATCTTTGCCCTGCGGCGCCTGCCCGACATCCTCGTCTTCGAGCAGGAGCGCCGCTGGCTGTTTCTGCTGCTGGTGGTCGCCGGTGCCATGCTGATCGCGACAGTGAGCGGCGGGGTATTCTATCTGCGAACTAGCGAGGACGCGCGGCGCGTCCTCGCTGAACACAAGAAACGCCTCGACGAGGCCCAGCGCATCGCCCGCGTGGGCAGCTGGGAGCTGGACCTGGTCAGTGGCGCCCTGCTCTGGTCGGATGAAATCTACCGTATCTTCGAAATCGACCCGGCCCGCTTCGGCGCCTCCTACGCGTCCTTCCTGCGTCTTGTCCACCCGGAGGAACAAGACATGGTGGACCGGGCCTACAACGCTTCGGTGAAAAACCGTCAGCCCTACGAAATCACCCACCGCCTGCTGTTTCCGGACGGGCGGATCAAGCATGTCCAGGAACACTGCGAAACGTTCTACGACGCGCAGGGGAGGCCTTTGCGCTCGGCAGGAACGGTACAGGACGTCACCGAACAAGTGACTGCCGAGGCGCAGGCACTCGAGGCAGCGCAGGAAATCGAGGATCTGTACGAGCGCGCCCCATGCGGCTATCACTCGCTGAACCAGGACGGCCTGTTCACCCGCATCAACCACACCGAGCTGCAATGGCTGGGCTACACCCGTGACGAGGTGGTCGGCAAGCTGCATTTCACCGACCTGGTCACCCCCGCCAGCCGCCAGACTTTTCTGGACAACTTCCCGCGCTTCAAGCAAAGCGGGGAGGTGCACGACCTGGAGTTCGAAATGGTGCGCAAGGACGGCACGGCGCTGACCGCCCTGCTGAACGCGACGGCGATCTACGATGGCGCGCACCGCTATGTGTCGAGCCGCTCGACGGTGTTCGACATTACCGAGCGCAAGGGTATCGAGCGCGCGCTGCGCGAAAGCGAGGAGCAAATTCGCCAACTGGCCTACTACGACACGCTCACCGGGCTGCCCAACCGTCGCCTGCTCATGGACCGGCTCAGCCATGCCCTTGCCCAGGCGGGGCGCCACCAGCTCGCCCTCGCCGTCATGTTCATGGATCTCGACCATTTCAAGCAGATCAACGACACCTGGGGGCACGATACGGGGGACGAACTCCTCAGAGTGGTGGCGACCAGGCTGGCGGCCTGCGTGCGCAGCGGCGACACCGTGTCCCGCCAGGGCGGCGACGAGTTCGTGATCGTGCTGTCCGAGATTGCCCACCCGCAGGACGCCGCGCTGGTCGCGGACAATATCCTCAAGTCCCTGAGCGAGCCGATCGCCGCACACGAGCAGATGCTGCGGATCACCACCAGCATAGGCATCGCGATCTATCCCAGCAACGGAACCGACGACGCGCTGGAACTCATGAAGAAAGCGGATACGGCGATGTACGCCGCCAAAAAGGCCGGGCGGAACGGCTATCGTTTTTACGCTGCCGCACCCTGACGCGCGGGCGCAGTTTTAGCCGGGCAAATCGCCCACTTCGTCGAGCAGGCCATGCTTGATGGCGTACTTGATGAGCGCCGACAGGTTGTTGGTGTTCATCTTTTCCTGGATGCGGGTTTTGTGGGTACTCACCGTCTTGACGCTCAAATTGAGTTCGTCGGCGATCTCGGTAAGGCCCTTGCCCTGGACCAGCATCATGAACACCTGGTGCTCGCGGTCCGACAGCAGGGTATGGGGCGGGGCATCGGATTTGTGGTGCAGATCGAACGCCAGCTTTTCCGCCACTTCCGGGCTGATGAAAACGCCCCCGCCGGCTACTTTGCGTATGGCGCTTACCAGCTGCGCAGAAGCGCTGTCCTTGCACAGGTAGCCAGAGGCTCCGGCCTTGAGCGTGCGCACGGCGTACTGGTCCTCCTTGTGCATGCTGAGGATGAGGATAGGCAGCTTCGGTTTCTCGCTCTTGATCTGCTTGACCAACTCGATACCGCTCTTGCCGGGCATGGACATATCCAGCACCACCACGCCCCACTCCTCTTCGCGCACTTTTTTCAGCGCATCCAGGCCATTGTCGGCCTCGCCTGCCACGACCATGTCGCGACACTCCGCGAGGATCTGCTTCAATCCGTCGCGCAGGATGGTGTGATCGTCGGCAATCAGGACGCGGATCATTGTTCCGGCTCCAGAATATGGCGCGGAATAGTGGCCCGCACGCGCGTTCCACCACCCAGTTTGCTCAGGATTTCCACTTCTCCTCCCAACATATTGACGCGTTCCCGAATGCCCAGCAAGCCGTATGAGCGCTTCTTGGGAGTGGGCTGAAAGCCCTTGCCGTTGTCGCGGACTTCCAGGCGGATTTCGCCGTCGTCCTCTTCCACCGTGATATTCGCCGCATCGGCCTCCGCATGGCGCGCCACGTTGGTCAGCGCTTCCTGGATGATGCGGAACACCGAGGTGGCGACACGGTCCTCGAGCTCGAATTCGTCGCGGTTCATGGACAGTTCGCAGCGAATACCGGTGCGTTCCTGAAACTGTTCCACCTGCCATTCGATGGCCGCCGCCAGTCCCAGGTCGTCCAGCATGCCGGGGCGCAAGTCCTCGGCGATGCGACGCACCGATTCGACGGTCTTCCCCAGCATCTGTCCCATGGAGAGCAGCTTCCCCGCCACCTTGTCATCTGGCGAAGTGTTCCGCAGCTGCAGCCATTCCAGATCGATTTTCAGGGCGGTCAGGGCCTGGCCGAGTTCGTCGTGCAACTCGCGCGCGATGCGCCTGCGCTCCTCTTCGCGCACGGTTTGCAGGAACTCGGATAATGCCCGCAACTGCCTGCGTGATTCGCGCAATTCATTTTCCATCTGCTTGCGCGCCGTGATGTCCTGGAACACCGTCACCGCGGCAACGATTTCGCCTTGTTCCACGATCGGCGTCACCACATAGGACACGGTAAGATGCTGGCCGCCCTTGCGCACAAAAACGTCGTCGTAGCAGCGGTATAGCCCGCCCAGTGCGGTCATGTTGAGTATGGGACAGGTCTCGCGGGAGTGGGGCGCGTCAGTTTTCTTGTGGGGATGAAGCGTATCGTGAAGATCGCGGTTGGCCAGTTCATGCTCGCTCCAGCCGAGCAGGCGTTCCGCCTCCGGATTCATGAAGATCAGGCGATTTTCCCGATCCAGGACCAGAATGCCGTCGCCCATGGCGGAGGACATCGCGCGCAGCAGCTTCTCGTTGGCTTCCATCCTTTCTTGCGCTTCATGGCGCTCGCGCCGCATGGCTGCTTCGCGCAATTCGCGCTCCAATGCAGGCGCCAGACGCGCCAGCCTGCCTTTCATCACGAAATCATGAGCCCCGGCTTTCATCAGGGCTACGGCGGCTTCTTCGCCGACATGGCCGGAAACGATGATGAAGGGGAGGTCGAGCTTGCAGGACTGGAGCGTGGCGAGCGCCGCCTCGGCGGAAAACACCGGGAGGCTGTAGTCCGAAATAATCGCATCCCAGGCTTGAGTTTGCAGGGCAGCTTTCATTTCGGGGCCGGATTCCACCCGCGTCATGGCGACCTCGAACCCGGCGAGAGTCAATTCGACGCCAATCAGCTCGGCATCGTCCGCGGAATCCTCGACCAGCAACAAGCGTAATGCGCGCGAATTTGTGCCCTCTGGCATGCTCTGCACGCCTTGTTGCAGCGACGCCACTATTGGCCCGCCTGACGCACGCGTTCACTTTTCATGCCGTTAGCCTGAAGAACGCTCAAAGCCAATTCA
>JBDKRR010000031.1:0-9330 GCA_039683315.1 Sulfuricella sp.
ATCGGCGGCATGAACCACTTCATGCTGCCCAGCACCGACTCGTGCGAGGCGGGTGCATGGAAAGCCTCCAGCCAAAGCTCCGCCACGCGTTACGGCAACTACGCCATGGAACACCTGATCAACGAGAATATGCGCAACGGCGGTAAGCGGCAGAACCTGGAAGTAAAGATATTCGGTGGCGGGCGCATCCTGGAAAACCTGACCGACGTGGGGGCCCGCAATATCGCCTTCGTGCGCGTTTATCTCCAGATGGAAGGCCTGCAGGTGGTTTCGGAAGATGTCGGCAGCATCTACCCGCGCATGGTGGTCTACTTCCCGGCCACTGGACGGGTAAGGGTGAAGCGCCTGCGCTCGCTGCACAACAACACCATCGCCGACCAGGAAATCAGCTACATCGATACGCTCAAGAGCAAGCCGGTGACAGGCGATGTAGAGCTGTTCTAGGGCGTGTTGACCAATATCCGAAGCTGACCCGCTTTATGCGACCCAAAAGCCACAAACGTCAAGCAGTCGACACACAGGTGCCGGCAAGCAAACTCCACCCACGCAATCGCCATCAGGGTCGCTATGACTTCCCGCGCCTGATACAAACTGACCCGGAGTTCGGCAATTTCGTCGCTATCAACGCGCATGGCGAACTGGGGATCGATTTCGCCGATCCTGCGGCCGTCAAGGCGTTGAACCGCGCCCTGCTGAAAGACAGCTACGGCATTCAGGCCTGGGATATTCCGCCACAAAATCTTTGCCCGCCGGTTCCGGGGCGCGCCGATTATGTGCATTACCTGGCCGACCTGCTGGCCGGAAGCAACAGTGGCGTCATGCCAAAAAACAAGCTTATACAGGTGCTGGACATCGGCACGGGCGCAAATTGCATCTATCCCTTGATCGGGCAAAGCGAATACGGCTGGCGCTTCGTGGCGACGGATATCAATGCAGCCTCGCTGAAAAATGCCCAGGCTATTCTGGATGCCAATCCAGCGCTGGCACAGCAGATCACGCTGCGTTTGCAACCCTCGCCAAAGGCGATTTTCAGCGGCGTCGTTCTCGATGACGAATGGTTCGACCTGACCATGTGCAACCCGCCTTTTCACGCCTCCCTGGCCGAGGCCAGCGCGGGCACGCAACGCAAATGGGAGAACCTGGGCAAGCAGCCTGCAAAAACGACAGTCAATCCCAGCCTGAATTTCGGCGGGCAGGATGCGGAGCTGTGGTGCAGCGGCGGCGAGGAAGCATTCATCAAGCGCATGATCGGCGAGAGCGCGCTGATCCCCGCGCGCTGTTTCTGGTTCACCACCCTTGTGTCGAAATCAGCCAGCCTGCCCGGCATCTACGCGGCGCTGAAACGGGCCGGTGTGCAGGAACACAAAACGATCACCATGAGTCAGGGGCAAAAACAAAGCCGCTTTGTGGCATGGACTTTTCTGAATCAGGCACAGCAAGCCGGCTGGCGCAAAGTGCGCTGGTGATGTGAAAGTTTGCTTTCCGGAGAAAGCGGCAGGCAATAAAAAGCGCCAAGTCCATTTTTTCAGGGGTTTGGCGCTTTTTATTATTTGTTCGTGGTGCCTTGGAAGGGACTCGAACCCCCACGCCTCTCGGCGCCAGAACCTAAATCTGGTGCGTCTACCAATTCCGCCACCAAGGCTTTTATTCGGAAAGTGGTTGAACCGTTTGCATTACCGATTCCGACCCTTCCGCGAGGGGCGTAGTGTAAACTATCCCGCCTTCGGCTGCCACTAACGCGCGATGACGACCAAACACTACGAAAACTTCCCCGTCGCTTCCATATTGCTCCCGCGCAGGCTGCGCCGCCCGGTCGGCCTGATTTATGCCTTCGCCCGCCAAGCCGACGACTTTGCCGACGAGGGCGACCTGGAACCAGGGCAGCGCCTTGCATTGCTCGATGGGTTTCGCGCCGAGCTGGACCGCATCAAGGATGCTAAAACGCCGGAAACGCCGCTGTTTCAGGACTTGGCGCCGATGATCGCGCAATACCGCCTGCCGCTCGATGCGTTCTACGACCTGCTCGACGCCTTTTCCCAGGACGTGGTGAAAAGCCGCTACGCCAACTTCGGCGAGGTCATGGATTATTGCCGCCGCTCCGCCAACCCGGTGGGACGCCTGCTGCTGCACCTGTACGGCGCCGCGGAACGGCGCAACCTGGCCTATTCCGATGCCATCTGCTCCAGCCTGCAGCTGATCAACTTCCTGCAGGACGTCGCCATCGACTATCGCAAGGACCGCATTTACTTCCCCCAGGACGAGATGGAAAAATACAAAATCACCGAAGCGCAGATCGCCCGTGGCGATACCAGCGGCCTCTGGGGCATGTTCATGCAATCCCAGATCGAGCGCGCCCGCAAGATGCTCCAGGCCGGTGCGCCGCTGGGCAAGATACTGCCGGGCCGCATCGGGCTGGAAATGCGCATGATCATCATGGGCGGCGAGTCCATCCTGCGCAAGCTGCACAAGAGCCGTGGCGACATGTTCAGCCAGCGTCCGGTACTCAAGGCCGGCGACTGGGCTTACATGCTTTACCGTGCCATTCGAGCAAAGTGACTACGAGCGAAACAATGACGCCTGACCAATATTGCCAGGACAAGGCCGCCAGCAGCGGCTCCAGCTTCTACAACAGCTTCCGCTTCCTGCCGCCGGAAAAGCGCCGTGCCATTACCGCCCTATACGCCTTCTGCCGCGAGGTGGACGACGTGGTCGACGAATGCCACGAACCCACGGTGGCGCAGACCAAGCTGAACTGGTGGCGCGGCGAAATCGCGGCCACCTTCGCCGGGACACCCCAGCACCCGGTCGGCCGGGCGCTGCTGCCCGCCATCCGTGCCTTCGACCTGCCGCTGGAGCAATTCAACGAGATCATCGACGGCATGGAAATGGACCTGAAGCAGAACCGCTACGCCGATTTCAAGGCGCTGCAGCTCTATTGCTACCGCGTCGCCAGCGTAGTCGGCCAGCTCGCCGCCACCATTTTCGGCGCCGGCGACCGCAGGACCATGAAATACGCCCACGACCTCGGCATGGCGTTCCAGCTCACCAACATAATCCGCGACGTGGGCGAAGACGCGCGGCGCAACCGCATCTACCTGCCGCAGGACGAACTGCAGCAGTTCGGCGTGAGCGAAGCGGACATTCTCGGCAGCAACGAAAGCGCCGAGTTCCAGCGCCTCATGGCGTTCCAGATCGAGCGCGCCAAACACTTCTACACCCAGGCCCTCGCCGCCCTGCCGCAAGCGGACCGCAAATCGCAGCGCCCCGGCCTGATCATGGCAGCGATCTACCGCACACTGCTGGACGAAATCGAGGCCGACGGCTGCCACGTGTTGAAGCAGAAAATATCCCTTCCGCCGCTGCGCAAGCTGTGGATCGCCTGGCGCACATGGCTGAAAAGCTGAAGCGCGTCGCGGTCATCGGTGGCGGTTACGCCGGCCTGGCCGCCGCCGTCACGCTGGCGCAGCAGAACATCCCCGTCACCCTGTTCGAAGCCGGCAAGACACTGGGCGGCCGGGCGCGCGGCGTATCCTACCGCGGCGTCGCCATGGACAACGGGCAGCACATTCTGCTTGGCGCCTACCGCGAAACCCTGCGCCTGATGGCGCTGACCGGAGTAAGCCGCGATGCCGTACAACGCCTGCCGCTGGCTCTCACGATTCCCGGTCACTTCTCGCTCAGGACCCCCGCCCTGCCCGCCCCGCTCCACCTGGTGTTCGGCCTGCTGCTGGCGCACGGGCTGCCGCTGGGCGAACGCCTCGCCGCCATCCGCTTCGCCGTGTCGCTGCGCCTGCGCAATTTCCGCCTGGCGCAGGACATGAGCGTTGCAAGCCTGTTGGCGCGCTACCGGCAGGACGGAAAAATCGGCAGCCTGCTCTGGGAGCCGCTCTGTCTCGCGGCGCTCAATACGCCTATTGCACAGGCTTCGGCACAGGTCTTTCTCAACGTGCTGCGCGACAGCTTCAGCCGCGCGCGCAGCGACAGCGACGTGGTGTTGCCGCGGACGGATTTGACATCGCTTTTTCCGCTGGCGGCAGCCGAATTCATCGGCAAGCATGCTGGCAAGGTCGTGACGGGGTGCAGAATTCACAGCATCGAACTAGACGAAGGGAATTTCAAACTCGGCTGGGAAGGCGGCAGTGAAACGTTCAGCCACGTCATCTGCGCGACCGCGCCGCAGCACGCCCTGCCGTTACTCGCCGGCCTGCCCCACATCGGGGCGACGGTAAAGATGGTTTCTGGCCTCGCCTACCAGCCCATCGCCTCGGTTTACCTGCAATATCCTCACGACACGCGGCTCCCCGGTCCGATGCTGGGGCTAACGGGCGGATTTTCCCAGTGGGTGTTCGACCGCGGCTACACGCACGGCACACCCGGCTTGCTTGGGGTGGTGATCAGCGCGGAAGGAGAACATCAGGACTGGCCGGCGGAACAGCTGGCCGGGCAGGTTCATCGGGAGCTGCAGGAGGCTTTTGCCTTGCCGGCGCCGCTGTGGCACAAGGTGATTGTCGAGCGGCGCGCGACCTTTGCCTGCAGCGTGGGACTGGAGCGGCCGACGCAGTCATGCGGCCCGAAAAATTTCTATCTAGCCGGAGACTACACTGCCGGAGATTACCCCGCCACCATCGAGGGTGCGGTGCGCAGCGGGGTCAAATGCGCGGAACTGATTACCCGCAATGGGCAACGATAAAACGTTTCACCGCGTCGACGCTTGATTCCATGACCTCGAAGCGCTGCGGCCGCTTTTCCAGGTCTGCCAGCTCCGCTGGACGCTCCGGCTCACAACCCAGCGCCTCGCGTATGGTTTCCTCGAACTTGGCGGGCAAGGCGGTTTCCAGGCAGATCATCGGGACGCCCGCCTCGCGGTGCTCCAGCGCCACTTTCACCCCATCGGCGGTGTGCGTGTCTATCATGGTGCCGTACTGCTGATACACCTGGCGGATGGTCGCCAGACGATTGGCATGGCTGCTGGAGCCGGATTCCATGCCGAAGTTCTTGACCTGCGCGAAATGCCCGGTCTTGGCGAGGTCGAAACTGCCGCCGGCGTCCACTTGCTGCCACAGTTCCTTCACCACTGCGGGGTCGCGCCCCACCAGATCATAGACGAAGCGCTCGAAGTTGGACGCCTTGGAAATGTCCATCGACGGGCTGCTGGTGTGTTTGGTTTCGGGGCGCGGGCGGTACGCGCCGCTACGGAAAAACTCGTCCAGCACGTCGTTCTCGTTGGTGGCGACGATCAATTTACGGACCGGCAGGCCCATTTGCCGAGCGATATGGCCGGCGCAGACATTGCCGAAATTGCCGGAGGGCACGGAGAAGGACACTTGCTCGTCGTTGTCCTTGGTCACCGCGAAATAGGCCTTGAAGTAGTACACCACATTGGCAGTGACGCGCTCCCAGTTGATCTAATTGACCGCCCCGATCTTGTATTTGTCCTTGAACTCGAGTTCGTTGGACACCGCCTTGACGATGTCCTGGCAGTCGTCGAACACGCCCTTCACGGCGATGTTAAAGATGTTCCCTTCCTGCAGCGAATACATCTGCGCGGTCTGGAACGGGCTCATCTTGCCCAGCGGCGAAAGCATGAAAACCTTGACGCGCTGCTTGCCCAGCATGGCGTATTCCGCCGCACTGCCGGTATCGCCCGAGGTGGCGCCGAGAATGTTGATCTCGGCGTTCTCCTGCTCCAGCACGTACTCGAACAGGTTGCCGAGCAGCTGCATCGCCACGTCCTTGAAGGCCAGCGTCGGGCCGTAGGACAGGCCGAGGATATGCAAGCCCGGTTCCAGCGTTTTCACCGGGGTGATGTCGTCGCTGCGGAAAATTTCCGCGGTATAGGTCTTGTCGACGATGGCCTTGAGGTCGGTGGCGGGAATGTCGTCGGCAAAGCGGCGGATCACCTCGAATGCCAGATCGCGGTAGTTCATGCCGCGCATCGCCGCAAGCTCTTCCTTGCTCAGCTTGGGATAGGCATCTGGAATGGTCAACCCGCCGTCGGTGGCAAGGCCGCCGAGCAGGATTTCGGTAAAAGTTTTGGGCGGCATGCCACCGCGGGTGCTTAAGTATTTCATGGTATTCATGGCCTCGTAGGGTGGATTAGGCCTCAGGCCGTAATCCACCGTTGATGGTGGGTTACGCTGCGCTAACCCACCCTACATAAATCAAGCGTTGAGTTCTTCCAGACGGATGCGCGTCACCTTATCGGCGATGGTCGGCAGTGCTTCGATCTTGGCGATCGCCTGATTGATGGCTTTTTCCACGGTGAGGTGGGTAAGCAGGATGACGTCAACCAGTTGCTCGCCTTCCGCCGGTTCCTTCTGCACCATGGCATCGATGGAGATGCCCAGGTCGGCGAGGATGCGCGTCACGTCGGCCAGCACGCCCGGCTTGTCGAACGCCTTGAGACGCAGGTAATAGGAAGTGTGGACATCTTCGATCGGCAGGATCGGCGCGTTGGACAGCGCATCGGGCTGGAATGCCAGATGCGGCACGCGGTTTTCCGGGTCGGAAGTCAGCATGCGCGTCACGTCCACCAGATCGGCCACCACGGCGGAAGCAGTCGGTTCGGCCCCGGCACCACGGCCGTAGTACATGGTCGCGCCCACTGCATCGCCTTTCACCAGCACTGCGTTCATCACGCCTTCAACGTTGGCGATGAGGCGCGTGGCGGGGATCAGCGTGGGGTGCACGCGCAGTTCGATGCCCTTGTCGGTGCGCTTGGTGATACCCAGCAGCTTGATGCGGTAGCCCAGTTCCTCGGCGTAGGTGATGTCTTCCTTGGTGAGCTTGGAGATGCCTTCGGTGTAGGCCTTGTCGAACTGCATCGGGATGCCGAAGCCGATGGCGGACATGATCATCAGCTTGTGTGCGGCGTCCACGCCTTCGATGTCGAAAGTCGGGTCGGCTTCGGCGTAGCCGAGGTCCTGCGCCTGCTTGAGCACGGTATCGAACGACAGTCCCTTGTCGCGCATTTCGGAGAGGATGAAATTGGTGGTGCCGTTGATGATGCCGGCGATCCATTCGATGCGGTTGGCCGACAAGCCTTCGCGCAGCGCCTTGATGACCGGAATGCCGCCAGCCACGGCGGCTTCGAACGCCACCATCACGCCCTTGTCCTGCGCAGCCTTGAAAATCTCGTTGCCGTGCACCGCCAGCAGCGCCTTGTTGGCCGTGACGACGTGCTTGCCGTTGGCGATGGCCTGCAGCACCAGGTCCTTGGCCAGGGTATAGCCGCCGATCAGTTCGACCACGACATCGATGTCGGGGTTGTTCACCACGTCCAGCGGGTTGGTGGTGATGGCCAGCTCGTTGCCGGCAAACTTGCGCGCCTTTTCCAGATCGCGCACGGCCGCCATGGTGACGCGGATTTCACGTCCGGCGCGGCGCGTGATTTCGCCGGCGTTGCGGCGCAATACCGTGAGCGTGCCGCCACCGACGGTGCCGAGTCCTAACAGTCCTACATTGATGGGTTTCATAAATTGCTCTGGTTAAATCAAACATATAAATCTCGTGAGGGGTTAGGAGTGAGGGGTGAGGAGGAAAATCAAAAGCACGCATCGAACCCGGTTTTACTCCTCACTCCTCACTCCTCACCTCTAAGATCCATGACGCTTGCGGTACATTTCCAGGAAATGCGCGATGCGGCCCATGGCTTCCTGCAGATCATCCACATTGGGCAGGAACACGACGCGGAAGTGGTCCGGCGTCGGCCAGTTGAAGCCGCTGCCTTGCACCAGCAGCACTTTCTCTTCCAGCAGCAGTTCCAGGATGAAATCCTGGTCGTTGTCGATCGGGTACATTTTCGGATCGAGGCGCGGGAACATATACATCGCGGCTTGCGGCTTGGTGCAAGTTACGCCGGGAATATCGGTCAGCATCGCGTGAGCCAGATCGCGCTGGCGGCACAGGCGGCCGGTCGGCGCGACCAGGTCGTCGATGCTTTGATAGCCGCCGAGCGCGGTCTGGATCGCATACTGGGCGGGCGCGTTGGAGCACAGGCGCATCGAGGCCAGCATTGTGAGACCTTCGGTGTAATCTTTGGCGTGACGCTTCTCACCCGACACCACCAGCCATCCGGCGCGATAGCCGGCGGCGCGGTAATTCTTGGACAGGCCGTTGAAAGTCACGAACAGCACGTCGTCCGCCAGCGAGGCAATGGAAGTGTGCTGTACGCCGTCGTACAGCACCTTGTCGTAAATTTCGTCGGCGTAAATGATCAACTGGTGCTGGCGCGCGATCTCCACCACTTCCTGCAGCAATTCCACCGGGTAGAGCGCGCCGGTCGGATTGTTGGGATTGATCAGCACGATGGCGCGGGTGTTGGGCGTGATCTTGCCGCGAATATCGTCGAGGTCCGGGAACCAGCCGGCCTGCTCGTCGCAGATATAGTGGTGCGGCGTGCCGCCCGCCAGTGTCACGGCTGCCGTCCACAGCGGGTAATCCGGCGCCGGGACCAGCACTTCGTCGCCGGTGTTGAGCAAGGCCTGCATCGCCATCACGATCAGCTCGGACACGCCGTTGCCGATGTAGATGTCTTCCATCTGCACGTCGCGGATGTTCTTTTGCTGGGTGTAGTGCATCACCGCCTTGCGCGCGGAAAACAGACCTTTGGAATCGGTGTAGCCGGAAGCGTTGGGCAGGTTGATGATGACGTCGTGCACGATCTCTTCCGGCGTTTCGAAGCCGAACTGCGCGGGATTGCCGATATTCAGCTTGATGATGCGGTGGCCGTCCTCTTCCATCTGCCGCGCGCGCGCCAGCACCGGGCCACGGATGTCGTAGCAGACATTGTTGAGCTTGGTGGATTTGAGTATGGGCTGCACGGCTGGATCCTTATTTCTCTTCCGGGTTTCGCTGCTGGCATTCGCGACACGGAATGTGCTTTGAGCCAAAAAGGCTATAATCTTACAAGACGGCGCCACTCCCCGCAATCAGAGGTTCCCTATGAAACTACACCTGCAGACCGCAAGCGGAACGTATCTCTTTACTTCCTACGGCACGGACCACGTGGCCGTCAATGGCGTGCGCCACGAACACAGCCTGATTGTCATGCCGGAAAGCATCATCAAGGATTGGCAAGCAGCAGAACCAAAGCAACTTTCGGCAGAGCATTTTTCCGCGCTGGCTGGTCTGGAACTGGAAATCCTGTTGCTCGGCACCGGTTCGAAACTGTGCTTCCCTTCCCCGCGCCTGATGCAGGCCATGGCGCAGCAAGGGATCGGACTGGAGACCATGGATACATTCGCAGCCTGTCGCACCTACAACATCCTTGCCGCAGAAGGCAGAAAGGTTGCAGCAGCGCTGATATTGGGTGAGGGGTGAGGGGTGAGG
>JBDKRR010000032.1:0-3446 GCA_039683315.1 Sulfuricella sp.
GTCCAGATCGGTGACCGAAGTCTTCGTCAAACTCCATGAACAAGGCCTGATCTATCGCGGCAAGCGCCTGGTCAACTGGGACCCGGTGCTGATGACCGCGGTGTCCGACCTGGAAGTCGTCTCCGAAGAGGAAGACGGCTTCATGTGGCATATCCGTTATCCGGTCGAGGGTAGTAACGAAGCGCTGATCGTCGCCACCACCCGGCCGGAAACGTTATTGGGCGACATGGCGGTCGCCGTGCATCCCGATGACGAACGCTACCAGCACCTGGTCGGCAAGCACGTGCGCCTGCCGCTGTGCGAACGCAGCATTCCGATCATCGCCGACGATTACGTCGATCCCGCGTTCGGCACCGGCTGCGTCAAGATCACGCCTGCACACGATTTCAACGACTATCAGGTCGGCCTGCGCCACCATCTTGAGCCGTTGAGCATCCTCACCCTCGACGCCAAAATCAACGATCTGGCGCCCACCGAATACCAGGGCATGGACCGCTATGAGGCGCGCAAGAAAATCGTCACCGATCTCGAAGCCCAAGGCCTGCTGGTGGATACCAAGCCGCACAAGCTGATGGTGCCGCGCGGCGACCGCACCCACGTGGTGATCGAGCCGATGCTCACCGACCAGTGGTACGTGGCCATGGACGGGCTGGCGAAACGCGGGCTGGAGCTGGTGGCGAAAGGCGAAGTGAAATTCGTGCCGGACAACTGGACCCACGTTTACAACCAGTGGCTGGAAAACATCCAGGACTGGTGCATCTCGCGCCAGCTGTGGTGGGGGCACCGCATCCCGGCGTGGTATGACGAGGACGGCAACGCCTACGTGGCGCGCAACCTGGAAGACGCGCAGAAACAGGCCGGCCCGGGCAAATTGCTGAGTCAGGACGAAGATGTCCTCGACACCTGGTTCTCCTCCGCCTTATGGCCGTTCTCCACGCTGGGCTGGCCGGACAAGACGCCCGAGCTCTCCACCTTCCTGCCCTCGAGCGTGCTGGTCACCGGTTTCGACATCATTTTTTTCTGGGTCGCCCGCATGATCATGATGACGGAGCATTTCACCGGCCAGGTGCCGTTCAAGGAAGTCTACGTGCACGGCCTGGTGCGCGACATGCACGGCCACAAAATGTCGAAGTCCAAGGGCAACGTGATCGACCCGATCGACCTGATCGACGGCATCGACCTCGAAGCCCTGGTTGCCAAGCGCACCACCGGCCTGATGAACCCCAAGCAGGCGGAATCCATCGCCAAGCAGACGCGCAAGGACTTTCCGGACGGCTTCCCTTCTTTCGGCACCGACGCCATCCGCTTCACTTTCGCGAGCCTCGCGTCCCATGGCCGCGACATCAAGTTCGACCTGCAGCGCTGCGACGGCTACCGCAATTTCTGCAACAAGCTGTGGAACGCCACGCGCTTCGTGCTGATGAACACCGAAGGCAAGGACTGCGGCCAGGACGAAGCGCTGCCGCTGCAATATTCAGATGTCGACCAATGGATCATCGGCCGCCTGCAACAGGCGGAAAAGGAAGTGGCCGACGGGTTCGACTCCTACCGTTTCGACATGGCCGCGCGCGCGGTGTACGAATTCGTCTGGGACGAATACTGCGACTGGTACGTGGAGCTGGCCAAAGTGCAGATCGCCAATGGCGACGAAGCGCAGCAACGGGCGACGCGCCGCACCCTGGTGCGGGTGCTGGAAAGCACGCTGCGCATGGCGCACCCGATCATTCCCTTCATCACCGAAGAGTTATGGCAGAAAGTCGCTCCCCTGGCCGGAAAAAGCGGTGCCAGCATCATGCTGCAGGCTTATCCTACTGCCGACATGGCCAGCGTCAGCGAGGCCGCCAGCAGCCAGGTCGCCCTGCTCAAAGAGCTGGTCAACGCCTGCCGTGCCCTGCGCGGCGAAATGAATCTTTCTCCCGCGCTGAAGGTGCCGCTGATCGCGCTGGGCGATATCGCCGCGCTGGTGCCTTACCTGCAGGCGCTGGCGAGAATTTCGGAGGTCGAAATCGTCTCCGGCGAGCTGCCGGCCGCGGATGCGCCGGTGGCAGTGGTGGGCGATGTGCGCCTGATGCTCAAGATCGAGGTGGACAAGGAGGCCGAGCAAGCGCGTCTGTCCAAGGAAATCGCGCGTCTGGAAGGTGAAATCGCCAAGGCCAACGCCAAGCTCGGCAACGAAAGCTTCGTCGCCCGCGCCCCGGTTGCGGTGGTGGAGCAGGAAAAGGAAAGACTGGCGAACTTTGGCGCGACGCTGGAAAAACTCCGGGCGCAGCTCGCCAAACTAGGTTAGTTTTCTGCGCTGATGCGCCAGGAGTTCTCGTCGCGGGCGACCTCGTAGCGCGCCCAGCGCGAGAATTCTTCTGCGCTGCAGATGAAGTTGCGGCGCCGCTGCGGACCTACCAAGACCTTGTATTTCACGCATTCCGGCTGGTTTTCCTGTTCGCAGGGCACGCCCTGAGCCAGCACCTGGCGCACTTCCCAGTGGCCCTGAAAATATCCGTAGCGGTCAGTGGCGCCCAGTTTGATCGGGGTGTTCTTCATGCGTGCATCACTTCCTGACAAAGCGGCAAAATGTGTACGACTGCTTGCCTTGAGAAGGCGTGATATGCAGGGCACCGAACGATTCTTCAAGAGCGAAGCCGGTGCCGATTTCATGTGAAAGAGATTCCGGACTGTAGCGCACCACATCCAGCCCGCTGCACTGGGCAGGGCCGTCCAGCGCGAAGGTGGCTACGATCAAATGGCCGCCGGACGGCAGGGCGGATCGGGCTGCCTCGATATATAGCCGGCGGTCTGCGGCGTCGGTGAGGAAGTGGAAAACGGCGCGGTCGTGCCAGAGAGCATATTGCTGCCCTGGCACGAATCGGGTGATGTCCGCGACCAGCCAGGTCACCTGGTTCGACGCCGCGCCCAGGCGGGCTTGGGTAGCCTCCAGCGCGGCGGCGGAAAGATCGAGCACCGTCACGTTGCTGTAGCCATTCTCCAGCAGGGCATCGACCAGATTTGAAGCGCCGCCGCCCACGTCGATGATCGCCTCGCTTTTGGCTACGCCGGTGGCGGCGATCAGCCGCAGCGGAATTTCCGGATAAGCCTGAAACCAGCCGACCTCATGCGGCTTGCGGGTGGCGTAGACCTGTTCCCAGTGCGCTTTGGTGTCGACCATCGCGATCTCCGCATTCAAATGATGATATGAATATAGTTTATTTTTGCGCAACAGACCAGCGATAAGGCGCGATGTCGAGAGTTTGCGGGCGTTCCAGAATCAGATTGGCCATGATCTCCGCACTGGCGGGAGCCATGGTGACGCCGTAGCGGAAGTGGCCGCTATTCAGGTAGAGATTTTCCAGTTGCGGGTGGCGGTCGATGGTGGGTATGTTGTCCGGAGAGCCGGGGCGCAGTCCGGCCCAGTGCTTGACCACCGGGGCCTGTTTCAGCAGGGGAAGAATTTC
>JBDKRR010000033.1:0-5538 GCA_039683315.1 Sulfuricella sp.
CCACGCCGTCGACGTGACCGCTCACCAGGTGGCCGCCGAGGCGATCGGACAGGCGCAAGGCCTTTTCCAGGTTGATCTCGCCGAGTTCGCCCAGACCCTCGGTGCAGTTCAGCGTTTCCCGGGAAACGTCGACCTGGTAGCCGTCGGCGGTTTTGGCGATCACCGTGAGGCATACGCCGTTGGCGGCGATGCTGTCGCCCACCGCGACGTCGCTCATGTCCAGATCTGCCGCGCTGACAGTCAAGCGCACGCCCTCTTGCAGCGGTTCGATCGCGGCAATTTTACCCACCGCCTGAATGATGCCGGTAAACATTTATGCTTTCCTTTCCAATGTTGCCACGATGCGCATGTCGCGTCCCACCATGCGCAGATCCTTGATTTCAAGCTCCTGACGCTGACCCATTTCCTCTATTTCCGGCACGCCGAACATGCCGCGCGCCTTGTCGCCGAACAGCATGGGTGCCAGATACAGCACCAGCTCGTCCACGACGCCGGCACTCAACAAGGAACCGTTGAGCACCTTGCCGGCTTCCACCGTGATTTCGTTCAGGCCGCGCCGCCCCAGTTCCTGCAGCAGGCGGGCCAGGTCGATCTGTCCGTGCTCGGCCGGCAACACCAGCACCTCGGCGCCGGCATCCTGCAGTTGCCGGATGCGCTCTTCCTCGTCGCAGCCGGTGGCAATCAGCAGCTTGGCGCCCTGCAATATTTTCGCATCGAGCGGCATGCTCAGGTTGGCGTCCACCACCACCTTGAGCGGCTGGCGCGCCGTCTCGACGTCGCGCACTGTGAAGGACGGATCGTCCGTCAGGACCGTCCCGATGCCGGTCAGCATGGCGCATGAACGTGCGCGCCAGCGGTGCGCGTCACGCCGCGCGTCGGGGCCGGTAATCCATTGGCTGACGCCGTTGTTCAGCGCCGTTTTGCCGTCCAGGGTGGCGGCCACCTTGAGCCGCAGCCACGGCCGTCCGCGTTCCATGCGCGAGATGAAGCCGACATTCAGCTCGCGCGCTTCCTTTTCCAGCACGCCGCAGGCGGTGGGAATACCCGCCAGTTCGAGCATGGCGATGCCCTGTCCGGCCACCATCGGGTTGGGATCGCGCATCGCCACGATCACGCGCCCCACGCCCGCCTTGATCAGCGCCCCGGCACAGGGGGGCGTGCGGCCGTAGTGGCTGCACGGCTCGAGCGTGACATAAGCCGTCGCACCCCGCGCCGCCTCTCCCGCCTGGTTCAGTGCATGGACCTCGGCATGGGGCTCGCCGGCTTTCTCATGCCAGCCTTCGCCCACCACCTTGCCATCGCGCACCAGGACGCAGCCCACGCGGGGATTGGGGGTGGTGCTGTACAAGCCGCGCTGCGCCAGTTGCATGGCCTGAGCCATATATTCATGGTCCACGGCGGAAAACATAGTGCTACTTGTCCAGGTCGCGGATCGCGTCGCGGAAGTCTTCCACATCCTCGAAACTGCGGTAAACCGAGGCGAAGCGGATATAGGCCACCTTGTCCAGCTTGCGCAGCTCGTTCATCACCATCTCGCCGACCTGGCGCGACGGCACTTCGCGCTCGCCGAGGCTCAGCATCTTCTGCTCGATGTGCTGGATGGCGCTGTCCACCAGATTGGTGGAAACCGGGCGCTTGTTGAGGGCACGCATGAAACTGGTGCGGATTTTTTCGCGGCGGAATTCTTCGCGGCTGCCGTTCTGCTTCACTACCTGGGGCAGGCGAAGCTCGGCGGTTTCATAGGTCGTGAAACGCTTTTCGCACCCCGCACAACGCCGCCGGCGACGCACGCTGTCGCCTTCTTCGCTGACGCGGGAATCGATCACCTGGGTATCGTCGGCACCGCAAAAGGGGCATTTCATATTTGGTGAGGGGTGAGGGGTGAGGAGTGAGGCGCAAACCTCGGCTCGTCACTCCTCACTCCTGTCTCCTCACTGTCCGTAAACCGGATACTTCTTGCACATCGCCTTGGCTTCGTTGGCCACGCGCGACAGCACGGTTTCGTCGGTGGGTGCGGCAAGCACGTCGGCGATCAGGTTGGCCAGGTGTTCGGCTTCGATTTCCTTGAAACCTCGCGTCGTCATGGCCGGCGTACCGATGCGGATGCCGCTGGTGACGAAAGGTTTTTCCGGATCGTTGGGGATGGCGTTCTTGTTAACCGTGATGTGCGCCTTGCCCAGTGCGGCTTCGGCTTCCTTGCCGGTCAGTTTCATGGCGCGCAAGTCGACCAGGAACACGTGGGATTCGGTATGGCCGGAAACGATGCGCAGACCACGCTCGGTGAGCACCTTGCTCATCACCAGCGCATTGGCAATCACCTGCTCCTGGTAAAGTTTGAAGTCCTTGCTCGCCGCTTCCTTGAAAGCCACCGCCTTGCCGGCGATGACATGCATCAGCGGTCCGCCTTGCAATCCCGGGAAAATTGCGGAATTGATGGCTTTTTCGTGTTCCGCCTTCATCAGGATGACGCCGCCTCTTGGCCCGCGCAGCGTCTTGTGCGTGGTGGTGGTGACCACGTCGGCGTGCGGCACCGGGTTGGGGTAGACGCCCGCGGCGATCAGCCCCGCATAGTGCGCCATGTCCACCATGAAAATCGCGCCGACGGCCTTGGCCACTTTGGCGAAGCGCTCGAAATCGATCTTCAGCGCATAAGCCGAGGCGCCAGCGATGATCAGCTTGGGCTTGTGCTCATGGGCCAGCGCTTCCATGCGGTCGTAGTCGATCTCTTCCTTTTCGTTGAGACCATAGGCGACGACGTTGAACCACTTGCCGCTCATGTTGAGCGCCATGCCGTGGGTGAGGTGGCCGCCTTCGGCCAGGCTCATGCCCATGATGGTGTCGCCGGGCTTGAGAAAGGCCATGAACACGGCCTGGTTGGCCTGGGAACCGGAGTTTGGCTGGACGTTTGCGGCGTCGGCGCCAAACAGTTTCTTGACGCGGTCGATGGCGAGCTGCTCGGCCTTGTCCACATATTCGCAACCACCGTAGTAGCGCTTGCCGGGATAGCCTTCGGCGTATTTGTTGGTCAGCACAGAACCCTGTGCCTCCATCACGGCCGGGCTGGTGTAGTTCTCGGAAGCGATGAGTTCAATGTGGTCTTCCTGGCGCTGGCGTTCTTGCTCGATCGCCTGCCACAATTCAGGATCAAAGCTGGCAATGGTGTTTTTTGCGCTGAACATGGTGGTCTTTCACTCGGCTTGGAAAAGGCGGAATTTTAGCATGACCACCAAGGGTTTAACCAATTTCGCACATCCGGAAACCTTCGTCGCCGATTTACTCAACCTCCGACAGCTTCTAAATTTCCTCGTTGGCGAGTGATTTTTTCGCCCCGCCCGCCGACGCATCCTCGCCAATCATTCCTTGATGTTGCAGTTCGGCACGCATTTCGGCAATTTCGCGGCGCAATTCGAGGACGTTCTGGTGCATTTCCCGGCGCAAACGTTTTTCATCCTCGCCGACGAACAACGCCGAAACGCTCGCTGTCACCAGCGAAAACACGGTAAACCCGACGACCACCATCACCACCGCGAAGGCCCGGGAAATAGGCGTGGTCGGCACATAGTCTCCATAACCCACTGTTGCGCCGGTCGTGAAAGCCAGCCACAAGCCTTCGCCGAAGCTGTGAATGGTCGGCTCCAGCCAGTAAAACCCCGCGCCGGCGGTGATCAGGGTAACCACCCCGAGGGTGAACGCATAGGGAATGGCATTGGTGGAAAACAGGACGCGTACCGAAGCCAGCATGCGCGCCAGAATCAGGGCCACATAGGCGACCCGCAACAGCCGTACCAGCGGCAGCCACTCGCTGGGAAGCCCGACCAGGCCCAGGGCGGACGCCCCGATAATCAGCACATTGAGCCAGTTGTACTTGAGATAGACTACTTTGTTATGGCACAGGTGCAGCATCCACGCCGTTTCAAGGCTGAAGGCGACGAAGATGAAAAGATCCAGCGCCCAGCCGATATGCTGCAGCCTCACCTCGTGTTGCAGCGCTTCGAGATAGAAGGCCGGTACCGCCATCAGCGCGACAACGATCATCACCCAGTGCAAGCGCCGCTCCCAGACGTAGGCCAGCGGATTCTCGTGAGCGCCCACCCCACCCATGCCGAACCAGCGCCGCAAATCAATTGCCATGCTTACTCCCTGTTTTGATCGCGATTATTCTACAACGTATATCGCGCCTTCGCGTTTCCATGCGCATGACGCTGTTGCTATCATGGGCACCCCTGGATCGGAAAACTCGCCATGCTCAAAAACCCCATGCAGTCGCTGTCGTGGCTTGCCGTCGCCGTACTCGGCGCTGCGGCTCTGGGCGGCATCGCCCTCAACCGCGGCGAGTCGATCAACGCCATCTGGCTGATCACTGCCGCCGCCTGCGTCTTCGCCCTGGCCTACCGTTTTTACGCGGCCTGGATTGCCGCCCGCGTGCTGGTGCTGGATGAAACCCGCGCCACCCCTGCCGAGCGCTTCGATGACGGGCGCGATTTCATCCCCACCAACAAATGGATCGTGTTCGGCCACCACTTCGCCGCCATCGCCGGCCCCGGCCCGCTGATCGGCCCGACCCTGGCGGCACAGTTCGGCTACCTGCCGGGCACCTTGTGGATCCTGATCGGCGCCGTGCTCGGCGGCTGCGTGCAGGACATGACCATCATGTTTTTTTCCACCCGGCGCAACGGCAGGAGCCTGGGCCAGATGGCGCGCGACGAACTCGGCCCGATCGGCGGCATCGCCGCCCTGGTCGGCACGCTGATGATCATGGTGATCCTCATCGCCGTGCTCGGACTGGTGGTGGTCAACGCCATGAAGCACAGCCCGTGGGCCACCTCGACCATCGCCGCCACCATCCCCATCGCCGTGCTGGTCGGCCTGTACATGCGCGACATCCGCCCCGGGCGGGTGCTGGAAGGCTCGCTGCTTGGCCTGGCATTGCTGCTGCTGGCAGTGGCGGGCGGCGGCTGGATCGACCACAACCCGAGCCTGCGCCCGCTGTTCGACCACGAAGGCCTGACCCTGGCCTGGGCAGTGATCGCCTACGGCTTCGCCGCCGCCATCCTGCCGGTGTGGCTGCTGCTCGCGCCGCGCGACTACCTCTCGACCTTCATGAAGCTGGGCACCATCCTGTTGCTCGCCATCGCCATCGTGGTGATGCAGCCCGAAATCAAGATGCCCGCGGTGACCCAGTTCATCGACGGCAGCGGACCGATTTTCGGCGGGCGCGTGTTCCCCTTCGTGTTCATCACCATCGCCTGTGGCGCGGTGTCCGGCTTTCACTCCCTCATCGCGTCCGGCACCACGCCCAAGCTGCTGGCCAACGAAAAGGATATCCGCATGATCGGCTACGGCGGCATGCTGCTCGAATCATTCGTCGCCATCATGGCCATGGTCGCCGCCAGCGTGCTCGACCCCGGCGTGTTCTTCGCCATCAACAGCCCGGCGGGCGTGGTCGGCAAGGAAGCAGCGGATGCGGTCGCGAAGATCACCTCCTGGGGCTTCCCAGTCACGGTCGAGCAGATGGAAATGCTGGCGCGGGAAATGGGC
>JBDKRR010000034.1:0-13191 GCA_039683315.1 Sulfuricella sp.
GATGGCCGCCCAAGCGCTCGCCCGGAGGGAGCCTTCCCAAGCGCGTCCTAACCGCGTTGCGGCGCTTGGCAAGGGGATAGCCATTGCCTGCGCGCCGCGCCTTGTGATGCCACTCCTGGGAAGGCTCTGAAAGGGCCATTTAGCGTGCAACACTACACTACCTCTCGCTGAATGTGGTAATGGTCATGGTCTGGTTGTGAAGTTCGCAGCCAGTGACCGTGCCTTGCGGGCAGATCTCGCCGTAGGAATAGAAGCCGGTCAGCACCGCATGCTCGCCCAGCACCGTGCGCACGCCCTCGACTTCCTCCTCGATGCGCTGATTGAGGACCAGCTTGCGCCCCACGCAGCTGATCAGGATCGCCAGATCGGGGGAAACACCGCCCAGCATTTCGCTACTGGCGCTGGCGGCGCCGCTCGCCCCGTCCACCAGACGGTCGAAATTGGCTTTCATGAGGCGAACATACATACCCTCCGGCATGTCGCCGGCGAAAGTCATGCTTTGTTCCACCTCGTCGATGCCCAGCACGGTGCGCACCAGGTCGCCTTCCTCGCTGCGCAACGCCAGGGGAAACAGCAGGGCTGTGGCAGGCAGACCGGCTGCGTGCTCGCCCAGATATTTCCTGTAAAGCGCCAGCGCCGACTGACCATCCAGTTCATATAGGACATTGCCTTTCGACCGGGTGATCAGCCGTTCCGCGCCGAACACGTCCCAGCCGCCGAGCGAACCGTAGCCCACGCGCAGGCGCTCGCCGTAAAAACCCAGAGCGGCGATGCGGCCTTCCGCCGGTTCGCCGTCGGCACATACCAGGGTATGGGCAAAACGCCCGCCGTCCCCGGCCAGTCCGCCGGTGACCGCCACTCCTTGCGGCAGGTTCTCGCGCAAGCCGCGTGCCAGCTCGCTGCCGTTCACCTTTAAGCCATCCGACAGCACCAGCACATGGACCAGGCCTTCGCGCGCCAGGGTTTGGGCCAGGCGCTTGCCGGCCGCGTGGCTCTCGCCCATATCCGCGATATCCGTTTGGGCAGGCGCGATGCGCGTATGTTCGAAACGCACCGCCGTGGCGACGATGGAGTCGTCGCGCACCCGCGTGGCGCAGATCTCGCCGGCAGTGGAACAGCCCATGATCAAGGCAGCGGGATAACGCGCCTTGAGTTCGTCCAGACAGGACGCGGAACGTGTCGTGTCCGTGCCACTGAACACCAGCACCCAGTCGGCCGCGCCATCCAGCGTACCGGTACCTTCCTGCTGCCAGCCTTGGCCTTGGACCCAGTAGCGCTGTTCGATTTTCATGCTGCTTTCCCTTCTTCCGCATGATGCCGGGGACGTTGTCGCCATTAAAATTTCGCGACGGGAGAAATAGCGAATCCTCCGTGGTGGCGGCTGACTGATGGACCGTCAACCATTACGGCATGGTAATACGCGCCGCTGCTTGACGGCAATTGCGGATTTCCCGAAGCAGACTTAGCATTGAATTCAGACGAAGTGCAAACGGCCAGGCGACAGGTCATGTTTGGTAACACTTTCCAAACATTTCGACCGGTACAGCAAGTAGAATTTCCCCATGAGCAGACAACCCTGGATATGGGTCATCGACGACGACCCTGAATTGCGCAAGTTACTGGACGAATACCTGGTCAACCAGGGCTTCGCCGTGCGCACGCTCGCCGACGGGCGCGACCTGGAGCGACGCCTGAGCCGCGAGCGCCCGGACCTGCTCGTACTCGACCTGATGATGCCGGGCGATAGCGGGCTCGAGATTTGCGCCCGCCTGCGCGCCTCCGGAGATGACATCCCCATCATCATGCTGACGGCGAAAGGCGACCCCATCGACCGCGTCATCGGCATCGAAATGGGGGCGGACGACTATCTCGGAAAACCCTTCCTGCCGCGCGAACTGACGGCCCGTATCCAGTCAGTCTTGCGCCGCCGTGCCCCGCTGCCGGCCGGCGCGCCCATCGCGGACGGCAATACCGTTGCTTTCGGCGAGTACCGGCTCGATCTGGCGACCCGCACGCTGTGGCGCGGCGAGCAGAAAATGGAAATGACCGGCGGGGAGTTTTCCCTGCTGGCGGCATTCGTCAAACTCCCTCACCAGCCCCTTTCGCGCGAGCGCCTGATCGAACTGGCGCGCGGCCCCGGCTCGGAAACCATCGACCGCAGCATCGACGTCCAGATCTCCCGCCTGCGCAAGCTGATCGAGCCGGACCCGGCAAAGCCGCGCTATATCCAGACCGTCTGGGGTTTCGGTTACGTGTTCGTGCCGGACACGGCCGAGAACGCCGCATGAAGCGTTTTACCGGTTCGCTCTACGGGCAGCTGACGCTGGTTTTGCTGATTGCATTGGGGGCGAGTTTTGCCACCATGTACTGGCTATTTCTCTCCCACCTGGAGGACTCGCGCAACAACAATTTTGCACGCTCCCTGGTGGTACAGATTCACCTGGTGGAAGAGTTGCTGCGCACCCGCCCGGCATCGAGTCTTCCTGCAAACGTCGGCATCCGGATCGCCCGCAATCCACCTGTGCAGGGCACTGACATGGCCGGCGAAACCGCACGCCGCCTGCCTTTCCTGAAAATGCGCCTGAGCGAAGATCTGCACAGGAACGTGGAGGTGGTGGCTTCAAGGGAGCCCTTCGCCGGCCTCTGGATAACCTTGCGGGCTGAACGCGCGCAGGCGCCGCAATGGATGTTCTTTCCCACGCCCCGGTCGCATACGCGCCTGGGCGACCCGCTGCTGCGGGTATTTCTGGTGGGTTTCACCGTGTTTTTCGCCGGCGGCATGCTGCTGCTGTGGCGCATCCAGCGCCCCCTGAAGCGACTGAGCAGCGCACTCGAAGCGGTCGGGCAATCGAATCGCCTCACCACGCTGCCGGTTTCGGGGGTCGGGGAAATCCGCATTCTGGGTGAACGCTACAACGAGATGGTGGAACGCCTCAGGCGTTACGAGGAAGACCGCGCCACCATGCTTGCCGGCGTATCGCACGATTTGCGCACACCGCTTACGCGCCTGCGCCTGCTGGTGGAACTGGCGCAAAGCGCCCGCAGCGGCGAGATGCTGCAGAACCTGGACGACATCGGACGCATTACCGATCAATTTCTGGATTACGCGCGCGGCAACAACAACGAAGCGTTCGAGCAACGCGACCTGGCGCTGTTCGTCGAGGAAGTCGCCGCGCCTTATGGCGCAGAAGGCGTGTCGGTCTCCAGCGCACAGGACGACATCGTCCTTCCGCTGCGCGCCAATTCGCTGCGGCGCGCCCTCGTCAACCTGATCGAAAACGCCATCGAATACGGCAGCCCCCCCATATCCATCAGGACATTCCAGGCCGACGGAGCGGCGATCATCGCGGTCGAGGATTCCGGCAGCGGCATCGATCCCGAACTGATTCCGTACGCTTTGCGCCCATTTTCCCGCCTGGATCATTCGCGCGGCGGGAAAGGCCATTGCGGGCTGGGGCTGGTCATTGCCGCAAAAATTGCCGAAGAGCATGGCGGCAGGCTGGAACTGAGCAAGCGCGCTGGCGGCGGGCTGGTCGCTGCGATCCACTTGCCGGCCGGCACGCGCTGACAGGCACGCGTCTTGTGCCAGAAACAACTGGTCACGATTTCACCTCGGCCAGTCACATTTGGTTTGCAGCTGTGCAATAGGATGGCCTTCAAGGTGAAGTCCGAAACGGATCTTCGCCCCACCCTCAATATTTCAGGAGTACACCATGTCTAAAAAATGGAAATTTTCGCTTGTTTCGGTCGCGGCCGTTTTCGGCCTGGGCATCATATTCAGCAGCAGTGTGATGGCGAACATGCCGCGTCACCCGGGCGAGACAGAATTCATGCCCATGCGCGCCATTCACGACAAGCTGAACCTCAGCGAAGCGCAGGAGAAATCCTGGCAGGCCCTGTCGCAGGAAGGCCAGGCCATGCGCAAAACGCTGCGCAATGAGCATGTCGAAATGAAGTCACAACTGAAGCAGGAACTGGACAAGGGCGAGCCCGATTTCGCCGCTGCAGCCGCGAAGGCCGACAGGCTCGCCGACGAACGCACCGGGAAAATGCGCCGCATGCGCGACGAATGGATCAAGTTCCATGCCACGCTCTCACCCGCGCAGCAGGCCATCGTCAGGGATGAAATGAAAGCCCACCTGAGCAAGGCCGAAAAACGCTGGGATCGCATGAAGCAGAGACGGGAAAAATTCGGCCCGAACTAAGCGTCGACCAGAAAAGTCCAACTTCCGAGGCAAGACGGGCAGCTATAATGTCGGCTGCCAAGCAACGGCTCATGTTCTCACGGACATGAGCCTTTCTCATCCTCGCGCCAGGGATAAAGATGTCGACCAATCTGCCAGCGGGTTTATCCGCCTCTCTCCTCAGGGCTGCCCTTGCGGTTGCGCTGGTTTTCCTCGCCGCGTGCAGCGGCAAGGACAGCGCGGCGAACAAGGGGAAGAACGCCAAGCAGCCGCCCGTGCCGGTCGTCACGGCACAGGTCACGCGCAAAACGCTGCCTGACCAGATCCGCGCCGTCGGCAACATCGAAGCCTATGCCACGGTGCAGGTCAAATCGCGCGTGGACGGCGAAATCACGCGCGTCCATTTCAAGGAAGGCGACACGGTACGCAGCGGCCAAAGCCTGTTCACCATCGATCCCCGCCCCCTCCGCGCCCAGGTCGACCTGGCTGCAGCCAACCTGGCACGGGATACCGCCCAGCTGGACAACGCCCGCGCTCAGGAGCGCCGCTACCAGAACCTGCTCGATCAGCACTTTATTTCCAAGGAAATGTACGCGCAAATCCGCACCACGGCCGAATCCTCCGCCGCGGTGGTGCAGGCCGACGAAGCCGCGCTCAAGAGCGCCCGCCTGCAGCTCGACTACAGCGAAATCCGCTCGCCCATCGACGGCGTGACCGGCGCGCTGAAGGTACAGGGCGGCAACCTGGTCAAGGCCAACGATATCCCGCTGCTGGTGGTCAACCAGGTCAGCCCCATTTACGTCAGCTTTTCGGTCACGGAACAGCAGCTGCCACGCATCCGGCAACTGCTGGCGGAGGGCAAAATGCTGCCGGTCGAAGCCATCCCTTCACGCCGGGCCGGGGCGCCGGAGACCGGCAAACTCTCTTTCGTGGACAACACGGTGGATACCACCACCGGCACCATCAAGCTCAAGGGGGTTTTCGCCAACACCGGCAGGACGCTGTGGCCGGGCCAGTTCGCCGATGTCACCCTGACGCTGGGCGAACTGCGGGATGCGCTGGTCGTCCCGGCCCAGGCGGTGCAGACCGGCCCGGACGGGCCGTTCGTCTACGTCGTCAGCAAGGACAAGACAGCCGAAATGCGCAAGGTGAAAACGGATCGCACCCTGGCGGGCGAAACGGTTATCGGCAGCGGTCTGCAGACAGGCGAAGCGATCGTCGTCGACGGCCAGCTACGCCTCAAGCCGGGCGCCAAGATCGTGTCCAAACCGGCTCCCTGAGGCGATCTTGAACTTCTCCGAACTCTTCATCCGCCGTCCGGTGATGACCACCCTGGTCATGCTGGGCATACTGCTGTTCGGCATCATGGGCTATCGCCTGCTGTCGGTGAGCGCGCTGCCCAACGTCGACTTCCCCACCATCCAGGTCTCCGCCAACCTGCCCGGCGCGGCGGCGGACACCATGGCCTCGGCGGTCGCCACCCCGCTGGAGAAGGAGTTCTCCACCATCGCCGGGCTGGACTCGATGAACTCCACCAGCGCCCAGGGACTGACGCAGATCACCCTGCAGTTCAACCTGTCGCGCGACATCGACGCTGCGGCGCAGGACGTCCAGTCGGCCATCGCGCGGGCGCTGCGCAATCTGCCCACGGAAATGACCACGCCGCCCTCGTTCCGCAAGGTCAACCCGGCCGATGCGCCGGTGTTCTACCTCGCGCTCACCTCCGACACCCTGCCCCTGTCGCAGGTGGACGAATACGCCGAAACGCTGATCGCGCAACGGCTGTCCATGCTCAACGGGGTCGCCCAGGTGCAGGTCTACGGCACGCAGAAATACGCCGTGCGCGTCCAGCTCGACCCGAGCACCCTGGCCTCGCGCGGCATCGCCCTGAGCGACGTGGCGCAGGCAGTGGCGAGCGCCAACGTCAACAAGCCGACCGGCACCCTGTACGGCCCCAACAAAGCCTACACCATACAGGCGGCCGGCCAGCTCACCGATGCCGCCGCCTTCCGCCCGATCATCGTCGCCTACCGCAACGGCGCGCCGGTCCGCCTCGAACAGCTCGGCCGCGTCACCGACAGCGTGCAGTCGGACAAGATCGCCGCCTGGTACAAGGACAAGCGCGGCATCGTGCTGGCCATCCAGCGCCAGCCCGGCACCAACACGGTCGAGGTGGTCAATTCCATCAAAAAACTGCTGCCCACGCTGGAGGCGCAGATTCCGGCCGGTGTCAGCGTGAACATCCTGTACGACCGCTCCGAGTCGATCCGCGACTCGGTCAACGACGTGCAGTTTTCGCTGGTGCTGGCGTTGTGCCTGGTGGTGCTGGTGATTTTCCTGTTCCTGCGCAACCTGCCGTCCACCGTCATTCCCAGCCTGGCGCTACCGATTTCCATCGTCGGCACTTTCGCCGTGATGTACCTGCTCGACTACAGCCTGGACAACCTGTCGCTGATGGCGCTCACGCTCTCGGTGGGCTTCGTGGTGGACGACGCCATCGTGATGCTGGAGAACATCACCCGCCACGTCGAGAACGGCGAAAGCATCATGGAGGCCGCCCTCAAGGGCTCGCGCGAGATCGGCTTCACCATCCTGTCCATGACCCTTTCCCTGGCGGCAGTGTTCATCCCGGTGATGTTCATGGGCGGCGTGCTCGGCCGGCTGCTGCACGAATTCGCCGTCACCATCATCACCGCGGTGCTGGTGTCAGGCTTCGTCTCCCTCACCCTGACGCCGATGCTGTGCAGTCGCTTCCTCGCCCCGCCCTCCCAGGCCCATCACGGCCGCCTGTACGCCTGGTCGGAGGCGTTCTTCGACGGCATGCGCAACTTCTACCAGGCCACGCTGACCTTCTCGCTGCGCCACCGCCGCAGCGTGCTCGCCCTCTACCTCGTCATCCTGGCGCTCACCGGCTACCTGTTTTACGCCATGCCCAAGGGCTTCCTGCCGAGCGAGGACACCGGGCAGATCTTCGCCTTCACCGAAGCCGCCGAAGACATTTCCTTCGAAGCCATGGCGCGCCACCAGCGGGCCGTCGCCGCGATCGTGCAGCAGGACCCCAACATCGACGGCTTCATGTCCGCCATCGGCGCCGGCGGGGCCAGCCTGTCGGGCAACACCGGGCGCATGTTCATCCGCCTCAAGCCGCGCTCGGAGCGGGTCTCGGCGGACGAAGTGATAGAGGAACTCAAACCCAAGCTCGCCGCCGTGCCGGGCATCCGTGTGTTTCTGCAGAACCTGCCCACCATCCGCATCGGCGGCCAGCTCACCAAGAGCCAGTACCAGTTCACCCTGCAGGACGCCGACCTGAAAGAGCTGTACCGGTGGGTGCCGCAGATCGAAGCCAAGCTGCACACCCTGCCCGACCTGCAGGACGTCACCAGCGACCTGCAGATCAAGAACCCGCAAGTATCGGTTTCCATCCTGCGCGACCAGGCCTCGGCCCTCGGCGTCACCCCGGAAGCCATCGAGACCACGCTCTACAACGCCTACGGCTCGGGGCAGGTATCCACCATCTACACCCCCACCAACCAGTACTGGGTGATGATGGAACTGATGCCGCAATACCAGCTCGACCCGGACGCCCTGTCCCTGCTCTACGTGCGCTCGAGCAGCGGCGCGCTCGTCCCGCTCAACGCCGTGGCCAGGGTGACGCCCTCCATCGGCCCGCTGACCATCAACCATCTCGGACAACTGCCCTCGGTGACGATTTCCTTCAACCTCAAGCCCGGCGTCGCGCTGGGCGAAGGCATCGCCAAGGTCAACGCCGCCACCGCCGAAATGCGCATCCCCGCCACCATCGCCACCAGCTTCCAGGGCGCCGCCCAGGTGTTCCAGTCCTCGCTGCAAGGCATGGGCATCTTGCTGCTGCTGGCGGTCCTGGTGATCTACCTGGTGCTGGGCGTGCTCTACGAGAGCTTCATCCACCCCGTCACCATCCTCTCCGGCATCCCCACCGCCGGCCTGGGCGCGCTGCTGACGCTGCTGCTGTTCGGCCACGACCTCAACATGTACGCCTTCGTCGGCATCATCATGCTGGTCGGCATCGTCAAGAAAAACGCCATCATGATGATCGACTTCGCCATCGAAGCGGAGCGCAAGGACGGCAAATCCGCCTACGACGCCATATTCCAGGCCTGCCTGATCCGCTTCCGCCCCATCATGATGACCACCATGGCCGCACTCATGGGCAGCCTGCCCATCGCCCTCGGCCTCGGCGCCGGCTCCGAAGCCCGCCGCCCCTTGGGCTTGGCGGTGGTCGGCGGACTGCTGGTTTCGCAGGTATTGACGCTGTACATCACGCCGGTGATTTACCTGTATTTCGAGAAACTGCAGGGGTATTGGGTGGCAAGGCGGATGAAGGGCCGTAGAGCGGAGAAGGCGGCTTGAGTCGAAAATAGGGGAAAGATGACTCTGGAATACAGGGAAGAGCTTATGTTGCCGGAACCAATCATCTGATACCTTAACTTTGCGAGCAGGTGCTTCCCGACTTGGAAACGCCTGCCCATGGCAAAGGAGAATAGCCGTGAACGTGCGGCTAATGCCCAGATCCATAGAATGTTGTTACCCCATCCGGGGCTAATGAATTCAACCCGCGACCATTTCACGCCCCCTGCGGGATGACAGTGACAAGCGGTTGCGCATCGATGGCTGTAGCCTCGGGTTCGAGCTGTCGCCAACCCCCACCCTTGGCAACAAAGAAACCATCAGCGGCATAGCCTTTCGCTCAATCCATTACATAAGGAGCTACAAGATGAACATCAGCGATGTCATGATCCACATCAATGAGCCTCTTAGCGAAGAAGCGCGTACCTCCCTCGAAGACACCATGCGAAAGGTCGAGGGCGTCGTTTCACCAGGATTTAACGCTGGCAAGGAGCACCTTCTCGTAATCACCTATGACACGGAAAAAACCAGCACAGCAGTCTTGTTGGCGAAGGCCCGGGCAGCAGGCTATACCGCCCAGCTGGTAGGCATGTAAACGAGGCGGCTTCTGCGACTGCCCGGACTCATTAGGGCGTGTTAACACGCCCTAATGCAAGCGTGCTGAACATTTCTGTCCGCTCAGCTTGGATGTCGGTCGCCTATTGCTTTAAACGGACGCGGCGATAGGCAGACCTCCAAAGATAAAGTATCCGTTGACACATGGGAGAAGGAGCATGCGGATAGCTAAGGATGATGTGGACGTCAAGATGGATATCCCAGGTGCCGTGATCCGTCAGCGAACGGATTTCGGCGACGCAACTGGATTAGGCAAGATCAGCGGTGAGTACTTCAGCCTCTCGGCGGGCGTCGATACCACCCCACTGTTCCAAGGATTGGAAGGAGATATGTGCCAGTGTCCCCACTGGGGCTTCGTCTTGCGCGGCCAGCTCACCACGACCGACGCGAACGGCGCGCGGGAGACGGTCAACGCGAATGATCTGTTTTACTGGCCACCCGGGCACAACGTAAAGGTCGATGCGGACGCGGAGATCGTCATGTTCAGCCCTCAGCGCGAGCACAGCCATGTTATCAACCACATGATCGAGAAGGTGAAAAGTTAAGCTCGGTCCGGGGAGTTGGACGCGGCGCTCTCACCCATTGAGTACATCGGCAACGCGATGCCAAATAACGCCGCCCGACAGGGAACTCAAGCCGATGGCCACAGCTTCGGCTTGAGCATTGGTCATTTGCATTACCTGCTTAACAGCTTCCGATGGAGGCCAACATGAAAAAGACAACATCCGCATGGATACTGGCACTGGCGCTCGTCGCCGGCACGACCGGCGCATGGGCGCACGAAGGCCACGAGCCACCGAGCGGCGAACCGGAGAAGCTCGGCGAGGTGAACTTTGCGGTCTCGTGCAACGCTGCCGCACAGCAGGAATTCAACCGCGCGATGGCGCTGTTCCATTCCTTCTGGTTCGACCCGGCGAAGAAATCGTTCGCCAAAGTGCTGGCAGACGACCCTGAATGCGGGATGGCCTACTGGGGCATCGCCATCATGTCGATGGGAAATCCGTTAGCGTGGCCGCCCAGCCCGAGTGCGCTGACGGCGGGTGCCACGGCCAGCGCCGAGGCCCAGCGCGTCGGCGCCAAGACTCAGCGCGAACGCGACTATATTGCCGCGCTCGCGGTGTTCTTCAAGGACCGGGATACGACCGAACACCGACCGCGCGCGCTGGCCTTGGAAAGCGCCATGGAAAGCGTTGCGGTTCGCTATCCAGATGACGCGGAAGCACAGATTCTCTATGCCCTCATGCTGAACGTCACCGCGCTGCCCACCGACAAGACATTCGCCAAACAACTCAAGGCGGCGGCCATTCTGGAGCCATTGTTCAAGAAATATCCCAATCACCCGGGAATCGCCCACTATCTGATCCACACCTACGACTATGCCGACCTAGCCGAGAAGGGACTTCCCTTCGCCCGTGCCTACGCCGGGATTGCGCCATCGGTGCCGCACGCGCTGCACATGCCTTCGCACATCTTCAGCCGTGCCGGCCTGTGGCGGGAAATGGTCGAGAGCAACCAGGCCTCATACCGTGCGGCGAAGGCCGAACTGTCCGAGAAAACCCTCGACATCGGCACCTACGACGCCCTGCATGCCATGGACTACATGGTATTCGGCCATCTGCAGCAGGCGCAGGACAAGGCGGCGAAGCAACTGCTGGACGAGGTTGCGGCGATCCGCAAGGTGAACGTCGAAAACTTCGTCGCCGCCTATGCCTTTGCCGCGATCCCCTCGCGCTTTGCGCTGGAGCGTAGCGACTGGAAGCAGGCGGCGGCACTCAAGTTGTCGCCTGCCGGCCTTGCCTGGGACAAGTTCCCGCAAGCCGAAGCGGTCCTGATTTTCGCGCGCGGCCTGGGTGCGGCGCGCATCGGCGACGTCGCGGCCGCGCGCAAGGATGTCGAGCGCCTGCAAGCCTTGAAGGAGACGATGACCGCGGCCAGGATCGGCTACTGGGCCGGCCAGACGGAATTTCAAATCCGGACCGTCAACGCCTGGATCGCCTACGCCGAGAAGCGGAACGACGAGGCGCTGCTGCTTATGCGCGCGGCAGCGGAACTGGAAGAGGCCAGCGACAAGCATCCGGTCACCCCGGGCAATGTCGTGCCTTCCCGGGAACTGCTGGGCGAGATGCTCATGGCGCTCAAGCAGCCGGCACAGGCGCTCACCGAATTCGAGCGCTCCCTGAAACGGGACCCGAACCGCTTCCGCGGAATTTACGGCGCCGCCCACGCGGCGGAAGTCTCCGGTAACCGTACGGCCGCCAGGGCTTATTACGTGAAGCTTCAAGCCTTAAGCGCGGAACGCGATACCGAGCGGCCTGAACTGGCCAGTGCCAAGGCGTTTCTGGCACGGCGCTAAACGCGATGATCCTGGCAATCCGCGCAAAGGGATTATCTGGACCACTAGGAGAAAATCATGCGGATGCATAACCCGCCCCATCCGGGCGAAATACTGAAGGAAGACGTGCTGCCGGAACTAGGCCTCACGGTGGGAGAGTTCGCAGCTCACCTAGGCGTGTCTCGCCCTCACCTCTCCAAGTTGCTGAATCAGCGAGCCGGCATCACGGCTGAAATGGATCTCAAAGTTTCCGAAGCGCTTGGTCAGCCTCCTGGTCTGTGGATTCGGATGCAGGCCGCATACGATCTCTGGCAAGCTGAACAAGCGCCACGCCAGCATGTGGCGCCGTTGCGCAAGGCGGCATAAAGAAGCTACCAAATGCCAACGTAGGGCGCACCTCCGAAGGGTATTCCGCCGTGAAATGCCAAATGCGATTCATGCCGCATATGCACCCTGTCCCGGTCGGACGAACATGCAGAATATTGTCAGGTTGTGTAGAATTACACTCTCTCGATAGAGGAAATAACCATGCCCTCCGCAACCGCCGCCACTCCCCAAAAAAAGTCAGCGAAACTCGCAGGGCGAGCTCGCACCGTCGCATCCGCGGGTGGCCAGCTTCTCACCGGCCAAGCGCTCCTGGATGACATGGAAGCGTATCGCAAGAAAGTTGCGGCCACGCCGGATTCGGCGCGTAGTTTTCTGACCCGCCTGGGCGTCATGACCCCCAGCGGCAAGGTCAAGAAACTGATACGTGGCTCTCAAGAAACACCATGCAACCCATTGATTCCGTAGGTTGGTGGTGAGCGTAGCGAACCCCAACGTAGCGCCGCCAACAATATCGGCCATGCCGCGATTCCGGCAGGGAAGTGTTGGGGTTCACGTTGTTCACCACCAACCTACGGCGTTTCTTCGGCGCGATTTGCGTCTCAGGGCCGATTACTTCGCTAACCCATTGATCCTACGCGGGGTCAATATCAAAACAAGCGATACAACCACACCCGCAACCGATACCACCAAGCATGGAGAAAGTTAAGATGGTCACGGATGCATACTGAGGGACGGCTTTGAGTTGTTGTAAGCGCATAGGCCCCCACGGTTTCCAGATTAGTCAAATCCACATAAACTTCAAAACGCGCTCTTGGTTCTAACGCCGAAGTCCCCGCAAAAGCGGCCTCTACTTGGTCTGAAAGACCATCGTTTTCAAAATACCAAGGTAGCGAGAAAAGTTCACCATTGCTCAATACGAAACCGTAATCATGAAGTTCAACAAGATGCTTACTTTTATTAACGACAAACAAACCTTGCCCTGGCGTGATGGGCGGACGAAAGCTGCCAAATTTGACCACTATTCTGTCCCGGCGATCAAGAAACTGCCAGAAAAATGACTGAAATCCAGTCAAGGCAGCCACGACAGCTCCGATAAGTGTTACCCACTTGACCAATTCGTCCATACTCTACTCAAGAAGTGATTGGGTTAGCAGCTTAATCCCGTAGAAAGGTCATTTCAAGCAGTCATCAGCCCGCATAAGGCGCAATGCCCTTTGCGGATTGCGTCCAACAAAAGCTAGTGCGCTCCCGCCCCCGCCTCCTTCGCCGCCGGCTGTGCCGGCCGCGCGACCCACACCAGCAGCATGAGGCCGACGAACATCAGCGACGAGAGCCAGAAAATCTCGT
>JBDKRR010000035.1:0-12070 GCA_039683315.1 Sulfuricella sp.
CTTCCCTACAATATTCTGGTGTTGGTCGTGCTGGCGCGCCGATGGGTCGAAGCTCACCAGCGCGAAAAAAAGAACGAACCTCTGGAAATGCCTCAAAAAAACAAAATGATTGCAACAGAGATCAAAGTTGCCGCTGACTTCAGGACTTCAGCACCATTACACCACAAGGGACGGACATGACGATGGAGCGATTAAGTAAGCGCTCCGGAACGCGGCTTGGGCACTGGCCCCCAAGCCAGGCGGAGGGTGCTCATTGAACGATCAGCAAATAAAAAAAGGTTCATTTACAGAGCCGGGGAAAACGTTACCATTGGTGAGTGTAATTGTGCCTCTCTACAACTGCGCCGCCTATCTTCCTCAAGCGCTGAACAGTGTCTTTAATCAAGGCTATCCATCTTTGGAAGTAATAGCAGTTGACGATTGCTCCAGCGATGAAACAGTAGAAATCGTTAAATCTTATGGCGATGCGGTCACACTGATTCAGCAGGATAAAAACGGAGGCGCAGGGGCGGCGCGCAATCGTGCCATGACTGTGGCACGAGGGGAATATATTGCTTTTCTTGACGGCGATGATGTTTGGCTGCCGGGAAAATTGAATCGCCAGATCAGCTTCCTTGAAACACATCCAGATTTCGATGTCGTGTTTGGTGAATTTTATAAGTGGCTACCTGATGAGCATGGGATTTTTTATCAACCATCGGATTTATATATTAATGAATCCATGGAGTTAGACGAGCGCTTTTCGGGGGGAATTTATCCCGAAATGTTAATCGACTCTTACATCTGGATAGTAACCGCCGTAATGCGCCGCTCTGTTATTGATAAGATCGGTCTGTTTCGAGAAGATTTGCGTAAAGGCGAGGACTACGAATTCTGGCTGAGGGCGTCACGTGCATGCCGCATGGCGAAATTGCCTGGTCACGCGGCGCTATATCGGCAGCATCCTTCCAGCACCACCGCTAAGATTTGCGATGCAAATTACGAATACATGGTGGTCAAGGAGGCAGTGGAAAAGTGGGGCTATCATGGGCCGGATGGCCGAAGCGCTGACATCAGAAGAGTGCGCAACAGGCTTGCCGGCTTGTGCTTTAGTCACGGATATCTGCATTTTTTTGGTGGCAAACCGAGCGTCGCAGCGCAGGCTTTTTACAACAGTTTGACCTGGAGATTTTTCCAACCGAAAGCGTTCATTTATCTGCTGGCTTCCCTCACCAGAGAAATGTTTTCACCTAAGAACAAATGGTTTGTTAAAAGTGAGCGATGATGAAACTGTATTATTACAAAGCGCCAGATGGAAATTTCGGGGACGATTTGAACCCGTGGCTGTGGAACAGGCTTATTCCCGAGCTACTGGACGAGGACGATTCGACCTTGTTCGTTGGCATAGGCACGTTGCTCAATCACCGTGTTCCCGTCGCACCACGCAAACTGGTGTTCGGCAGTGGCGCAGGATATGGCGAGACACTAAAACCCGACTCTCGATGGAAATTTTATTGCGTCCGTGGACCATTAACCGCAGAAGTGCTGGGATTGGACAAAAAACTGGCCATCACTGACGCTGCCGCCCTGATTGCCCAGGAAGTCCACACACCTGAAAGTCGTTCCATTGTTTCCTTTATGCCTCATCATGACAGCATGTCTCGCGCAGACTGGCGTGCCATCAGCGAAGCCGCAGGACTGCATTACATCGATCCGACCTCTCCAGTAGAGGAGACCCTGCAGGCCATCAACCGTTCTAAATTTGTTGTTGCCGAAGCCATGCACGGCGCTATAGTCGCCGACGCACTGCGCGTACCCTGGATACCCGTAAAATGCTATTCACATGTCCTTGATTTCAAATGGCAGGACTGGTGTTCTTCGTTGGGCATGGAATACAAGCCTTTCGTTTTACCCGAAATATGGGACGCTGAACGAAGCTTGGGGGCCAAGGCCAAGCTGATAAATCAGATAAAGCGCGGAGGCATGAAATTAAGGATGGGCGCGGAATGGACCCCTCCGCCGCCGCCAAAAAGTTCCGCCGCGCAATTCGTTAGCGCTATCCATCAGTTGAGAAAAATCGCGAATGTCGCTAACACCGAGCTAAGTGAAGATCAGATATTTAACGGTGCATTGGAGCGTCTCCAAGAACAGCTATGGCAATTGCGTAATTCCAATCCGCGATAGAAATTAGGCAATGACGTCCATTACCCTCACTTGTAACAGGGCTGCACGGCCTTGCGAACTCAAATACAATATGAATATGTCCTGCATAACTGCTTCAAGATACGGATGATCTCCAAAATGATGACGAATGAATGCATTGATAGGATAAGTCTCCGACACACCAGCTTTGTTGCTGATACGGCCGCATTAGGCCTCCCTGCGTTTTCTAAACTGAATCTCCTGCCCATATGATTGCCAGAATAAAAAGAAAAATCGACCGGGCATGGTTTAACTTCCGATGCTCGGACATTTTCAATACACCTCCCATCAAATGCGACCCAGCTAGCGACGTATTGATCGTTAGCCAATTACACCACCCCGACATGACGATGTTCATGCTGGCAATGAAGTCATTCGCTCGCTTCGTCAGGCCACAGGGTTTCGTCATCGTGGATGACGGCCTGCTGCCGGAAGACCGGCGTATCCTTTCCAATCACTTCGACGCAATTCGCTTCGTCCCCAGCAAGGGTGTTGCTGTAGGCACATGCCCCACTGGCGGTTGCTGGGAGCGCCTGTTCACGCTAAGCCAGGAAAACACTGACCATTTTGTGATCCAATTGGATTCTGACACCCTGACCCTGAGCGAACCGACAGAAATCCTGGAATGCCTGGCCCAGAAGCGCAGCTTTACACTCGGCACCAGTACAGGCCGCCAAGCGGTCGGGTTTAGCGAAGCCAGTCGTTTTGCTCACGAGAGCACTAGCAATCATGTGCAGTCTCACGCCGAGCGTGCTCTTGCGAACTATCCTGGCCATGAGCATCTCAAATACGTCCGTGGATGTGCCGGTTTCACGGGTTTTGCAAAGGGCCAGTTATTGCCGGAGAAAATTCAGGAATTCTCAACCCAGATGGAAAAGCTGCTTGGCAAAGAAAAATGGCATGAATGGGGCAGCGAACAGGTCGCCTCGAATTACATGGCCGCCAATGCACCGGATTCACTGGTGCTCCCGGTCGACCGTTACCAGTTCTGGAGTCCGAAAGTAGATAACGCAAAAGCCATGTTCGTGCATTTTTTTGGCGAATTCCGGTTCATGGGGGGTATGTACGTCCGCCAGGCTAGAAGCGTTATCCGGCAGCTTTCAGCGTGATGTCATTGCATCTCCCAATCCAGTGAGCGATGGCATGACCTGCAGTGATGCCCGTGGGTAGAGCTTCAAGAGCCCTGAGCAGGATCACTCTCCGCCTTGATGTTACGTCAGTCTGGTGGCGACGCCGCGCTTAACTATATTTATTAACTTTCGAGTGCTCACTATGCCAACTGTGCAGCCAGGTTGCAGGATATGCGGTAACAAAAGCGATAACACCCAATATTCGGTGCCTGAAATGATGTTCGGCATGAATGAGCAGTTTGATTATCTGGAGTGCGGGAACTGTGGTTGTTTACAGATAGTCCACATTCCCAACGATCTTTCACGCTTTTATCCGGATAATTATTACTCGTTCTCAGGATCTCTCAATTCCGGATTTACACTTGCTGCCTTTGCCAAAAGGCGCAGATTCGCTTATTGCATAGAAGGTCGTGACTTGATCGGCAAAGCGCTAACGATCAAATTCGGCAAGCCTGAATTTGCCTCTTGGTTTAGCAATACACAAACCCGTTTCGCAGACCGTATTCTTGATGTCGGTTGTGGTTCTGGGCGTTTATTGCTAACTCTTCGGGATATGGGTTTTATCCACCTTGAGGGAATAGACCCATATATAGCGCGCGACATCGAATATGATAATGGAGTGAAGATACATAAAGCCCATCTTCATAGCCTCGAGGGCCAATACGATTTCGTCATGCTGCACCATTCATTTGAGCATATGGAAGATCCCCAGGAGGTTATGAAGCAACTGTTCAGAGTAACAAGCCCTGGTCGCCATGTTTTAATCAGGGCACCCGTTGCCAACTCTTTTGCCTGGCGTACATATCGAGAAAACTGGGTTCAGCTGGATGCGCCACGGCATCTCTATTTACATACCGAGAAAAGCATAAGGCTATTGGCTGAAAATGCCGGTTTCCAACTCGATCAGATTGTTTATGATTCATCGTCCATGCAGTTCTGGGGTAGCGAACAATACCAGAGGAACATAACGCTTCGCGACCCGAAATCCTATATGCAAAGCCCACAGGCTTCACCATTTACACCACAACAAATTTCGAAATTTCAACAGCAATCAATAGAATTGAATCGTAGGGGGGAAGGCGACCAAGCCTGCTTCTATTTAAAAAAGCCAGACACCGTGTCGGCATAAATAAAAATAACACATGACGCAAAACAACTTGAACATTAGAGGCCGTTTTATCAACGGCGCCTTCTGGATGCTCGGTTCAAAACTGACAGAACGTGTCCTGGGGTTGGTCAGCACACTCATACTTGCTCGCTTGCTGCTTCCCGCGGATTTTGGATTGGTAGCAATGGCGGCCCCTGTTATAGCACTCGTTGAATTGCTAGGCGCCTTTGGCATTGATGCAGCACTTATTCAACGTAGCAACCCGACACAGAGCCACTACAACACGGCCTGGACAATCAACATTATCTTCGGCGCGCTTATTACGCTATTCCTATGGCTTTTAGCCCCGCTAGCCGCAAGTTTTTTCCACGAAGCAAGGCTGGAAAAAATCATTTATTGGCTGGCAATCAACAGCTTCGTACGAGGTTTCTATAACATCGGCATGGTCAAGTTCCGCAAGGAACTGAACATGGCTCCCGAAGTTATCTGGGTATTGTCCAGGAAGATCACATCGCTCGTCGTAGCAACCATTGCCGCATTATTGATTGGAAGTTATTGGGCTCTCATTTGGGGCATGGTAACCAGCACCCTAGTAGGTGTAATAGCGAGTTTCGTTCTAAGCAAATATCGGCCGCGGCTAACGCTTAAAGCGTACAAGGACATGATCGGGTTTTCCTCCTGGTTCCTCTTGCTGAATTTCTTGAATTATCTCCAGTTACGAACCAATGACCTTATCGTGGGGCGCCTGCTTGGCCCTGCACAACTCGCTTTTTATAATGTATCGATTGATATTGCTGTCCCATTTACAGGGGAAGCCTCAAGTATCATTGCTCGCGTAGCATTCCCAGCCTTTTCGAAAATAGCCCATGACCGTACCAGGTTGAGCGACGGGCTAGGGGCGGTACTTTCCGGATTGGCGATTTTTTCGGTACCAGCAGGATTCGGAATATTCGCTACCGATAAATTAATCGTATCCGTCCTTTTGGGGGAACAATGGCTTCCCGCATCGGAAATTATCGGCGCACTGGCAATTAGCACTGCGGCGCTAGGAATGCTCAGTCATATTTCAATTGTCTATATGTCCTTAGGTTTCCCAAAACTATCGACACTGGCTTCAGCGGTGAACGTAACGGCCTTAATAGGATTATCTCTCTTGCTAATCCCTCAACATGGCCTGCTAGCCGTTAACTATGTATTTCCATTGAGTGCAGCCTCTTGTGCAATTTCCCATTATTTAATACTACGTGTGGTCTTGCCGGAATTCAGGCTCACCAATTGGCTACAAGCATTTTGGCGGCCGGTCACTGCCTCAGTTTTAATGTACCTGGTGGTAAACACCTTTATTTCAGCATTTATAAGTGACGGTCCGTTTTTAAAAATTGTGCTATTGCTGGCTGCGATAACAATAGGCGCAGTCACCTATGCAGTTTCCATTCTTGCGCTCTGGCGTTTGGAAGGCATGCCTGCAGGCTCGGAAAAACTGATTGTGAACAAGATCAAGGACATTATCTTTAACTTGAAGAAACGCAATGCGAGCTGAGAAAACTGCATCCATGGTGAATGAGCATACTGGGCAAGGTTTAACGCGACACCGCATCCGCGTGGCGGCGCTTACAACGGGAAAGCGTGACCCATCTGCTCGCTTTAGAATCCGGCAACACATCGGAGCACTGGAACATTTTGGCATCGACGTAAACGAGCACTGGCCGATTATTGACAAACATGCCGGTCTTCCCTCTGCCATTGCAGATCACATTCCTGATTTCACGCGCAAGTTCTTTAATACCGCATGGTTCATAGCGAAAATGGGCGCTCGCCTGCCTGGTTTATTAAGTACGTATTCCAGTGACCTCGTCTGGTTAAATCGAGAGCTGGCAACGGGCAAATACACGCTTGAACGATTCATCGCGAAACCGTTTATTCTGGACATCGATGATGCCGTCTGGTTAGCCAAACCTCATGGTTTAAGAACCATCGACACTCTGGGCCGAAACGCAATAGCGGTAATTGCAGGAAATGATTACCTTGCAAGCTGGTTTGCTGACAAATCAAACAATGTTCATGTGGTTCCTACAGCGATTGATACAGACAGGTTCAAGCCCGACGCGAACCATGTGCGAAAAGATAATAAATTTACAATTGGATGGACAGGCAGCGGCGGCAATCTGAAATATTTATATGCCATAGAACCTGCGATTAAACGCATATTGGAAGAATTCGACGCGCGGCTTCTTGTAATTGCCGAGACACCTCCAAAATTTGATGCCATAGACCCACGCTACATTTCATATTGCGAATGGAGCCCTTTGCGTGAGTCTGAAGCACTGCGCGACATGGACGTAGGGCTCATGCCCTTACCCGACAACGACTGGACACGCGGAAAATGCAGCTTCAAGATGCTTCAGTATATGAGCACCGGCATTCCGGTCGTAGTATCCCCCGTTGGCATGAACATACAAGTTCTGGCACGCGGCGACTCAGGACTAAGTGCGGAGTCTGTTGCCGACTGGTACGAAGCAATGAAAGCCCTTATAACCGACCGTCAACGATGTACCGACATGGGAAAAGTCGGCCGTCAAATAACCCTGCAACACTATAGTAATGAAGTCATTTCCGTGCAGTTAGCCAACATCATCCACGGACTCAAGCTATAAGCGGATTCCATCAGAGCCGCAATAGGCGGCCGCTCATCCGTATATTCCCTTATGGGCAGAAGCGGCAATATTGCTTGTCGCCTGTGTCTTTTATGGTTTTATCCTGATTTTTCCCGGCAGAAGCAGCGTCCGAAGCGTTCGGTTTGGCTTCCGGCACTGGCTCCCCGGTATTGGGCGAATCTGCTACCGGAGAGGTGTCCATGCTGCCGCCATCTGCCGCACCGTTCACTTTTTCCTGCTGGGCGGCCACAGGGCTTCCTGTCGCCTCCGCATTCGATGCATTTTCCTTGGTGTCATCTGGAACGGGATCGGGTAGCGGAGGCACCTTGACACCCAGTTGCTCCAGTCGCCGGCGCAACAATCTGGAACGCGGATCTTTCTCAAGGCCCTTCTGCGCAGTGTCTATGGCTTTTTTCCTGTCGCCCATCGCCAGAAACAAATCCGATTTGAGCGCGTAGGCCTTATCAAAGTCGGGCTTGAATCTTAAAGCTTCGTCAATTTTAGAGAGACTGTTTGGATAATCTCCACGTATCTTCAGCATGCTTGCCTGCTCGATCAGCAGGACATGAAAATATGGCCATTTCTTGTCGGCGGTGTTGGTCAGCACATAGCCGATGTCGCCCATGAATTGTTTAAAATAATATTCGCGCTGAATCTGCCCTTGGGCGCGGAAATACCTCTGCTTTGAAATTAGCGCCCAGCAATAGTGGTGTAAATGCGGGTTGTGTGCGGCCATTTCGTATCCTGGCTGCTCAAACAATGCCACGTACTTCTGGAGAGGGCCATTACCTGCGCCAAGGTGTGCACCAGGGTGCTCCACGAGTATCAGCTTGCAAACGGGGGGCAGCAATGCAATATCGGATTGTGGAACCGGCTCGTCTCTTACCTTAAGTGCGCTTGCCAGAGGTGGCGTAAAAGCAGCAAGAACGAACACCCAGAGTAGATGCCGTCTGCCGCGAACGATGATTTGCTCTATTGCCCGTTTCATATAAGTACCCCTTGCCGAATTATTCAATCCAGTCGCGCCGCTCAACAGATTATAGGTCGGGTTTCAAGCTGGCGTGCCGTGCTATCGGAAGACAATTCACATGCTCTTGTCAGAGCGGGTCAACCATTGCACCGTGCGGGTTTCAACCTGCTCGCGCCAGGTCTGGCTGGAAAATGTATGGTTTGCCTTCTTCACTGTTTCACTGGTAATTTTGGGTGAATGGCAGAGCTTTTTCCAACGTTTGTCTCGTTGTGTCAACGCAACAAATTCCTGCGCGGTGAGATCGTTGCCGCTGAGTATAAACAATATTTCTCCCTGGAAGCGTTTTAGCCCATCAAGCATCCGCTCAATGTAACCAGGGCTGCCATGCCGAGGGTCGGAGGGCGCGGCGGCGGTCGAGTTTCCTCCTGTTGCAGCACTCCGTGCTGACTTCGACAAATCGCCGACAGATTTGCTCAACTCGATCTTACCCGACAAGATTTTTGTCCAGAAGGAACGCTGCATCAATCGCGTCAAATAGTAATGCTTGAGGCGGACGCGGGATGCGCCGGCCTCGGTGTGCACCCAGGGGTTGAGCAGGATGAGGCGGCTGACACGCTTGTCGGTGTGCGCATAGTAAAGCGCGGCCGAGGCTGCGTCGCATAAGCCCCAGATCGCAATACGGCGCACTTCCGGGACATGTTTGAGAAAGGCGTCGATGGCGGAATGAATGTCGGCATCTATCGCCTCGAAATTCCGCATATCTCCTTCGCTGTCCCCCATGCCGCGGTAATCGAAGCGCATCGAGGCGATGCCCTGTCCGGCCAATTGGCGCGCGAGCAGGGTGAACTGTCGGTGGCTTCCCGCTCGATACTGCGGCCCGCCTACCACGATGAGCACACCCGTTTCCGCAGGTGTCGCCGGTTGGGTGGCAATGCCTATCAAGCGGCAACCGGCGCAGTTGAAAACGATCGCTTGCTCGGTATAGTTCATATGAATCTATTAAGAGCCTCTGTTGTCGCTTCTATCAGGCTTGGACATTCGGTTATTTCCTGCGTCACCCAAAAAGGTTCGCCTGATAAAGTACGGGCATGCAAATTCACGCCGGCAGCGCGCCAGGCCTCGACAATACGCTGGCTAGCAGGACTCGGGGAACCGCCCTCTTCCGCTCCGACTTCAATCCATTCTACCGGGCAAGGTGACGGTATATCCGCGAGTTTCATGCGTGCGAGATCCCGAGCCATGGCGGCACCCAACATGTACCCCCCCACTTCAATATTTTCTCCGGCTTCCAGTTTGGCACGCAAATCCTTGGTCCCGCTCTGAGCCTGATTACCGCTAAGCATCTCGCTTGCAAGCTTGATGCGCAGAAACTGGTTCAGGTACTGTTCGCCATTGACGATGGGTTGCCAAAGTATCAGGCGCTGGATGTCGGGAAGCGCCCTCGCCAGTTCGACGGCCAAGCTCGCCCCGGTGCGCAAGCCCCATAAAATAATCGGGCCAGTAGCCTTTGCAGATAACCACGCAAAAGCTCGGCGCGCATCGGCTAGCCAGGTCTCCCATGTGGCATCGCCGAAGTCACATGCGCTGTCGCCGCAACCGGTCAGATCGACTTGCAGCACGGCGTAGCCTTCGGCAGCAAAACGGCGTGCTTGCAGGGCGGCCATGCGGCGTGATTTGTGCATTTCTTCCGCGAACGGATGCAGGTAAAGAATGCTGCCTTTCGGCGTTATGTGGGAGGGATAGAGATAAACACAAAACAGCGCGCCATGTTCGCCGCTCAGAAAAAATGGCTCCATTTCAAAGCTGGCATGCAGCATGGTCAACTTTTCAGTTTTCCATCTACGAATTCGACCAGACTGCCCAACGTGGCAAAGGTTTCGGCGCTGATTTCATCGTCATCCACGGTAAAGCCGAAGTGGTCTTCCAGTGCCGTGAGAATAGTGACTACCGCCATGGAGTCAAGTTCGGGAAGTGCGCCGAGCAAGGAGGATTCTGCGGTGAGTGAATCGGCGCGCTGACCTAGCTGCAAGGAACGGGCTAGCAGGCTCTTAACTTCAGATTGGATATTCATGGCTTATCGACGAAAAAGTTAATGGAGAATGAGATACTATTCGGAGGCATTAGTCTATTCCATTTGAGTTAAAGTCGTCACTGTGAATTGTCGCGCTAACCCCACCTCCAAAGTCACGTTCCACCCCATGGAAGCAGATGGAGCGAACTATCCCAGGGCGGCTGTACCCCTCTTGCCGCCTTTATCCTGGCGGGGGTGGCTGGGTCACAAGCATGTTGCTGCCGGATCGGCATTTCTTCAAGGCGGCGAATTTTTCATCCGAAGTCGTTATGCGCTGACGGAGGCATTGCGCCGCGCGGGCGTGCATGCGGGAATCAAGGTCTTACTGCCAGCCTTTCACTGCCGCTCCATTGTGGAGCCGGTGTTGTATCTCGGTGCACAGCCGTGCTTTTACCCGGTGAAGGCGGACTTGCGCCCGGATTTCTCGGCATTGTCCTCCATGGTTAGCGAGGATGGCGCACCCGTGGCGGCAATGATCTTGACACATTATTTCGGCTTCCCGAATGATCTTGATGAGACTGAACGGTTCTGCGCAGCGCATGGTATCGCGCTTATCGAGGACTGCGCGCATGCGCTGTATGGCCGGTCCAGCGAGCGGTTGTTAGGCACGGTGGGCAGCTATGCCACTGCCAGTGTGTGGAAGTTCTTGCCGGCACGCGATGGCGGACTACTGCTGGACAACACCGGAGGGCAGCCCGCACACCGCTCGGCTCAGCCCTTGCTCGCTGAAGCCAAAGCGCTGGCGGCAATACTGCAAGGCTGGAGCAGGCGCGTTTGGCGACGCAACAGCTTGCCCGTCATTGAACCCTCTGCGCTTTGTGAACAGGCTAAACATGTTGCTGCACAGCCAATGGTTCGCGCATCCGAACCTGGTCTAAAAGAATTCTCTCCCAAACTGGCCTCGATGGCGGCGCTACGCTCGTCGCGCTGGATTATGGCTCATGCCCCGCATGAGCGTGTTGCAACCCGCAGGCGTGCAAATTATCTGCAATGGCTGGAGGGCTTGCGGTCAGTGCCCGGCGTAAAACCTATCTTCCCGCATCTGCCGGATGGGGTTGTGCCTTACGCTTTTCCGCTACTGATCGACTCGTCTGGCATGGGCTTTCACCGAATAAAAATGGCGGGCATTCCGCTCTGGCGCTGGGAAGATATGGCGGTCACGGACTGCGCGATCTCCCGCGATTACCGGATCAGGCTTTTGCAGTTACCATGCCACCAGGAATTGCGTGAGGAAGAACTCGGCTGGATGATACACACCGTGCAAACACTCCTGACGGCGCCCGACTAATGAGCTGGCAAATCAGTCCGTTGGCAAACGGGCTCGGCCAGTGGCGGAGCGCATGGGACGATTTGAACAACCGTCTCTACGGCGGCCATTCATTTAGCGACAGCCGCTTTGTTGAAGCACTCTTGCGCTATTTTGGCAAAGGCTCGGAGCTGCTATGCATGCATCGCACGGGAGCGAAGATCGATGGTTTGCTGATCGTCTATCCCCGCCGTGCTGGTGTGTGGTCGCAGTTCGTGCCGGATCAGGCGCAGTCTGCGCCAGCGCTTCTCGAGAGCGCGGACTTGCTTAAGGATCTGTTTGCAGCCTTGCCCGGACGCGCATGGTCCATCGAATTGCTGTGTCAGGACCCTCACTTCGCGCCGCCAGACCTGCTGCAGGAAATCGCCATATCACGCCCGCTACCCCACGCATTGACGATGAATGTTGAGCTGAAGGGAACGTTCGAAGACTACTGGAAAAAACGCTCAAAAAATCTCGTCAAGAATATGCGCCGCTATGAGCATCGCATCAAGGATGAGTTTGGCACTGCCGAATTGCGGATATTGACGGCACCCGGCGCGATGCACGATGCGATCGCCCGTTATGGCGAACTGGAGACCAGTGGCTGGAAAGGCCAGTCAGGCACAGCGGTCAACATCAAGAATGCACAAGGTCAATTTTATTCTGAA
>JBDKRR010000036.1:0-1765 GCA_039683315.1 Sulfuricella sp.
GTCGCGAATCCTGGTGTCCTGCACGTTTTTACGCCCGGTGTTGATCAGCCAGCCATAGACCGCGATGCGCTCTGCGCTGCTGGCCTGGATCACGTCCTTGTAATGGGCGCCGGGATGCGCCGTCAGGTATTGGACCAGCCAGAGCTCCAGCGGGTGCACATGGGCGACATAACCCTGGTCCGCCAGGGAATATTTGCCTGGAGCATACGTGTCGTAGAGAGTTTGCGCTGCGTGTGCACCGGAATTTCTGAAGCTCGGCAAGCGTGTTTCCATAAAAACCGCGAATTGCGCCGGTGTGCTGTTCGGATTGATGTAACGGTAAGCCGCCGCGAGCCTGCGAGGGGTCGATCTCAGGCCAGAGTAGAAAAGATCGTTGATTTCCTGCGCTGTCTTGCCCTTGTACTTGAGATAGAAGCGTCCGATGAACTCCTTGCCTTCCTTGTCGGCGAATTTTTTGAGGTATTTTTCGCGCTGCGGGTCGTTGATATCCTTGAGGATGTTTGCCGACGAGCCGGGAATCTGGAACATGTAGTAGCGCTCGATATCCCGCATGAGTCTGATGAACACGAGGTTGACGGAATTGCGAGTCGCATCGCGCAGGTTCATCACCTCGCTGTCCTCCTCATGCTTGAAATTTTTGAAATACTGCGCGCCACCGCCAGTGAAGAACAGTTCTCCCGGATCTGCCGAATATTGTCTATCCAGGGCCGCATCGAGCATGGCCGAGAGACTCTTGTCGCCGTCCTGGATCAGGTAATCGATAGCCCAGCGGGTGATGCGGTCGTTAGGTGCGACGGCGACATCGCGCAACGCTTCCGGTGTTGCGTCAGCATATTGCTGGTGCAGTTGTTCGATGATTTCCAGGTAAGTCACCAGGGTTCTCAATTTTGCAGTGGAACCCAGGTCCAGCTTGGTGCCCTGATTGATATCGAAGGGCTGGTCATAATTATCGGCCTGAATGCGCAGTTTGGCGCCTTCCGGGGTTAGTTCGTGCAGCGTGAAACTGTAAATGATCTTGCCGGGATCGGCGGCACCGAGCAGACGATCGCCATACAGCCCAGCGGCGCGCGAATATGCCGGATCCTTGAGCTTGCGCAGGATTTCCGTAACCTTCTGTTGCAGGTCCTTGTCGAGGGAGGTGTTCACCGACAGATCCATGCGATCCAGTTCATATAAACGGCTCAAACCCAGCTCGGAAGCCAGGCGCACACGCACGGCATTGGCAGCCTTGCGGTACGCATAAGCGCCATTTTCTTCAAGCAACGCGCCGCGCCTGAAATGAAGCTTGACCTTCAATGCCGCATCCCTGAGATCGGATGGAATGACGCCCTCCCTGGCCAGCACCCTCAGGTGGCTGTCCGTGAGCGCCTCGAGGGCGACATGATCCCCCGAGAGATAATCCGAGGGACGGCGCTGGGAAATCATGAGACTCAAGGCATGCTTATAGGCACTGGCGACTTCGGCCAGGTTGGACTTGTTTGCCGGCCAACCGCGCAAGGTACGATTGACCTGTTCGAAGTCCAGTCCATACCAGGCCCATAACGCATCCCCAATCCCGTTGACCTCGCCGAAGCCGCTCACGGCTGCGAGCGGAACCGTGTTGAGGTAGCTCACCACGATGGCTTTGCGCGCGGGCAAAGTATTTTCGCCCCCCAGGTAAGCCCGCACCGAAGCAGAAGCCATCTGCTGCATCTTGTCATGGACAGTCAAAGTCAGGCCGTCGGGCGAATGGCGGAATTTCTCGATCTGTGTGGCGAGCGTGCTG
>JBDKRR010000037.1:0-4310 GCA_039683315.1 Sulfuricella sp.
GCGTTGATGATTGGCTGAATCAGAAGATCAAGGCGTCCCTGCAGAAGAGCAACCATCGTTTTCTTGCCCTGATAAATGCCGCTCCGTTGGCGATCGTGACGCTCAACAATGATGGAACGGTCATATTCTGGAGCCGGTCGGCGGAAACAATGTTTGGCTGGAGCAGCCATGAAGTGCTGGGTAAGGCGCCGCTGATCTTGTCAGGCGATGGAAGCGATGATTTTCTGCGCTGGTGCGACCAGGCACTGGACGGGAATGCGCCCCATGAAACCGAATTGCTAGGGCAGTGCCGGCGTGATGGCAGCTTGATCGACCTGCGAATCTGGGCGGCCAATCTGGAGGATGGTGACGGCTTCATGGGCAGCCTGATGGCGGTGATTGCGGATGTGACCGAACACAAACGCGTAGAAGCCAGGATGCAGCGCCTGGCTACACACGATGGCCTGACCGGGCTGCCCAACCGCATCCTGCTTTGCGATCGGATTTCCCAGGCGTTGTTCAAGATTTTCCGTGAGGGAAGCGAGATGGCCGCAGTCCTGGTCATTGGTTTGAATAATTTCGACCTGATTTTGCAGTCGCTGGGATTTGTGGCGGGGGACCGCTTGCTTAACGAGTTGGCTCAGCGCCTGGGAGGGCTTGTTCGGCAATCCGATACCCTTGCGCGTTATGGGCAGGATACGTTCGCCGTCGTGCTGCCGGCGTTGGAACGGGAGCAGGATGCCGCTAAGGTTGCCGAAAAAATTCTCGACATTTTCGTGGCTCCGTTCTTTATTGACGAAGTGGAGATTTTTCTCTCGGCGAGCGTCGGCATTGCCATGTCTTCCAGTGATGGCGAAAGTGCCGAAGTGCTGTTGCGCAATGCCGATGCGGCCATGCGTCGTGCACACATGGATAACCGGCAAGGATTTCATTTTTACACCCATGGCATGAATGAATTGGCTGCCAAGCGCCTGGTTCTGGTGCGCGGTCTGCGGCATTCACTGGAACGAAAGGAACTCTGTCTCTATTACCAGCCGGTCGTGGAGTTGGCGACCGGACGGATCGTCGGCGTGGAAGCACTATTGCGCTGGCGGCATCCCGAGCTTGGTCTGATTCCGCCGGGGGACTTTATTCCCATTGCCGAGGAAGAAGGATTGATTGTGCCGATAGGCGAGTGGGTGTTGCGCGAAGGGTGTGCTCAAATAAAACGTTGGGAAGAGCAAGGCCTGGGGCGCCTGCGCCTGGCGGTGAACCTTTCCGCCCGCCAGTTTTCCGAGGTGGATTTGCCGCAGCATATAGCAGCGATTCTGGCCAAGACTGGCGTGCCCGCTGAGTGCCTGGAAATCGAGCTGACAGAAAGCATGCTGGCAAGCAATGTCGAGGACGCTGTGTCCATGATGAAACAGCTCAAATCGATCGGGGTGTGTTTGTCGATAGATGATTTCGGCACTGGGTATTCCAGCCTCAGTTACCTGAAACGCTTTCCACTTGATGTGCTCAAGATCGACCGGAGTTTTGTCAGCGAGATTCCTTTTAACGCGGACGATATCCAAATCTGCTCCACCATCGTGGCGATGGCACATGGTTTTAATTTGCGGGTGATCGCGGAGGGTGCCGAGACTCAGGCGCAAATCGATTTCCTCATGAAACTGCATTGTGACGAGGTACAAGGGTTTTATTACAGCAAGCCGTTGCCGCCAGCAGAACTGGTGGATTTTCTGATGGTTAATCAATGCGGCAAGGACAGCCGAGCCGCGGCTTGAACCTGATAATAGAGGCAGGTGCGTTGCGTTTCCTGCGGCGTGAATTCCTGCTACTTGCGAATTATATGAATCAATAGCTCGCCTTGGAGCGCTTTGTCGATCAGGGCTGTTCGGGGAACTCTTCTCCAGCCTGTTTCGACGACGCGCTCGCGCATGTGTCTGTCAGGATGGTTTATCTGTTATTTGTCCGTAGACCAACCGCTCTTTGCGTAATCCAGACGGCCCTGTAGAATGCCTCTTGCATCATTCACTCGGAATGGCGCGGCAAACAGCGTTCTTTCGGATTCCATCGCATGCAGGCGTCTTTCCGTTTCGATCAGGACCATGACTTGCGTCCAGGCATAATGCCATGGATGCCGCCTTTCTCTGCCAGTCTGCTTGCATCCGTATTCGGGTATTTTCTCCTGGCCTTGTTCCACCTGCCATTCGTCGCATTTGCTGTCAACGCGGCACAGGCTTTTGAAATGCCGGTGATCGCGTCCAATGAACAGGAATTCCTGACGAGTCTGCCTATCGTTCTGACGCCCTCGCGCCTGCCCCAGCCGCTCAACGAAGCGCCGGCCGCGGTGACCATCATCGACCGGGAACTGATCCGGGAAACGGGCTATCGGGACATCCCGCGGCTGTTAAGGCAGGTTCCGGGCATGCAGGTCGGGCAGGAGCGGGGCGACTCCCATTGGGTGACCTACCATGGCCTGGGCAACGATTTCCCTTCATGGATGCAGGTGCTGGTGGATGGCCGCTCCGTGTATTCGCCGGGCAATTTCGACGGTGTGGACTGGACTTCCCTGCCGGTCACGATCGACGAAATCGAGCGCATCGAGGTGGTGCGCGGCACCAATTCAGTGGCCTACGGTTCCAATGCCTTCCTTGGCGTGATCAATATCATCACGCGCCACAGTGCTGATACGCCTGGCGCGAAAGCGTCTGCCCGCGCGGGAACGTCTGGGATCAGGGATCTTAGCCTGGAACTGGGCGAAAATTCGGAAACGGGAGGCCTGCGGCTGAATGCAGAAGACAAACGGGATGGCGGTTTTGCAGGACTGCACGATGGGAAACACTTCACGCTCGCCTCGTTACGCGCCGACCGGCGCATCGATGACCACAACGAGCTGATGTTCCGTTTTGCAGCCAGCAACGGCAGCCGCGAGCTGGGATATCCCGATTCGACCTTCAATAACAACGCCGAACGCGGTTCGGAGACGCTCAATGCCACCTTGCACCTGCAGTGGCGGCATACACCCACGCCCGGCGAGGAGTGGCTGCTTAACTACTATCGCAATCACGATCGGACCAGCGAGGATTGGGTCGCTTCCGCCGCGCTCGGGCCGATCACCGCCAATGTGCCCCTCAACCGCAATCGCAGTAGCGTGCGCGACAACCTGGAACTGCAGCACCGGCTGACCTTTTCCGATACGCTGCGCACGGTGTGGGGCATGGAGGTGCGTCATGACCAGGTAGAGGCGCCTTTTCTCTATTATGGAGCAGCAAACCAGAGTTCCGATCTTGCGCGCCTGTTCGGTCAGACGGAGTGGTGGTTCAAGCCGAAGTGGAGTCTCAACGTCAGCGCCCTGGTCGAGAAGTTCGACAGCGATGCGCCGCATGTCTCGCCGCGTCTGTTCGCCAACTGGAAAGTCACGCCCCAGGATACGCTGCGTTTCGGCTACGCTCGCGCCTGGCGCCAGCCCACCCTGTTCGAGCGCTATGGAGATGTGCGTGCAGTTTATCAGGGGGCGTTGCTGGTTCAGCCCTACATGCCCAATCCCGACCTGCAGGCGCCGCGCATCGACAGCCTGGAACTGGGTTATCTGAGCCAGATTCAGACCTGGGATACGCGCTTCGATCTGCGCCTGTTCAACGAGCGGATCGAAAATTACATCATCCGGGTATCCCACCCCGAGTTTACCGCGCCCTTGCTTTCGGCCACCCTGCCTACGGCGCGCTATGAAAACCTTTCTGCGCCTGTCACGCTGCGCGGGCTGGAGTATCAGTTCGACAGCCGCCCCCTGCCGGGCACGCACCTGCTGTTCAGCCATACCATGATCGATCGTTCCTGCAACGATGCCTTCGTTACCCAGCTTACCGCGCCATACAGCGCCAGCCTGAGCTGGTTGCAGGATTGGGGGAAGCGGTGGTCAAGCACCCTCAGCCTGCTGCGCATGGGGCCGATGGCCGGAGGTACCGGCTTCGTGCCGCAGAGCCAGTACGTCTCAAAAGCCTATACCACGCTGGATGCGCGACTGGCGCACAAGGTGAAATACGGCGGAACCCCGGTGGAAATCGCGCTTGTGGGCACCAATCTGGGAGGGCGCCACCAGGAAATCGCCGACCGTTCGGAGCAGTTTCTGCATGGCACAAATCCAGTCAACCAGACCTCTCCCATGGTGTGGCTGACCCTAACTTTCAATCCAAGGTAGTTCCGGCCGGCCAGCGATTCGAGGAACTTCATTCGCGCGAATTCCTATACAATTCCAGTGCGATTCCAGCGAAACCCGAGGGAGAAAATCATGGCATCTGATTATTGCTACGAAACATTCCGCAGTTCGCCGCTTGCGTCTGAGTTGAGCG
>JBDKRR010000038.1:0-11159 GCA_039683315.1 Sulfuricella sp.
TGGGTCCGGACGGCAAGCCGATCGGGCCGGAAGCGCTGACCGCGATCTTCCCCATGAGCCTGATCGAGCAGGAAATGTCCGCGCAGCGCTGGATCGAAATCCCAGAGAAGGTGCGCGAGATTTATCAGCTATGGCGCCCCTCGCCGATGTTCCGCGCGCACCGCCTGGAAGCGGCGCTCGGTACACCGGCCAAGATTTACTACAAATACGAAGGCGTTTCCCCGGCCGGCTCGCACAAACCCAACACCGCCATCGCCCAGGCCTATTACAACAAAGAGGCCGGCATCAAGCGCATCGCCACCGAAACCGGCGCCGGACAATGGGGTTGCTCCATGGCGCTGGCAGGGCAGATGTTCGGACTCGAGGTGCGGGTATACATGGTCAAGGTCAGTTACAACCAGAAACCCTATCGCCGCTCGATGATGCAGACCTGGGGCGCGGAAGTATTCGCCAGCCCGAGCATGGAAACCAATTCCGGACGCGCCGCGCTAGCGGAAGACCCGAACAATCAGGGCTCACTGGGCCTGGCGATTTCCGAAGCGGTGGAAGATGCGGCCTCACGCGCCGACACCAATTACGCCCTGGGCTCGGTGCTGAACCACGTCCTGCTGCACCAGACCGTGATCGGCCTGGAAGCCAAGAAGCAATTCGAGAAAGCGGGCGACTATCCGGACATGATCTTCGCCCCCTGCGGCGGCGGCTCCAACTTCGGCGGCGCGGCCTTCCCCTTCTTCGCCGACAAGGCGGCGGGCAAGAACGTGCGCCTGGTAGCGGTGGAGCCCACATCCTGCCCGACCCTGACGCGCGGCCACTACGCCTACGATTTCGGCGACACGGCGAAACTCACGCCGATGATGCTGATGTACACCCTCGGCCACGATTTCATGCCGCCCGGCATCCACGCCGGCGGTTTGCGCTACCACGGCGATTCGGCACTGGTATCGCAGCTCTACCACGAAAAACTGATCGAAGCGGTGGCGGTGCCCCAGCTCGCCACTTTCCAGGCCGGCGTCACCTTCGCCCGCGCCGAAGGCATCATCCCGGCACCGGAATCGAACCACGCCATCGCCGCCTGCATCGACGAGGCACTGCGCTGCAAGGAAAGCGGCGAAACGAAGACGCTGTTTTTCAACCTTTCCGGCCACGGGCATTTCGACATGGGCGCATACGACAGTTATTTCAGCGGAAAACTGGAAGACTATGCCTACCCGGAGGAGGCTATCGAAGCAGCGCTGGAGCGCCTGCCGAAGGTGAGCATGTAAAGGAAAGAAGCAAATCGCAAGATTTTTTATATTAGCGGGAACTTATCTATTCCCGTCCCGCTCTGAGATTGCAGACGGCCTGAAAAACCGTCGCCCGCTTCTCCTCCCTGAGCGGGCGCCTTAATGCTAGTTAAGGCTTCTGCCCCCGGCTTTTTCCCCTTTAGCCGGGGGCTTTTTCTTTTTAGGCCTGCGCCGGCGTTTCCGGATCAGGCTCGAACCACTTGCCGATCACGCGCTCCGCTTCTTCCATGCCTTGATGTTTGGGGGTGGAAAACAACTGGGCGGTCGCGCCGGGATATATCACCGCAAGTTCCTTTTCCACCGAGCGCAGCGCCGCCGTGGCCTGCTGTCGGTTAAGTTTGTCTGCCTTGGTCAGCAGCACGTGCACCGGGTTGCCGGTGTACTTGAACCACTCCAGCATCTGCCTGTCCAGGTCGGTCAGGGGGCGCCGTATATCCATGATCAGCACCAGTCCGCGCAGCGAGGAGCGCGTCTGCAAATAAGTGCTCAACACCCCGCGCCAGTGGAGGCGGATTTTTTCCGGAACGGCGGCGTAGCCGTAACCGGGCAGGTCAACCAGGTAGCGCTGGTCGCCTTCTTCGCCCAGCCTGAAGAAATTGATCAGCTGGGTACGGCCTGGCGTCTTGCTGACGAAAGCCAGTCGGGTGCGATTGGTCAGGGTGTTGATCGCGCTCGATTTGCCCGAGTTGGAACGCCCGGCGAATGCCACTTCCATGCCCATGGGCAGAGGCAAATCGCGCAGGTCATGCGCGGAAATATAAAACTCAGCGTGTTGAAAAAGTGCCATGGAAAATTTTTCGTTCAAAGTGGCATGATAGCTTAGTCTTGGTATAGAATTGCCGTTTTTTAAGTCAGAAGAACTTGTCAAGGAGTCCAAAGAATGAAACAAACCATGGCGATGGTGGCGATAGCGGGTGTGATGACCGCCTCTTCGGCGCTGGCAGAAACTGCCGCCAAGGGAGATCCTGCCAAGGCGCAACAGATCGTTACGACAGTTTGCGTCGCCTGTCACGCCGCTGATGGCAACAGTGTCGTTCCCGCCAACCCGAAACTGGCCGGACAGATCCCCGAATACATCGCCAAGCAGCTGACTGATTTCAAATCCGGCGCTCGCAAGAACCCCATCATGTTCGGCATGGCCGCGGCCCTGTCGCCGGAAGACATGAAAAACCTCGGCGCATTCTTCGGCGAGAAAAAAGCCGCCCCCGGTAGCGCAAAAGACCCCGCTCTGGCAGCTGCCGGACAAAAACTGTTCAAAGGTGGCAACCAGTCCAGCGGCGTGCCTGCCTGCGCAGCTTGCCATGGCCCGAGCGGCGCCGGCATCCCGGCACAGTTCCCCCGCCTGGCCGGTCAACATGCTGACTACATCCTGGCTCAGCTGACGACTTTCCGCAGCGGCGAGCGTGCCAACGATGGCGCCAAGATGATGCGTGTGATCGCCTCCAAGATGACCGATCAGGAAATGAAGGCTGTCTCGGAATACATTTCCGGCCTCAACTAATATCGCACGGCTGATGGCAGCAACCGAAAAGGGTGACAGTGATGTCACCCTTTTTTGTCCGTACCTGTTCTACTACTGATTAAAACGTGAACACTCCAAACGCCTTTCACCGCCGTCTGTCGCAAAATATTTACGAGCTGCTGAGCTCGATGCGCCTGGCCATCAGCCTGCTCACCGTGCTGGCGATCGCCTCCGTGATCGGCACCGTGCTCAAGCAGAACGAGCCATACTCGAACTACGTCATCCAGTTCGGACAATTCTGGTTCCAGGTGTTCGAGTCTCTGGGACTCTACGACGTTTACCATTCTGGCTGGTTCCTCGCCATCCTGGCTTTCCTGATCCTCTCCACCAGCATGTGCATTTTCCGCAACACGCCATTGATGCTGCGCGAGATGCGCTCGTTCCGCGAACACGCCACGGAAATCTCGCTGCGCGCCTTTTCCCACCAGGCGGAGTTTGCCAGCACCGTACCGCTCGACACCTTGCGGGTTCGTCTGAGCCAGTATCTGCAAGGGCAAGGCTTCCGCGCCAGGATAGGCGCGCCCAATGAAGCAGGCGACATGCTCGTCGCCGCAAAGGCCGGCAGCTACCACCGCCTCGGCTACACGCTCACCCACGCTGCGATTGTTGTCATCTGCCTGGGTGGCCTGATCGACGGCAATATCCCGCTCAAGGTTGAACAGCTCGTCGGCTGGAAAAAAATCGAGACCCGCGACCTGCCGCAAAGCGATGTCCCCGCCGCGAGCCGCCTCTCTCCCGCCAACCTTTCCTTCCGCGGCGGTGTGACGATCCCCGAGGGCAGTGCTGCCGATGTGGTGTTTCTCAATATCGGCGACGGCTACCTGGTGCAGGACCTACCGTTCGACATCAAGCTGAAGAAATTCCGCGTGGAGCATTACCCCACCGGCCAACCCAAGTCGTTCGAAAGCGACATCACCATCACCGACAAGGCAACGCACGAAACGGTATCCCAAACCATCCGGGTCAACCATCCGCTGATATACAAGGGCATCGCCATTTACCAGGCCAGCTTCGGCGATGGCGGCACCAAGCTGACCATGAAGGGATGGAACCTATTCAGCCCCGCCCAGGCGCCTTTCACCATGCACGGCGTAGTCAAGCAAGCATCCCAGATGTCCAACGGCGACGCGACTTACAGCGTCGAATTCACCGAATTCCGCAAGTTCAACATCGAGAATTTCGCCAATGAAAACGGCGACATGGCAAGCGGCTGGCAGAACCTGCTCAAGTACATGCAGACCGGCACCACCAAGGCGGCGAAGAAGGACTTGCGCAACGTCGGTCCAAGCTTCCAGTACAAGATCCGCGATGCCCAGGGCCAGGCGCGGGAATATTTCAACTACATGCTGCCGATCTTCCTTGACGACCGCTGGTACATTCTCTCGGGCATGCGCCAGGCGCCCAACGAGCCTTTCCGCTATATTCGCATCCCGCTGGACGAACAAAACCGGATCGACGGCTTCATGCGCCTGCACGCCATATTGCTGGACAAGCAGGCCCACCCGGAGATCGCCCGCCATTTCGCCGAATTCGCGCTGCAAGGCGAAAAGATCAGTCCGTCCATGATGAGCAAGCTGGAGGCAAGCACTGTCAAGGTGCTGGATATTTTCGCTGCCGGCGGCTTTGAAGCCCTGGCCAAGTTCATCGAAAAATCCGTGCCCGCCGCCGAGCAGGAAAAAGCCGCGCAAACCTATATCAAGGTGCTCGAAAGCGCGGCCGTTTCCGCCTACCGCATCGCCCAGGCAAAAGCCGGCCAGCCGGCAACGATGAATGACAACACCCTGCGCTTCGTGCGCGACAGCCTCAACACGACGAGCGACCTGTTCTCCTATGGCGCGCCGGTCTACCTGCAGCTATCCGAATTCGACGAAGTGATGGCGAGCGGGCTGCAGCTCACCCGCTCCCCGGGCAAGAACATCGTCTACGGCGGCTCTTTGCTCCTGGTGCTGGGTGTATTCTTCATGTTCTACGTCAAGGAACGCCGCATCTGGTTGCTGGTCAAACCGCAGTCCGAAACCGTATTGTTCGCCATGTCCACCAACCGCAAGACGATGGATTTCGAAAAAGAATTCAATCGCCATCAGGAACTGCTCGCGCGCCTGCTTAAGGAATAATGACACCATGGAACTAACAGAAAATTACGGCGCCCGCCCTGCCTTTTTTAGAACCCTGTCATGGTTCGACTGGCTTTACGCCCTGATTCTGTCCGGAGGCTGCATTTACGCCTTCAACCTTTACGGCAGTAACATGGACGAGTACGAAAAAGGCATCCTGCTTCTTTCCACCGCCGGCCTCATCGGCCAGGGCTGGTTCTGGAAGCCATTCCGCGCGCTGGTGCTGGTGGTGGGATGTCTGAGCCTGTTCGGCATCAGCCAGTATCACGGCCAGCTGGCACGGGCAGAGCAGGCCTTCTTTCTCAAATTCTTTTTCGGCAGCCAGACCGCCATCATGTGGATGAGCGCGTTGTTCGTGATCGCCACCGGCAGCTACTGGCTGGCCCTGCTGAGCCGCTCCGAATTTACCGCCCGAGTTTCCAGCGCCATTACCTGGAGCGCCGTGGTGATGGGCCTGGTCGGTCTTATGACGCGCTGGTATGAGTCCTACCTGATCAGCCCGGACGTCGGACACATCCCGCTCAGCAACCTGTATGAAGTCTTCATCCTGTTCTCCATCCTTACCGCGCTGCTCTACCTGTTTTACGAACTGCGCTACCAGAACCGCCAGCTGGGCGCCTTCGTGCTGCTGGTGATCAGCGCCGCAGTCGGCTTCCTGCTGTGGTACACCTTCGGCCGTCAAGCCAATGAAATCCAGCCACTGGTCCCGGCTTTGCAGTCCTACTGGATGAAAATCCACGTACCGGCCAACTTCATCGGCTATGGCGCCTTCGCGCTGGCCGCCATGGTCGGGGTAGCCTACCTGCTGGTCAACAAGGGCATCCTGGCCAGCCGCCTGCCCGCCGTCGAAATGCTCGACGACCTGATGTACAAGTCCATCGCCATCGGCTTCGCCTTCTTCACCATCGCCACCATCCTCGGCGCCATGTGGGCGGCGGAAGCGTGGGGCGGTTACTGGTCGTGGGATCCCAAGGAAACCTGGGCGCTGATCGTGTGGCTGAACTACGCCGCCTGGCTGCATCTGCGCCTGGTAAAAGGTTTACGTGGCCCGATGCTGGCATGGTGGGCGGTGATCGGACTGTTCGTGACCGCCTTTGCCTTCCTCGGCGTCAACATGTTCCTCTCCGGATTGCATTCCTACGGAACGTTATAGCCCCCTGTAAAAATCAGGAACAGGTATTGAAACGCGGCTTTCAATACCTGCTGACGAACCTGACTGCCCAGTCGATTTTCTCGCCGACGCATGTTACAAACTTGATCCTTTGGCAACCAAATCCAGGCTCACGAGTCAAATTCGGCATTAGTGCCGACACCCAGATTGCCCATTATCCAATACAAACAATCCGCTTTGTGATGGAGTACAAATGATAAAGAAACTGCTTTGGATAGTTTTGACGTTGGTAACGGCAGCACAAGCTGCCTCATTCGACGTTGGAACGCCACTTACTTCCGGCTTGAAGCCATTGCAGCAACAGTCCCAAGCGGCGCACTTGGCGGCAGAGGTGCTAGCCCGTTACCACTACAAACCGACGCCACTCGACGACGCCATGTCGGAAAAGATATTCAACCAATATCTGAAATCGCTTGATCCCGAGAAGATCTTTTTCGTTCAAACCGACATTGACCAGATGGGCGGCCTTCGAACCACTCTCGACGATGCCATCTTTGAGGAAGACCTCACCGCTCCCTTTGCGGTCATCAATCTCTATACGCGACGGGTGCACGAGCGCTTTGGATACGCCCGCGCCTTGCTCAAGGAAGGGTTTGATTTCACGAAAAAAGAAATCTATCAATATGAAAGAGGAAAGGGTCCCTGGTCCAAATCCGAGAATGAAATGCGCGAGGTGTGGCGAAAGCGGGTCAAAAACGACTGGCTTCGCCTCAAGCTGGCGGGGAAAACTGACAAGAACATCGTCGAAATTCTGGACAAGCGATATGACCATTCCCAGAGACGCATCGATCGGCTAAAAAGCGAAGATGTGTTTCAGATATTCATGAACGCCTACACCATGGCTATCGACCCCCACAGCAACTACCTTGGGCTTCGGGCCGCGCAGGATTTCGATATCTCGATGAGACTTTCCCTGGTCGGCATAGGTGCGACGCTGGCGGAGAAGGATGACTACACCACGATCCGGGAACTCGTGCCGGGCGGACCCGCCGCTCTCTCAGGCAAATTGAAAATTGGGGATCGTATCGTCGGTGTTTCCCAAGGCCAAGGTGGCGTCATGACGGACGTTCTGGGTTGGCGCCTGGACGACACCGTTGCTTTGATTCGCGGCGCGGCCGACTCGGCCGTCTTGCTCGACGTTCTCCCTGCGAATGCCGGCCCAGATGGAAAACACAAACTGGTTTCACTCATTCGGAAAAAAATTACTCTGGAAGAGCAGTCCGCCAAGAAATCGGTTCTCACCCTAAAGGAAGGAAATACAACTCGCCACATCGGGTTGATAACCCTTCCCTCTTTTTATGAGGATTTCGAGGCGCGACAAAAAGGCAATCCGGATTTCAAGAGTGCGACCCGCGATGTGGCACGCCTGTTGGATGAATTAAAAGCGGAAAAAGTCGATGGCGTACTGATCGACTTGCGCAATAACAGCGGTGGTTCATTGACGGAATCGATAGAACTCACCGGCTTGTTCATCGGCAAGGGGCCCGTTGTGCAACAGCGTGACGCCAATGGCGCGGTTACTGTGTTGCGCAACACAACGACCGATGTCGCCTGGAGCGGCCCCCTTGGCGTGCTGATCAACCGGGGCTCGGCATCGGCGTCGGAGATTTTTGCCGCTGCGATTCAGGACTATGGTCGCGGATTGGTAATCGGTGAACCGAGTTTTGGCAAAGGCACCGTGCAAAGCATTTTCAATCTTGATCGGCTTGCCAGAAACGACAAGCCGAAATTCGGCGAACTGAAAATGACCATCGCCCAGTTTTTCCGCATCAATGGAGGCACGACGCAGTTGCGCGGCGTAACGCCGGATATCGCCTTTCCCACCGTCTCCGACGTGGAAGACTTTGGCGAATCAAGTTTCGATAACGCACTCCCCTGGATGCAGGTGAAGGCTGCCGACTATACGCCGGCCGATGACTTGAAAAAGCTTGAGCCCATTATCCTGACACGTAATGAAACCCGCGAGATGAACGACAAGGACTTCATTTGCCTGCAGGAAGGCATCGCCGAATCCAAGCTTCGGCGCAAAAAAAACCAGGTCTCGCTAAACGAAGCGGAAAGACGCCAGGAGCGGAATATCCAGGAGGCTCGACTGAAGTCCTGCGAAACAAGCGGGGAGGGCGGCAAGCGCGCTCATGGCGATGTTGTCAGCCAAAACACACCGGCAAAGAGCAGGGCGCTACAGGACGATGGCCTCCAGGCTAACGAACGCAATCTCGCCACGGAACTGGCGGATGAAAAAGCGCGCAAAGACGCCAAAGACGTCTTGCTGAACGAAGCGATTCATATACTCGGAGACGAGGTGAGTCTATTGGATTCCAATGCCAGCTTTGCAGCCCGCGAGAAACCAAGCCCCCCTGAGCAAGAGGCGACTGCGGTGCGTTCCGACGCTTTGTAAGCGAGCATTATACTTTTCTCAAACAGTCGCGCGCAGCACGGCAATCTGAACCAGAAGCGGGTCGCTCGCCGGCTCCAGCTTGCGCCGCATAAGCGAGCCGATGGCCGTGGTGCGCACCAGGATGGGCGCAACCGTAAATTCACCGACTTCAGCCAGCACCAGCAAGGCGTGCAGCGCGGCGCGATACTGCGGCACGGCGGAAAGCACCGCGTCCAGCTCAGCATCCGGTGTGGCGAGGCGTTGCTCCGCCACGGTCAGCGCACCCAGCATCTGGTGCTCCTGAGCCAGGTCCTGGCGCAACACGCCGAAGTAAGCGCCGATGGCGCGAAACAGGGCGCGCGCCACATCCTGGTCTGCCGGGCGGCGTAACACGTCTTCGCAAGCGGCCAGAAAACGCTTTCCTGAGGGCGAGAGCACGCGCGCGAGCTGGCGCGCGTAGGGATTGCCCGCGGCAGCCAATGGCTCGAGCGGCGATGTTCCGAACGACGCCGTCTCCGGCGCTGCGTCCTCCTGTCCGGGCAGCGAATCCGGCACCGTTTCAAGGAACCCCACATAGTAGGTGTTGTCGCCCTTGGCGCGCTTCCACAGACGCCGCAGAATCTCCGGGCTGAGCAGCCCAGGTTGCAGCACGATGCGCACCGTGTCGATCACGACGTGCGGACTGGTTTCGAAGGGCAGGTGTTCCACCAGGTACTCGGCCAGCACCGGGCCCATTTCCCCCTGCGACACCGCCGCCCGTTCCAGCATGCGCCGCGCGTTGTCCCCGCTCTGCACGCACCACCAGGCGCGCCGCGCCAGTTCGTCGGTGAGCTTAGGCGAATAGGCCACCGACACCACGGCCTCTTCCTCGCCCAGCAGCAACAATTTGTCGATATTGTCCCCAGAGTTCTGCCCCATGCGCGTCCAGCGCTGAATGAACAGCGGGTAGCCGCCGGGCGAACCCAGGGCATGTCCGGACAGCATCTCGCGCACCAGGCGCAGATATTGCTCCTTGCGCCCCGTGGGATGCAGCGCGATGCGCGCCTCGCCGCGCCCGGTCAGGGCATAAAGGGTGAGACTGTTTTCATTGATGCGCACCGCCTGCAGTTCGTGCGTAAGCAGGACATTGAGGCGCAGGGCGTCTTCGTTGGAGAGTTCCATTTACTTAAAACCCTAGTTCGAAACCACGGAGAACACGGAGGGCACGGAGAAAGGCCTTCCGTTGTTTCTACTCCGTGCGCTCCGTGTACTCCGTGGTTATAAAGCCTTTTTCTAATTCAACTGTATCCGTTGCCCCCACGGCACCGGGGCCTTGCCCTTCACCAGCCAGAGCGTGGGGTAGTTGGGTTCGATGGCGGGGAAATCGCCTTCCGCATCGGTGAAATAGAGCAGCAGGTCGGGCTGGCGCCCCTGGCGCGCAATCCAATCGAACACCGGCACGAAGCTGGTGCCGCCGCCGCCCTTGATGTCTTTCGGCAGACGCAGTTCGTCCCATGGCTCAAACTCCCACGGCGCGCCTTCGGACAAAGCGGTGTCGCACGCCAGCAGCGTCACCTTGGCGCGCAACTGGCCTTTGAGCGCATCCACTTCGGAGAGGAACTGGGCAAGCTCCTTTTCCCCCACCGAGCCGCTGGTGTCGAGCGCCACCACCAGGTCGACCTGGCCGCTGCGCAGCGAGGGGAAAATGACATTGCCTTCGCGGCGCGACGGGCGCATGTAGCTGTAATCATCGCGCGCCACCTGCGACAGATAACGTGCCAGCAGCATGCGCCACGGCAGCTGGGGCTGCAGGAGATGATCCACCAGGCGCGCCAGCGCACCGCCCATCTTGCCCGCCGCCATCGCCTGCTGCGCGGCGGCAGCCATGCGCTGCTGCCACTGGCGGCCGAGTTCGTCGCGCTCCTTGGCGTTCAACGGCGGTGGCTGCGAAGCGCCGCCCTGGCCCGCGGTCTCCTGCTGCTGTTGCTGCCCCCCACCGCCGTCGGAGTCAGTATTCTTCTCTTTGCCACCGCCGCCCCCGTCCTGTTGCGGCTCCTGGTCGCCTTCGCCGTCCTGCCCCCCCTCGGACTCTTCGCTGTCGTAGAGGTGCTGGTCCATGGTCTGGTCGGAATTGTTGTCGTTGATGCAGGGATAGATTTCTTCCGCCGTCATGCCCTCGAAGGCATCCAGCAGCAGCACGCCGGGCGGCGGCTTGAGGCCATCGGCGACAAGCAGGGGGTTGATGGCGTGATCGCAGGCCACGTCCCAGCGATGCTTGATCCGATGCTGGCGGCGCGCGAAATGCGACAGGGCGCAATGCAGCGCCTCGTGGGCCAGCACGAACTGGGTTTCTTCCAGCGTCAGCGCGGCGATGTAGGCAGGGTTGTAGTAAAACTTGCGCGCATCGGTCGCCGAGGTGGGGCACCATTTCTCGCTCGCCGCCACCATCGGCAGGCGCAAGGCCAGCGCACCGAGAAACGGCTTATCCAGGATCAGCCGGGTGCGGGCCGCGGCGAGTTTGGTTTCGATTGAGGTGTCAAACATTGCGTTCAAACGCAAACAGCCCGATCACATCTCATACAGCATGATGTCGGCCACGGCGTTCGCCCAGTTCGAGAACTGCGGCACCTTGAACAGCTGCTGCCCGACGGCGCGATGCATGTCGGATACCAGCATGATGCCCATTTCGCGCAGCGGGAAACGTCCGGCGTAA
>JBDKRR010000039.1:0-13301 GCA_039683315.1 Sulfuricella sp.
GGTTTTTCAGCAATGCGCGCCAGCCAGAAGCGCCAGATGTCGTAGCGCTCGCTATGTTCGAAGGTGTCGACAATATGGTTCGAGGCCGTGATGGCGGCAGTCGGGCGAATGACGGTGTCAGCCGGCCTTTGCTTTGCCACTGTGAGAAACAGCAGCGCGAGCACCAGCATGCAGCCGGAAACGATCGCAAGCGTTATTCCGGTGCGGTGCGCACGGCCGTGGCGTATCCACCATAAGCCGATCCAGGTCATGAAAACCAGGCTGGATGAAAGCCAGAACATGCGGTTGAGCGTGGCATAACCGGCAAACAGAAATAGAGGAACCACTAGCCACAACAAGTTGCGCGGGAATTTCGCTATGGGTGTTTTAAGCCACACATAAATCAGCAAGGGCAGAACGGTTACCAGGTAGGTGCTGTAGGTAACGAAACCATGCTGCCAGTCCAAATCGTAATTTCTGAAATCGGTCAGGTTGGCGCGGTTTGCCCATAGAGCCAATGCTGCGGTTGTCACCAGTCCTGCCACAATGCATTTCAGCCATAGCTTCCATTCACGTTCGCTATGGGTAAGGGCGTAAAAGGAGAGGAACGCTATCATGCCGTAGCCGATCTCGGTCTTGATCTCATTGAAGGAAAACGTGGGGTCAATCGACCAGGCTAGCGAAAGCGTGGCTATGCCAGCCCAGAGGGCGAGCGGAAGCTTCAGGGGTATTCGAGGTATCGGATTCTTGAGTGCAAACCAGATGGCAATGCCGCCCGCCAGGAACAGGCTCAGCAAGCGTAAAGCCATGTTGTGGTTGAGTGGGAGTATGAATAGAAACAGAAAGGAAGGCAGCAGGTACCACGAAAACTGCCGCAGTTTATTCAGTTTGCCTATCATCTACTGGCCTTCATTCCGGGTTCCCCGATCTCTGCAAGTAGCGCTTTCATCTTGTCGGTATAGCTCTCAAAACTCAGCACCTTTTGGTACCCGGCATGGGCGATCTCCTCCCGCTCCTGCTCGTGGCCGAGATAATAGATAATTTTTTCCCGCAGTTCATCAGGACTCGAAAAGGTTTCCAGTTCTTTTCCGAGTTCGAAGTGTTTTACCAGTTCCTCGGAATAGTCGGTAAGCAGGAATGCGCCGGTGGCGGGCACGTCAAATACGCGCAAATTGAGTCCGGACCGGCCCGGGTCCCAGGAAGAGATGTTGAGCACGATCTTGGCTTCATTGTAGAGGGCGATCAGGTCTTCGCCCCAGATGCGATTAGCCGTCACTTTTTCCCGCAGTTGTGGATTGAACCAGTTGCGTCGTTTGCGCCAGCCGGGGCCGTAGATTTCCACCGGCAGGTCGAGCAGTTTTTCTATTGCTTCCTGGCGCCGCGGGCTCCAGCCGCCCACGAATACCACCTCATGGCGGTAGGCCTTTTCCTGGACGAGTGGGCGGTACAGGGCGCGGTCCACTCCCAGGGCTGGCAGGTAATGGATATTGTCTTTCTCGTCATAACCGAAGCGGTGAATGCAGAAATAATGATCGTAAATCCGGGCGTCTTCCTGCATTTCATTGGTGGCGCGCGGATCCTTTACCCACCAGCCCGCCGTATGTCGGATGCCATAGCGGCTTTTCAGTCGCTGGATGACATCGGCGTCGAAACTGTTGCCGCGGATGACGAGCAGCACGTCAGGGCGGAATGCCGCCACGGCTTTTTCCAGTTGTATTTGACGGTAGTTATGGTTGCCCCATGGGGTGTGGCGGGAAACGTCAACCGAGCGCAAGCCGAACACTCGGAAGAGTTTGTTGACCCATTTCAGGAAATAGCGATCGACCGGGCTTTCCGCCTGACTGTTGAAACAGTGCACGTCCCAGCCCAGCTCGCGAAAACCCGCCGCGCAGGAGGCGCCCAATGGAATGGTTTCCTTGCCGAAGAAGTAGCTGATGAGGACGCGCGGTTTCATGGAGTGAGGTATTCGCTTTTGCGTTGCTGTTTGATTTGTGCTGCCTCGGTAGCAAAATCCATCGCCGCAGCGACGCGCTGCTTGAATTCGGTGAACGAGAATTTGGCCAAGTGCGTGCTGCCGGGTTGAGGCACAGGCCGTTCTCGGCCTGCTGTCAGCTCGCCCAGCAGACGCTCAAAATCCCTGCCCTGGTCTTGTCTGGGGTCGGCGTAGAACAGCCCGGTTTCGCCTTCCGCCACGGTTTCCGTGAACGGCGGCGAGTGTATCGCAAGCACTGGGGTGCCGCAATATTCGGCCTCGATGACATTGAGGCCGAGCGCTTCCTTTTCCGGCAGGCCGGTCATGAGGTAATCGAGCTGACGGTAGACGGCGTCAACGTTCGATTGCTGTCCCCAGAAACGGACCTGATTACGAATCGGAGTGAGCGCACGCTTGAGGTCTCGCACCGAAGCGTAGCCGCCGCTGCCGAAGATTTCCACGTTGACCAGAGGGAAGCGGCGCATGACTGGTGCCAGAATCTCGAACATCAGGGGAAACTGCTTGATCGGGGTGAGGCGTGAGACGATGCCCAAAGTCAGCCCCTCCTTGCGCGAGAATGCCTGTAATGGACGAAGCTTGCGATACAGGGGTTCGGCCAGGCCCAGCACACGGTCCCGGAACTTGCGGGTATCCCAGTCGTAGCAGGAGGCGGCAAGAATGGGGGTGTTGCCGCCCCGCTTCAGATCGGCTACTCCGTAGAGTGGGTGGGGATAGTAATGATTGAGTCCGGCGTTCTGCAGGCTGCTAATGACATGGCCGGAAACCGCGAGGATCAGGTCTACCTCGCGGAACGGCGCGGGGTCGCGCCCGGTTAGCGGCATGTGAGCGAAGCTGGCGAGAAAATGTTGTTGGCGCAGACGTTCCCCGAGTTGTCCCAGGGAGGGGGAGTGAGTGATGAACAGGGCGGGCTTTTCCGGCAACAGGGGAATGATATCCTCGTAACGCCTGACCGGAATGTAGCGCGCCCCGGGCATTTCAGCACCGCGCCAGAAATGCGCCTGCTCGTGAACGAACAGCACGACTTTCCATCCCAATTCGCATAGCGCGCGGGTAAAAAAGCGCGTGTAGACCTCGCCGCCCCCCATCCCTTGCTGCAGGTTGATCTGGTAGCAGGTGCCGGCCATCAGTGCTGCCAGTTTCCATCCAGCAAGCGGCGAACCGCGCTGCTCACCGCCTCCAGGCTGATCGCCTGCATGCAGCGCGGGGCTGCGCATTCTCGGGGATTGCGTCCGCAACGCAGTACCCATGGGATCTCACGCTTGAAGAGTCGGTGCTGGTCGCGGCAGGGGAATGGATCCACGGTAACAGCAAGGTAAGGGCTGTTGCGCCAGAAATTGCCGGCGCCGTAGATCGATGCCGAGCCGGGGCCGAACAGCGCTATGGTCGGGGTGCCGGTAAGACGTCCGAGATGGGCTACGCCGGTATCCGGGCAAACCAGCAGCTTCGCGTTCTTGAGCAGATGCCACAGTTGCGCCAGATCGAGCTTCCCGGCATAGGAAAGATGGTGTCCTGCTGGGTCGAGTCCGGCAACCAGTTTTTCCTCGCCACGCCCTCCGCTCCAGACAACCTGGAGTCCCTGCGTTTCGAGCAAATCGGCCAGGCCGAGCCACTTTTCCTTTTCCCATTGCTTGAGAGGGGTGCTTGCGCCGACGTGGAGCACGCAGTATGGCTTCGCGGGCAGTTCGAAAGGAGTGAAGTCCGGGTCGGGCCAGGCATCCGGGCGGTAGGGGTCCGGTGCCGGGCCGGGGACCAACCCGGCCACCATATCACCCCAGGCTGCGGGGCTGTCCGGATAGGGGAGCAGTTCGTCCACCGGCCAGCTTTTATAGGCGGGCCGGTCGCCGGCAAAGGCGACGATATGTCGCGCGCCCAGTGCCTTGGCAAGCCAGCTGTAACGGTTGTCGCCGGGCACGATGGCGAGATCGAAGCCGGTTTTTTGTCGCAGGGCATGGAATGAGGCGGGATCGCGCGGGTCGTGCGGCATGACGATGACGCCGTAGGGGCTCTTCTGGTAGAGCGGGACAGCGGCTTTGGGCGCAACCATGACGATTTCGGCCTCGGGATACTGCTGGCGTAGCTTGGCTAGCAGAGGAGTCAGCATAATCGTATCGCCCAGCAGCAAGTGATGGGCTACCAGAATGCGACGCGGGATATCGTTTCGTTTCCGCAGCCGGAGGATGAGCATGTTGCCGAGGGCAAGTGCGATCACCCTTATGCGGCTGGCGAGACGGCTAGACATTTTCGGTCACGTTACGGAATATCCCCTCCATGCGTTCTACCATGGCTTCGAAACCAAAGCGGGCAAGCGCGCGTTCCCGCGCGGCGCTTCCCAGTTTCTGACGCAGGTCTGCATCTCCCAACAACCGCTGGATTGCCTGCTGCAGTTCCGCCGAATTTTGTGGCTCGACAATCAGTCCGGTCCGTTCGTGTTCTACCGCTTCCAGAATGCTGCCTACCGGCGTGGAGATGATGGGCAGTCCGCACAGCATGGCCTGCAGTATTGCCTGGGGAACGCCTTCGTTGGCATAGGAGGGCAGGGCGAAGACATCCATGGCCTGGAGCCAGGGAAGAACGTCGCGCTGGTTGCCGGGCAGGACCACGCGGTCGGCAATGCCTAGTTGTGCGATCTGGGCCAGCAGCGCTTCCTTTACCGGGCCGTCGCCGACGATCAGCAGTCGGGTTGTGTCTGGCAGGGCGGCGAAAGCTTCCACTAGATAGCGATGGCCTTTCCAGCTGCGCAGGGTGGCGACGATGCCGACGATAGACGCATCCAGCGGCAAGCCCAGTTGCTGTCGCACTGCCGCCTTGTCGCCCGGCACGAAATGCGCGGTATCCACGCCGGTGGGCACCGAGGTGATGGCTGCCGGGGAAAAGCGGTTGATCCCGATCAGCTGTTCGCGCAGGCGCTCGCCGGTGGTGACGATGTGGTGGCTGGCGCGCTGGTAGAGCCAGCGGGTGGCGGGATTGTGCGGGATCGGGGCTGAAATGTGGCGGGTGCGTACGATTGGAACCCGTTTCCCGAGGGACTTCATCGCCAGGGCGGCGAGCCAGGCATCGGTGGAGCTGTGCGTGTTGATCACATCAACCGCATGAGCCTTGAGCCAGCGCCGCAAGGCCAGCACGCCGAGCAGGTTCTTCCTGCCGATGGGTAGCGCCACCACGGGCAGGCCGCGGCTTTGCGCTTCGCTGTAGATACGCGCTTGCGGTGGACACAGCAGGGTTACCTGGTGCCCGCGCTGGATCATCCCGGCGGCTTCGGTAAGGATGCGGATTTCCTGACCGCCCCAGCCGAGCGAGGCTTCGGTGTGGACAATATGGAGTTTGGCGGTCATGGCTGTAGTAGTTTTTCCTGGCTGAACTGGATCCGGTGAAGGTTCGCGTAGATGCCATCTTTTGCCAAAAGTTCGCCGTGGCTGCCGATCTCGGCGATGTGCCCTTTTTGCAGGACGACGATACGGTCGGCTTTCTCGATGGTGGAAAGGCGGTGCGCGATCACGATGGTGGTGCGTCCCTGCATCAGCGTTTCCAGGGCTGCCTGGACGTGGCGCTCGGATTCGGTGTCGAGCGCCGAGGTGGCTTCGTCGAGGATCAGCACCGGTGCGTTTTTCAGGATCGCCCGCGCGATCGCCAGGCGCTGGCGCTGCCCGCCGGACAGGCGCACGCCGTTCTCGCCGATCTGGGTATTCAGGCCTTCCGGCATTTCGCGGATGAATTCCATGGCATGAGCCGCTTCCGCAGCGGCAACGACTTCGGCTTCAGAGGCCCCGCCTTGCCGTCCGTAGGCGATATTGGCGGATACGCTGTCGTTGAACAGTACGACATCCTGGCTGACCAGGGCGGTATTGGAACGCAGATCGGCGAGCCTGATGGTTTGAATGTCGTGTCCGTCCAGCAGGATTTGGCCACTGGTCGGTGTGTAAAAACGTGGAATCAAGTTGGCCAGCGTGGTCTTGCCGCTGCCGGACTGGCCGACCAGCGCGACGGTTTCGCCCGGACGGATGGTCAGCGAGATGCGGTCCAGGGCCATGCGTTCCGAACGGCCATAAGTAAAGCCGAGATCCCTGAATTCCAGCGCGCCCTGCGCGCGCGGCAGGGAAATCGTGCCCTTGTCGGTTTCCGCTTCTTCGTCGATCAGGTTGAATACGCTTTCCGCCGCAGCCAGGCCGCGCTGCAGGCTTTCGCTGACGCCGGTGAGGCGTTTCAGCGGTGCCAGCAGCATCAGCATGGCGGTAATGAAGGAGACGAAGCCGCCGACCGTGGTCTGGTCCGAAGCCGATTGCATGGTGGCGATATAGATGATCGCCGCCAGTGCGATAGCCGCGATGAGTTGCACCAGCGGCACGGTGGCCGACGCGGCGATAGCCTGCTTGATGTTGAAACGGCGCACCTGGTTGGCCGCTTCCTGAAAACGTCGCGCTTCATATTCCTGGCCGCCGAATATCTTCACTACCTTGTGGCACTCGATGGTTTCTTCCAGCACATGGGTGATGTGGCCCATCGCTTGCTGGGCACCGCGGCTCATGTTGCGCAGGCGTCCGCTGAAGCTGCGAATGACGAAGGCGATGGCCGGCACCACGATCAGGGCCACCAGGGTCAGTCGCCAGTTCAGATAGAGCAGCCAGCCAAGCAGGCCGGCGATGCTGAGGGAGTCGCGCACCACGATGGTGATGACGTTGGTGGCGGCATTGGTCACCTGGCTGACGTCGTAGGTGACCTTGGACATCAGGACACCGGAGGAGTTGTCGTCGTAGTAGTGAGTGGGCAAGGCTACGAGCTTTCCGAACATCAGGCAGCGCAGATCCATCACCACCTTGTTTGCGACCCAGCTGATGGCGTAGGAGCTGGTGAACGTGGCGATGCCGCGCAGGATGAAGAGCCCGATCAGCAACAGCGGGATAAGGTGCATCATGCTGGGGTCTTTTTTCACGAAACTGCCGTCGAGCAAGGGCTTGAGCAGTGCCGGGAAAGCAGGTTCGGTGGCGGCGACCAGCGCCATGCTGATTATGGAAACCAGGAAAATGCGCCAGTAGGGCAGGACGAATCGCAGCAAACGCTGGTAAAGCTGTCTGCCGTCAAGTTCCGGAGATGAAGTCACTATGTCGTTGAGTTTACGGAAAGAAGCGCATTATACAGCGACATCAGATCTAAACTCATCCTTTCCAGACTAAATGCCTCCGCCGTGGCGCGAGCCGCTATCGCAGCTTTCCGGCGCAGATCAGGTGAAAGCAGCTTTTCCATCGCCTCGCTCAATTGGCGTTGATCGAGCGCATCGCAGGTAAAGCCGTTTTCTCCTTCACGAACCAGTTCCGCCGCGCCGCTGCTGGTGCTGGTGATCACCGGCAGACCGCAGGCAAAGGCTTCCAGGGCAACGTTGCCGAAAGGCTCGTACAGGGTAGGAAACACCAAAGCGTCGGCGGCGCCGTAAAACGGCTTGACGTCTTTCTGAGCGCCGGCGAAATGGATGCGTCCGGCAATACCGAGATTTGCCGCTTGCCGCATTAATTTCTTCATCTGCTTGTCTTTTCCTACCACCAGCAGATGCGCCTCTTCCGGCAATTCCGTCATTGCGCCCAGCGCTACCGCCAGCCCCTTGCGCTCGAAGCCGGAACCGACGAACAGGAACAAAGGGGCGTCGGCTGGGATGCCGAACGCAAGCCGGGTGGCTTCCCGGTGTTTTGCCGCCAGCGAAGGGTGAAAGACGGTAGTGTCCACGCCGTTGTAGATGACGTGCAGCTTGTCTTCCGGCACAGCGTAGTGACGCAGGATGTCGTCCTTCACCATCCGGGAAATGCAGATCACCGCTTTCAGGCGCGGGCTGGAGAACAGTTTTTTTTCCGCTGCCAGCACATAACGATGGTAAGGATTGAGAGCGAGGCGGAGTTTGCCCAGGGGGCCCAGTATGCGCCGACGCTGTCTGAGCCATTCTCGGTGCACGCCATCGCCGGCGCGGAATATATCGCAACAGGCGACGCGCTCATGCGACTGCACCAGATCGAAGGGATGTTTTCGCAGCGTATCGCAAACGCAACGGGCGAAACTCCAGTCGCGCCACAAGCTACCGAGGTAGGGCGGGTTGCAGATCAGGGCGTTGCCTTCGCTGCCGCTCTCCCACTGCCGGGTAATCACTGTGAGCGAAGCGCCTTCTGCCCGTAGCGCCTGAACGGCATTGGAGACAAAGCGCTCGGCGCCGCCGAACGGGGTGTAGCGCTGGCGGATCAAGGCAATTTTCATGTGGGAAGACTGCGGAACAGGATGGGGGAGAGAGGTTCCCCCCCATCGGAACGCCTAGTTTGCCTGCTGGATACCGGCAATGAACCAGCTGCCGTTCGGCTGGTTGAGCGCTTTCTGGATGTGCCAGATTTCGTTGAACGATTCGGCGTTGGCGCCCGCTTCTTCGCGGATCAGGCCGGAGAAGCGCACGCTGGCGATGACGTGATCGCCTTCGGTGACCACGTCGGCCATCTCGGCGTTGAGCATCACGATTTCGGTGTGCTGCGGCTTGCCGCCGCGTTCCTGGATCTGCAGGCTGATCTCGGCAAACACTTCCGGCGAAGTGAATTCGCGGATGTCGTTGAGGTCGCCCTTGTCGTTGGCGTCCTGCAGGCGGATGAAGTTGCCTTTGGCCTGGCGCAGGAAGGGCTCGTCCTCGAACCAGGCGGGGCGCGTGCTGGCGGCCATTAAGGGGGCGCTGCCGCCCATGGGTTGCTCGATCGGGTGGTCGCTATAGCCGCTGTATGGCATGTTTCCTGCCAATGCGGGCTGTGGCGCGCTGTTGCGGCGCAGGGCGCGGAAAACGAAGAACACGGCGGCCGCGATGCCGAGCATCATCAGAATGTCCATCATTTTGATGCCTTCGAAACCGTGTCCCATGAACAGGGAGGCGAGCAGGCCGCCAGCAGCCAGGCCGGCCAGCGGGCCGAGCCATCTGTTGCCGGGCTTGGCCGGCGCGCCGGCAGGGGCGGGTGCGGCGGACGGGGCTTTGGGCGCAGTCTGGGTAACGCTTTGGCGCTGCTTGCCGAAACTCGAGCCGCCGCCGAAGCGTTTGGCGCCGGCTTCGCCGATGGTAAGACCAAAGCTGAGCAGCATTACCAGAAACAGGGTGAAAAGCTTGTTCATAAAATCCTCAGGTGCAAAACGTGAAGGGCCATTCTATCGGGAAAAACGGGCAAAGCAAGATTATCGGTCACACGGTCAAACGGTAAATCGGGACCCAGTCGAGCATTTACGTCGTAGATGCATCTCCTGCGGATGACAGTGCCGGGTGATCCGCCTTGGGCATGTCGAGGTGGTAGCCCTGCACCAGATCAACGCCGAAGCGTTTGAGCATTTCCAGGATATCCGCGTTCTCGACAAATTCCGCCACCGTGGTTTTGCGCATGCCGCGCGCCACGTCGACGATGGCTTTGACGAACACCTGGTTGTCGTGATCGTTGGTCAGGTTGCGGATGAACAGGCCGTCGATCTTGAGGATATCCGCGTTGAGGTGCTTCAGGTAGGCGAAGGAGGAGAACCCGGTGCCGAAGTCGTCCAGACATACCGGGCAGCCGGTTTGACGCAGGGACTCGATGAAGCGTTGCGCGTCGTGCAGGTCGGTTACCGCTGAAGTCTCGGTCAGCTCCACCAGCAAGCGCTGCGGGTCGATGCCACGCTTCGCCAACTGCTCGGAAATGTATTGCGGCAGGGTAGGGTCATCGAAGGAGCGGCCCGAGATGTTTACCGCGATCGGTGGTACTTGCGTCGAGCGGGCCAGCATGGCAATCGCCGCACTGATGACCCAGCGGTCGATGTCGCGGATTTTGCCGCTCTTCTCCGCGTGCGAGATGAAGTGGCCGGGCATGATGAGCTGATCCGGGTTTTCTGTGTCGATCATGCGCACCAGGGCTTCCAGGTGTGCCAGTTTCCCGGTCTGGGCATGGTAAACGCCCTGGAAATGCAATAGCAGCAGGTCTTGTTCCAGCGCCCTGCTGATGCGTTCGTTCCAGGACAGGTGCTTGACCATCTTGAGGGAGTCGTCCAGCTCCGGCCGGTAAGTGCGCCAGGCGTTTTTGCCCGCCTGCTTGGCCTGGTACATGGCGGAGTCGGCATGTGCGATCAGCTCTTCGGCGGTGCTGGCGTGCGCAGGGTAGAAGGCGATGCCCAGGCTGGTGGTGAGGCGCAGGTTGTGGCCGTCGAAACGCAGGGGGATATGGGCGATGGCGCGCACGATGCGTTCGGCCAGCGCTTCCGCTTGTGCGATGTTGACGCCGCTGACGAGCACGGCAAACTCGTCACCCCCCAGTCGGCTGAGCAGTTCGTTGTTGCGCACGATCGTGCCTATTTCCCCGGCGACGCGGATCAGCATGGCGTCGCCGGCGCGGTGGCCGAAAGTGTCGTTGACGTATTTGAATTCGTCCAGGTCGAAGAACAGCAGGGCGACCTCGAAGTTGCGCCGTTCCGCCTCGGCGAGCGCGCGCGCCAGTTCTTCCTGGAAGCGGTGGCGGTTGTACAGGCCGGTGAGCGAGTCGCGCTCGGCCAGGTAAATCAGTTGCTCGGCGGTCTGGCGCTCGCGGGTGATGTCTTCATATACCCACAAGCGGCCGATGAAGCGGCTTTTCGGGTCATGCACCGGGTAGGACATCTGGGTAACGGTGCGCCCGTCAGCCAGGCCGATTTCGAAGGTGTCGCTGACTTCGCGGGCGGTTACCACCTGCAGGAAATGTTTGGAGAAATGGTCCGGTTGCGCCAGCATGTTGGCGGAATGGCGCAGGACCTCAGCTACCGGCCGGCCGATCAGGTCGGTGCGTTCAGGAATCATCCAGACGCGCACGAAAGCCGGGTTGTAGTACATCACGGTTTCGTCCTGGTTGACGAATAGAACGCCAAAATTCATCGCCGAGAGCAGAGAGATCAGCCGGGCGTGCTCTTCCTGAGACTGATTGAGGTAACGGCGCTGCATCTCCTGCGATGTTTCGAGTTCGCTGATGCGTGCACTTACTGCGCGGGCCATGGTATTGAAGGCTTGCGTCAGCTGGCCGATTTCGTCCTGCGTGTCGATCTGCAGGGAGATGTCGAAATGCCCTTCCGCCACCGCCCGGCTGGCAGCGCTGAGGCGACCGAGGTGACGGGTAAGCCATAAACCGGCAGCAGTGAGCAGCACAACGGAAAGGAGGAGCGCAATGCCGGCGATCAACAGGCTTTGCTGCAATAATCTCGATTGGGCTTCCTGCATGAAGCGTGTGTCGATACCGTAACGCAGGGTTCCATAAGTCTGTCCGGCGATATGGATCGGCAACTCGGTGTCGAAAATCTGGTGAGCTTCGCGGACGCTGACCGCGAGATCGCGGTCGAGTTTAGGTAGTGCCTCGCCGGGGCTCCAGCCATCGGCAGCAATCACCCGCCCGGTCGTGTCCGTGAGTATCAGGTAGGCAATGCCGTTGTTTTTGCGGCTTTCGCCCAGTATCTCCTGCAGAGTCGAGTAATCCTTTGCCACCAGTGACGGTGCAAGGGCAGTGTTGAACAGCAGTTCGTATTCCCTGAGGCGCAGTTGCGCCTGTTCCATCAGGCTGTCCTGGGTCAGGCGGTTGTTGTTGCTGACCAGGAGCGCCAGCATGAGCACTTCGATTATGACGGTAATCAGGACCAGCTTGGCACGTAGCGACAGAAAGGCTTTCTTCATTTAGTTCGGCTGTTCCATCAGGCGCTTTACTTCTTTGGCGTACGGATCGAGTTGCTTGAGGTCGGCGGCGTTGACCGGCTTGAGGCCGGCCAGGCCGCTGGTCTGGAAAAATTTTTGCCCGGCCGGGCTTTGCTCGAATTGCAGCAGTGCTTCCTTGATCTGTTGGATTTGGTTCGCTGCCATGCCGGGGTGAGCGAGCAACATCTGCGACGGGACGGCGGGCGAGAGCGACAGTATATGGAGCTGGCGCGAAGTGTTCTCCGCTAACTGTTTCAGGGGCAGGACGCCGATGATACCGGCCTGGGCCTCTCCGCGCAGCACAGCCAGGGCGACGTTGCCGTGAGTGGCAGTTTCCTGCAGGGCGTAGTCGCGACCGGCGTCGAGGCCGTGATCGTGCAACAGCTTCTGGCCCAGCATGGTGACGAGGGCGAGATGACCGGGCGCAATGATTTTTGTGCCGCGTAGCTGCGCAAAGCTGCCGATCCGGCTGCCGGCAGGAACCACGAGGGCTGCCGTGATGTCGCTGCGGTAGGCGAACAGGGGCTGATAACCCGCGTCGATTTGCGCCAGGCGGGCGAAATGCGGCGCGGTGACGATGACGTCGTATTCGCCGCTTTGCGTGCGGCTGACAAAGCTTTTGAAGTCGGGCGCGGTATAAAGCATGACCGGACGGCCGAGGCGCTGTTCGAGAAATTCCCGCAGCGGCTGGTAGGTTTCCACCAGCTGGCGCGCGCTGAGATTGGGAAACAGCCCCACCGACAGCGTTTGTTGTCCGGCCGCGGAGGCAAGGGAAGACACGGCCGCGAGCAGCAGCCCGAAGAGCAGGAGGAAAAAGCGTTTCACAGTGTTTTGACGAATACTTTGGAACGGCGCTGGTAGTTATATAGACCCTGCTTCGCCTTGGGCAGCGCTGCCACGCCGGCCTCGATGAAGCCGCGTTCGACGAACCAGTGGGCGGTGCGCGTGGTGAGCACGAACAACTGGCGGAAGCCTTTTTCCAGCGCCTGAACCTGCATGTATTCCAGCAGCGCCTCTCCCCGCCCGGCACCGCGGTAATCCTTGTTCACCGCCATGCAGGCCAGTTCGGCTGACTGCTCCTCGGGAAAAGGGTAGAGCGCGGCGCAGCCGATGATCAGGCCGTCGTATTCCAGCACAGTAAAGCGCTCGATTTCCATTTCCAGCAGTTCGCGCGAGCGGCGTACCAGCGTGCCTTCCGCTTCCAGCGGTTCGATCAGGGCGAGCAAGCCGCCCACGTCGTTGATGGTGGCGGGGCGCAGGGTCTCCAGCGTGTCCTCCGCCAGCATCGTGCCGATGCCCTCATGGGTGAAGAATTCCTGCAGCAGGGCGCCGTCCACGTGGCGGCTGATCAGGTGCACGCGCGCCACCCCGTTGCGGCAGGCGCGAATGGCGCAGGGCAGGAAATAGTCGATGTCTTCGGGCAGACCGTGCGGTCGCGCCAAAATGGTTTCCGCGTCCTGGGTGGTCAGGCTGTGCAGCAGCTCGCCGCCTTCGTCGGTGACGCCCGCAGTGTTCATGAGGAACACCAGCTTGTCGGCGTCGAGATCGATGGCCGCGCGGGTGGCGACGTCTTCCAGCGACAGGTTGAAGATTTCTCCGGTGGGCGAGTAGCCCAGCGGCGAGAGCAGCCCTATGTCGCCTTGGTCGAGGCGGCGC
>JBDKRR010000040.1:0-3317 GCA_039683315.1 Sulfuricella sp.
GCGCTTTAGCTCTTCGCGGCGATCGCGTGTGCTCTCGGCAGCCAGGGTGTCGTACTTGATGCGCTGCTCTGGCGTCAGGGACAGGAAAGCCTCTTGTGCGCTCATCCCGTCGCGGATCTTGGCGCCGACCACTTCCTTGAAGTCGGCCAGGGTCTTGGGGTCGGTCAGGGCCTGCTCACGGGCTTTCATGCGGGCCAGGGCCTCCTTGGCGGCCGCCTTGCGCTCTTCCACATAGCTTTGCAGCTTGGCCTCGTCGGTGGACTCGACCATCTTGCGCACGGCTGCTTCGTAGGAGCCCTTGCCCATGCCGTAGCTCACGCCCTCACCCAGGGTGTACTCACCGACCAGTTGGCGGTAGAACGCCTCCACCACTTCGGACTTCTTCTCGCTGGCGTATCGCATCTGCAGCCATGCACCACCGGCGCGCAGCAATTCCACCTTGGTCTTGGTGTCCAGCTCTGCCAGGATGGCCTCTTTCCCATCCACCACGGCGTTGAAGGATGCCTTGAACTGCTCGGGTGTGGCCGTACCGGCGCGCACGCTCTCCATCACCTCCATGTGGCGGTCCACGGTGGGGGTCTTGCTGTCTTCGGTCTTGGCGGCTGGTTCTGCCTTGGCGGCGGCCACCTGGGCGCCATCCTCGGCGCGCACGGCGTCCACCAGTTCACGAACACGGCGCTTCGAGTCAGGCACGCTCATGCCCTTGCGGCGGAACAGGGCTGCCAGGTCAAACTTGTCATCGCTCAAGGTGCTGCCGTCAGTCGGTGACAGCTTCACGCTGCTGGGATAGCCGTCCTTGGACAGGTTCACACCGTTCAAGATGGCAGCCTTTCCGATGGCGACAGGATCTCCGCCCTTTTTCCAATTAAGGATCTTGCGCATCAGGTCCAGGTCTGCATTTTCCTTGGCTTCGGCCTTCTGCTCTGCCGCGATGCGTACCGCGTCAGCATCTGCCTGTTTGGCTTCAGGTGTGCGGGCATCCAGCGCAGCGCGGCGCACGCGCCCCTCGTTGTCCTTCTGCCAAGCCACGAACCCGTCAATGGCACGGTCGTATGCGCTGTTGCGCTTGTCGGCCTGGCTGGCGTTCAGGCCCGAACGACCAGCCACGAACCCGCTGTAGGTGCCGGCGCGAACACCCATCAGGCGGCGGTAGGCCTCCAGGTACTCGGCGCGCAGCTCTTTGGTGGCCTTCTCGACGGCGGCTTTCTGCTCTTCGGTTTCGGCCAGGGCCAGCCCTGCAGCATTGGCGCGCTCGATGTAGGCCTCAAACTCGGCGGCGTCCGACTTGGCGCGCTGAGTGCCGCTGTGGGAGATGCCGGAATAGCTCGATGCAGCCTCTTGCATCGGGAAAACGTCTGCTGCGTCTTCGGCTGGTGTCTCAGCCGGCTGGGCTTCTTGCTTCTTGGCCTGCTGGGCGCGCTTCACCACGCTCTGCGGCTTGTCCTTGCCGCTTGACGCCATGTATCCGCGCACGTCAGCCACGGTCATCTTGGGACTCTTGTCGTAGATGGTTGGCCGGAATGGCATGACGATGCCAACCAGGTTGTCGCCGTCCATGACACGCATTGGACCGCCCAAGTCGTTGGGGTTGGCGGTGAAGGTGGCTCCCTTGACCTTGCTTTGGAAGTAGCGGGCGTACTTGAGGTCAATGCTCACAAGTTCGCCCTGCACATCAAAGAACAGGCGCCCAGACTTCACATCATCAATCACCGCCAGAGGCTCGGCCTTCACGTGACTGTTGTCGGGGAAGCCATCGCGCACGCCTGCCATGCCCAAGACGCGATCTGTCGCGCTGGTTGTCAGGTTCTGGCGAATGCCCTTGCGCGATTCCCAGTCCTTGATGTGAGGGGGGGTGACGGTGACGTCGACAAAGTGGCCATTTGTGTAAACGGTCTTGCCTCGCCACTCCACTGGGTTGGACCAGTTGTCGATGCTTGTCGGCGTCGGCTTCTTGGCCAGGACAGACTGGCTGGGCAGCTCGAAACTGTCCTGGTATGCCTTTTGCTCGGCGGACTTGGCGGCTTCCTCGCGGGCCTCAGCCTGGGCAACGCCCTCTTTGATTTCCGCCTCAAGCTCGATCACGCGCTTTCGCATCGCTGCCACGGCTTCGCGCGCCTGGTTGACCGCCTCCTCAGGGACGCCGAAGTTCTCAGCATCTCGGGCGCGCAGCTCTTCGCGGTCCAACTCCCGAGAGAAGGACTCCTTCTGCTCTGCAAACTTGCCCGCACGGACACGCCATTGATGCAAGGTCGCGGTAGGGCTCATTGAGCGGCCGTCACCAGGATAGACGGCGTCATTCGCCCAAGGGGCTTTGAGCAACTGCTCTTGCATGGCCTTGGCCACATCAGCGCCAGCGCCCTTCCCCACCTTGTCGTCAAAGGCCATAACCGATCGCCAGCGTTGCCACACATCGGTCACGGATTCACCCGTGGCGCCTGCGATCTTGGCAAAGGCATTGATGCCGGCGTTTTGGCCACCCTTGGCGCGCTCTTGCTCGAAGCGTGCTTCAGGTGTCGACGCTGGCGCTGTCTGGGTCGGCTCGTCTTGCACGTACCCGTCACGGCGCAAACGCTCCAGCGCATGGGCCACGGCCGCCTTCTTGGCATCGGCCAGGCCCTCAAACATGCCTTCGACGCCATCAACCGACCACTTGGACGCGCTCACGTCACCCTTGGTGATGGTGCCGTAGGCCATGCGTCCCTGGTTTGCCTCGAATGCCTCCTGTGTCTCGTAGAAGAACAGCGAATGCGTGTGCACACCGTCCTTGGTGCCCATGTCCTGCCAGCGGATCTGGCTGGTGGTCTGATCGGCGGTCAGCTTGGGCGCATCCGCCTGGGCGCTTCCGCCCTTGTCCTCGCCAGTTGACGTTGGTACACTTGTTTCTGCGCCGGGTCCGGGGCGAGCTGTGTCACCCTCGGAGCCATTGCTGGCAGTGTCCATCGTCGTGCCAGCCTCGGCGCCCTTCTCGTAGGCGGTCAGCAGCCAGACCTTGCTGTCCCCTTTCCAATCCAGGCTAACCACCGCCTCGCCGGTGCCGTCAACCAGCCGAACGCGATTGGCGCCCGAACGCTTGGCATCCTTGCTCAAGCTGGAGATGAAGCCCTGCAGATCCGCAAGCACCTCCGGGTGCTTTTCCGTGATCTTGGCCAGCCCAAAGCCCTCACGTTTGCCTTCAGGCGCAGAACCCCACACCAGATCAATGTCACCCACCTCAGGGTGATTGAGTGCGGCCACAGCTTCGCCGTCTTGCAGCTCTGTCAGTGCCTTGATGGCGCCCTGGGCATCACCACGGTACTGGGTCAGGATCGGGCCAAAGT
>JBDKRR010000041.1:0-6611 GCA_039683315.1 Sulfuricella sp.
CAGGCCAGGCCGGTGCGGATCTTGTAATCGCCGGGCAGGCGGTAGATGGTGGCGCAGGCGCCGCAATAGCCTTCGCGGCAGCCGGCGCCGCGGATGATCTGGTGGCCGGCGTACTCGATGGCGCCCATGATGGTCGCCTCGGCCGGCACCTCGTAGGCCTTGCCCATGATGTAGACCGTGATATGGCGCTCTTCCGCCAGACTTTCCGCTGCACTCATCGTATGAACACCATGTATCGCATCCCCATTTCCGCCCCATTACCGCAGCGCGACCAGTGCCGGCGACTTGCGTATTTCGAGACCATTAACTCCTGTTTGGAGGAGGGATATTAATTGAATTGGCGAAAGTTTGTCCAGCGCCGGGAGTTGACGAAAATTGGCTTATGCCCTCGTTTTGGCGTTCAGGCGGGGCAGGCCGCCCTATCCCGCGCCGTCCCTGAGCAGCCCGGCATGTTAAAATTCGGCCAATGCATTCCCTCCCCTACTGGCGCCTGTCCGGCTTCTATTTCTTCTACTTCGCCTTCGTCGGCGCCATGTCGCCGTTCTGGGGGCTGTATCTCAAATCGCTGGAATTCAATGCTTTCCAGATCGGCGTGCTGATGTCGTTGCTGCAGGTGATGCGCATCTTCGCGCCCAATATCTGGGGCTGGTTCGCCGATCACAGCGGCAAGCGCGTCGCCATCGTGCAGATCGCGGCGAGCCTGAGCCTGGTGGCTTACGTCGGCGTGTTCTTCGGCACCAGCTTCCTGTGGCTGTTCGCCGTAATGTCGCTGATGAGTTTTTTCTGGAGCGCTTCGCTGCCGCTGGTGGAAGCCACCACATTGAGCCACCTCGGCGAGCGCACGGAAAGGTACGGCCGCATCCGCCTGTGGGGCTCGATCGGTTTTATTCTCGCCGTGGTGGGCCTGGGTTACGTACTGGACTTCGCGCCGATCCGTTTCCTGCTGTGGGCGATCCTCGGCATGATGCTGGGCCTGGCGCTGCTCGCGCGCTACATTCCGGAAGCCCGTGTGATCCCGCATTCCAGCGATCAATTGCCGGTATGGCAGGTCATCAAACAGCCCGTGGTGCTGGCGTTTTTCGCCGCCAGCTTTTTCAATGCCGCCGCCCACGGCCCCTTCTACACCTTCTATTCCATCTACCTGGTAGACCACGGCTATTCCAAAAGCAGCGTGGGCTGGCTATGGGCGCTGGGGGTCGTGAGCGAAATCCTGGTGTTTCTGTGGATGCAGCGCCTGATGCGTCATTTCAGCCTGCGTCAGATTCTGCTGGCAAGCGTCGCCCTGGGCGTGCTGCGCTTTCTCATCATCGGCTGGGGTATCAACTGGGTGATCCTGCTGCTGTTCGCCCAGGTCCTGCACGCCGCGACCTTCGGCTCCTACCAGGCGGCGGGGATCGAGGTCATCCACCGACTGTTCCGCGGCAAGCATCAGGCCAAGGGGCAGGCGCTCTACAACAGCCTGTCTTTCGGTGCCGGCGGAACGTTGGGAGGGTTATATGCGGGTTATACCTGGGATGCCTTGAGCCCGCAGATTACTTTCACCATTGCCGCCGCCTTTTCCGCAATCGCGTTCCTGCTGGTGTACTGGAAGCTGAAGCCGCAATTCATCGAAAACAGTCATTAGGGACTCTGATCAAGTCAAAACGCGGTCGCGTTTGAGGCTCAGGCGCCCTTCCTGCCATAGCCGGTGACGCCGACCAACAGGCGCACCCCGCCGTAACTGAGCCAGGACAGCAGGCGCAGGTAAAGGGGCTGGCGCCTCCAGTGCGCAGACGTCACCACGCGCGAGCCCTCCTCCATCGCCTGCTCCAGGCTTGCCCTCAGTTGCGCGGAAAATTTGGCATCGCTGACCAGCACATTGGCCTCGCGCGAGAGCAACAGACTGAAGGGGTCGATATTGGAGGAACCCACCGTGGCCCAGTTGCCGTCCACCACGGCTACTTTGGCATGCATGAAGCTGCGGTGATACTCGTAGATTTCGATCCCGGCATCGAGGAAAACGCCGTATAGCGCACGCGTGGCATAGTGCAGCAGCACATACTCCACCCGCCCCTGCAGCAGCAAAACCACCCGAACCCCGCGCGCCGCCGCCTGGCTCAGGGCCTGGCGGAAATGGCGCCCGGGCAGAAAATAGGCGTTGGCGAGCACGATCTCGGAACGCGCGTTGTTGATCGCGTCCAGGTAGGCTTCCTCGATGTCCGTGCGGTGGCCGATGTTGTCGCGGATCAAGAATGCCGCGCTCACGTCGCCAGACGGAACGGGGCTGAAGGCAGGCGGCTGGCGGCGGCGCCGCCGCTTGAGCTGCGACCAGGACACCAGCCCCCACAGTTTTCTCACCGCCTCATAGATTTGCGGCAGCAGCGGCCCTTCCACCCTGACCGCGTAGTCGTAGCGCGGCGGCGTCTGGCCGGGCGTATCCATGTCGTCGATGATATTGATGCCGCCGACGAAGGCGATGCGGCTGTCCACCACCACGATCTTGCGGTGCAGGCGGCGGTAGCTGCTGCGCCGGAACTTGGCCAGCGTAGGGCGGTAAATCAGCACCTGCACCCCGTCGGCGCGCATTTCCTCGATTGCCTCGCGCGGCAGGGTTTTCCCGCCGTAACCGTCGAGCAGCAAGTGAGTCGTCACGCCGCGCCGCGCCGCGCGCTTCAGGGCCGCGGCAATGCTCCTGCCGGTGCTGTCGTACTCGAAAATGTAGGTTTCCAGGTAGATTTCCCGTGCCGCCTGGTCGATCGCGGCTACCAGCGCGGGGAAGTACTCGGCCCCGTTGCACAGCAGGCTGACCTGATTGCCGTCCAGGTACTGGGTCATGGGAGCGAAATAATGGCGCTCAGCGGAGCATGATCGGAAATGCGCGACCAGGGCCGGCCGGAATGCACCTTGGCGCTCGTCACCCGCAAGCCGCGCACGTAGATGCGATCGAGGTGCAGCACCGGCATCGCGGAGGGGTAGCTGCACGCCGGCATGCCGTGCAGTTGCTGGAAGGCTTCGCTCAGATGCATCTCGCGCACCATGAAGCGGCATGCCTCGAAGCGCCAGTCGTTGAAATCTCCGGCGATGACGAGCGGCTCATTTGGCGGAACCAGATGCTCGATATGCTCGCGCAACGCATGCAACTGCTTCCGGCGCCAGCGTGCAAACAGGCCGAGATGCACACAGATGCAATGCAGATTGTGTTCCCAGCCGGGTATCCGGATTTCGCTGTGAAGCAGGCCGCGCTGCTCGGAGGGATGGGCGGAGATGTCGACGTTTTCCCAACGCACAATCGGGAAACGGCTGAGGATGGCATTGCCGTGGTGCCCCTCGGGGTAAACCGCGTTCTTGCCATAAGCGAAGTCGTGCCAGATCGACTCGGCGAGAAATTCGTACTGCGACTCCTTCGGCCAGCCATTCTGCTGTTCGGCGTGCAGAAGGTGCACTCCCTGCACTTCCTGCAGGAATATCACATCGGGCTGCATGGCGCGCAACTCGTCGCGCAGCTCATGCATCACCATGCGCCGGTTGAACTGCGAAAAACCCTGGTGGATATTGTAGGTTGCAATTTGCAATGAATTGACGACACTGGATTCACTGCCATGCTGGGCCGTTTTTGGAGCCATGATGGACTCGGCTGCAGAAGTTGGTTGCTGCAATATTACCCCCGATGGTCGATGTTGATCCACTTTTCACCATGCCCGCCCGGATTGCAGGCAGATGAACCGGCATGCCCCGCAACAAACCTGCTGTCATGCAGCGGATTGAGCATCTATAATTGCATCGCATATATCGGGCAGGCCGGTTGCTTCGAACATTTTGGTTTTTTCCAGGGGAGTATCAATCGTATGAAACGAATCGCCGTTGTCATTTCCGCGCTCGCACTGGGCGCATGTTCCACCTACATGCCGCAGCGCTACAGCATTTCCGCCGACACCAACGTGGCACTGAAGACCATCGACGCGGGCAACATCAACGTGGGCTCGTTCAAGGGGCCGGGCAGTTTCGACAACAGCTGCCGTGCCGCCGGCCCGATCGCGCCGCCCGACAACATGAGCTTCGAGGCGTACATCCAGAAGGCGCTTGCCGACGAACTGAAGGTCGCCGGCAAGTTCGACGAGAAGACGCCCAAGGTCACGCTTTCCGGGGTGGTAGATCAACTGTCCTTTTCCTCGTCGCGCGGCCTTACCGGCGGCTCGTGGGACATCGGCCTGCGCGTGACCTCGTCGAACGGGAAAACGGCCTACGTAGCGGAGCACTACGAATTCAATAGCGGCTTCGTCGCCGATACGGCATGCAAGCAGACTGCAGAAGCCTACTTCCCGGCGGTGCAGAACCTGATCCAGAAACTGGTCAAGTCGCCGGAGTTCCTGGCGCTGGTAACCAAGTAACCTGCCGGGTGGCGGCTCGAATTTGACGACTAAAGCGAATCGACGCCGCCACTTCCACAAACATCCACACCAAAAGACATATATGAAACGTATCCTGCTGTTCAGCACACTATTTTTCGGCGCAGTTCATATCGGCTTCGCCGGCGAGCTCGGCAAACCGGATGGATCGCCAGTGCGATTGGGAGACTCGGTCGACATGGTCAAGCAGGCGCTGGGAACCGACATGAACCCGGAACTGGACGAGGAAACAGGCATTCTTCCCGCCACGCTCCTGAGGCCAAGAACCTCATCCATCCAGTTAAAGACGAAGGGCATCCGTGTTTTCTTCAACGCCGACAAGAAAGCGAAGACGATCAGATTCGACGTGCCTTTCAAAGGCCGAATAGCCGGCATCAGGATCGGCGAGACCAAAGAGAAGCTGGTCGAGATTCTAGGGGAGCCCGTGAAAAAGATTAAATTCGGCACCAGGGAAAATAACTATATTTATTATCCGGATGATGCAACCACGCTTAACTTTATGTTTTCGGCTGAAAATACGGTTGAGACAATCTTCGTGGCGAAATAAGTCCGGCTGGGGTTTGGGGGGGCTGGTACGGTGATGGCTCTTCAAGCATTTTAGGATGCCCTAAAAATTCATAATAAACTGATGGGAATAGGATTTTCCATGAACACAAATATTTTACCCATCACATTGATGCAATGTTTTTGCGTCAATTAGGATGGCCACTTTACGTTAGAGCTACCAGCCCTATGTTCACTTTCAAGACTGCAATGCTGTTCTGGTTTGTGGCGGCTTCGGTGCCGCTGATTACGAGCCTCGTGTATTTCCGCGCCTCACCATCTACTGAGCCGCTTGCACACCGTATTGCCGTTTCGCTGCATGGCGCATTCATTTCCGTCCTTTGCATCGGCGCTGTTTTGGTTGGCATGGTGGGCTCGCCGCGCCCCGAACTTGGCGAAACATTCCGCCTTCTTCTGTTTGTGCCTATCGCTCTTGTCGTCTATTCCTTTTGGCGTTTTCGCGGCAAGAGGGTAGTCCATCTTCTCCAAGGCATCAATCTGCTTTGGCTTGCGTTCGCTTTCTTCCTTGGCGGCATGGCCGTTTCGGGTGTCTGGCCATGACCGCTCTAACCCGCCGGCCCAGCGGGACGCGCCGCAAGCGGCGCGCCCCTGAGCTTGCACGTTAGCGATCAAAGGCGCTACCCATGAGTGCAATTGTCCTATTGGAATGGAGCTTCACGCCGCCTGACTATTTCGAGGAAGCGATAGAGATTTTGCGTCACGACTACACCATGAACATTGCCGACGGCAAAGTGGAGGCGAAGATCGAATCTTCGATATTTGACTCGAATCCATCTATTCGCCAAACGCTGCATGACTCCCTGAACGACAGATTATTGGGCGTGCAGTTGCTCACTCATCGCCCGTATGAGCTATCCAAGTCGACAATCACTCGGGTGCACCCCGACGGACGAAGGGATATATCCATTGAACTGGAATCTGCATGCATCGTGATATCCGGTGGGTCTGTCGATATCCGAGTTACGGACAAGGACGGCAATATCATTTCGGATTCAAAGCGTGATCGAATTGAAAGGAAGAAGAGTCTCGCAGGGTTGATTTCTGCCCACCGTGCTTCTGATGGCCTGTTAGGCGCAATGCTGCGTAGCTACGACGCGGGGGTGCGCGACCCAAACAATGAGCTGGTCCATCTGTATGAGATTCGTGATGCTCTGTCCGTCAAATTTGGTGGTGAGAACTCTGCGCGAGCAGCGCTTGCCATCACGGCGTCACAATGGTCTCGTCTCGGGCAACTCTGCAATAGCGAACCATTGCGTCAAGGGCGTCACCGTGGCAAGACAGGCGATGTGCTGAGAGATGCAACCGAAACCGAGCTAGCGGAGGCTCGTGGCATCGCGCGCGCCATGATTGAGGCCTACCTGCAATACATAGATACCCGCAATCTTCAGGGTAATCCGTGATGATCGCTAACCCACCGCTCCAGAGGGACGCTACGCCGACAAGCCGCCTTTTCGCGCTCCTGAGCTTTCACGTTATACATAGGAGCCCCATGCATGAGTACTAAGGAATAATTAGGAATAATTAGAATAATTAGGGGACAGACCACGGTTTCTGTAAAGCCGGAAGACGAAACGGCTCTCAAGAAACACCATGCAACCCATTGATTCTGTAGGTTGGTGGTGAGCGTAGCGAACCCCAACGTGGCGCCGCCGACAATATCGG
>JBDKRR010000042.1:0-2473 GCA_039683315.1 Sulfuricella sp.
GCCAGGGAAGCGGCAAAGGTGCAGCAGACCATCTCCACGGCCATGTCTGGCGAGACTCTGCCAACCCACAAAATCCCGTTGGTGGGTCGGTTCGTCGGCAATGCCGCAAGCCAAGCCAGCCAGGGCACGGCGTTTTACGCCAACCTGGACCGGCTCAACGCGCTGGAAACAGAGATCAAAGGGCTGCGCAAGGATGGCCGGTTTGATGAAGCCGCAAAGTTGGTGCGCGAGAACCCGCAGGCGACCATGATTGCCATGGCGAACCGGGCAGAACGTGATGTGCAAAAGCTGCGTCGGGACAAGCGCGAACTGATCGCCAAGGACGCCAGCCGCGAAGAAGTGCGCGCCAAAGAGGATCAAATCACTGACGTTATGACGCGCTTGAACGAAGCGGTAGAGCGCCGCAAGGCGCAGGCCGCCCGTTGATCTAGTAGAAGAACTCCGCAATGAAGGCCCAGGAGATCCGCGCGAAGTGGGCACGGGGCATTTTTGAGAAGGACCAAGGTATCGTGGCAGAGGCCCGCGCGGACCTGGAGGAATGGAACCGCAAGAACCCCGAGCAGCGCATCGTGGTCAGCATGCCTGCTGTGCTCAAGCGGGTGCGCGAAATGTCCAAGACCAAGGACCAACGGATTGCGGATACTGCGCCGCGCGCCATGCGCCAGCAGATGCGAGAGGAAACGGAGAAGGCTCGCGCCACGTTGTAGTGCTTTCCCCCCGGTCAGGTTCGACGTGGAGCCTCGCCGGGGGAACACTGCAGCCCCATGACCAAGCCGGCCAAACTCAAATTCACGATCTACCAGGGCGCCACGTTCCGCAAGCGCCTGCGGTGGGGCGTCAAGGCCACAGGCGTACCTATCGACCTGACGGGCTGCACAGCCCGCATGCAGGTGCGCGCAGAAACTAGCGCGCCCATAGTGCTACTGGAGCTGACCACTGAGAACGGCGGCATCACGTTGGGCGGCACGGCGGGGATCATCGACTTTTACGTCGGGGCCACAACCACGGCAGCCTTTACCTGGGAGCGCGGCGTGTTCGACCTGGAGATCATTCACCCCGGTGCTCTGCCCGACGATGTGACCCGGCTCGCCGAAGGCTCCATTACTGTATCCCCAGAGGTGACGCGTGGCTGACGCCCTCATCGTCGAAGAGATCCTGATCCTCGCCGACCAGCCCGACGACTCGGTGCTGGTGGATGAGGTCGAGGTCGTCAGCATCGTAGCCGTAGCAGAGCAGGGGCCGCGCGGCATCCAGGGCATTCAAGGCCCCGCCGGCGGCACCACCACTGTCACTGTCGGCGCCACACCACTCAGCGGGCATAGCGCGGTGGCCGTGGATGCGGCCGGGTTACTCACCCAGGCCGACTGCACCAACCCAGCCCATCGAGGCGCCGTGCTGGGCCTGCTGGCCAACGCATACAGCCCAGGCGATCAGGCCGTGGTGCAGACGGCATTCACGCTGGAGCACTCCGGCTGGACATGGAGCCCAGGCCCGGTGTTTGTCGGCACGGCAGGTCAGCTCACGCAAACCTTGCCAGTCGGCGCCGTTTTTTCGCAGGTGGTGGCGCATGCGCTGTCGCCGACCCTCGTCCTCGTGGACGTTCAACCCCCAATCACCATTGCATAGGAGTCCACCATGCCCGCAAAGAAATTCCTTCGTCTAGTAGCTGGCGTATTTACCGAAGTCGCAGCGACCGTCACCTCAGCAGGCGCCGGTAACGATGGCGACCTCGTGGCCCTTGATTCTTCTGGACGCCTCGATAACAGCGTGATGCCCGTTGGCATCGGCGTGGACACCAAGACCATTGCGGCCAGCGAAGCGCTTGCTGCCGGTGCCTGGGTAAACGTGTGGAACAGCACCGGCGCCAAGGTGCGCAAGGCCGATGCGACGACTGCAGGCAAGGAGGCCCACGGCTTCGTGCTGGCTGCAGTGTCCAGCGGCGGGAACGCTCTGGTGTACTTCGAGGGCACAAACACCCAGGTGTCCGGTCAGACGCCAGGCCCGGTGTACCTGCAGACGACCGCCGGTACCGGTGGCGCCACGATCCCCAGTGCATCTGGCAACGTGGTGCAGAACCTCGGTGTTGCGGTCAGCGCCACCGAAGTGAATTTTGAGAGTGGCACACCCGTGGTGCTGGCCTAAGCCATGGCAGAGCGCCGCCCCCTCGTCGTCAGCAGTGGGAAGCTCGTAGAGCTGCCCACTGGCGACACCATCCCTGTAGGTGCTGTGCTGCCTGCGGGCAGCTCTGTGGGGCAGGTTTTGAAGTGGAACGGCACTGCGTGGGTGGCAGGAACTGATGAGACAGGCGGCGGTGGTGGTGGCGGCACCACGTATGAGTTTGCCCTCGCAGGGCTCGGGGGGTTCTGATGATCTACTTAAAGAACGGGCACTCGATCACGATTGGCAACGCGGGGGCGCTCGCCTCCCGCACGCACGTTTCTTATGCGGACGTTTCCGGGGCTACGCTGGACGG